>JBOGOE010000421.1:0-2292 GCA_050747445.1 Candidatus Polarisedimenticolia bacterium | reverse complement strand
TCCTTGGCGCGATAGAGGGCCTTGTCGGCGCGGGCCACCAGCGACTTGATGTCGCGGCCGTGCACCGGGTAGGTGGCGACGCCGATGCTGATGGTGACCTTGATCGTCGCGTCGTCCAGGGTGAACGGATGGGCCTCGATGGACGCCCGGATCCGTTCGGCCGCCTGGGCCGCGCCCTCGGCCCTGGCCTCGGCCAGATACGAAACGAATTCCTCGCCGCCGTAACGTGCCGAGACGTCGACCGCGCGGACGGTTTCGCGGATCAGGCGTCCCACCTCGGACAGGACGTGGCTGCCCATCAGGTGACCGTGCGTGTCGTTGACCGATTTGAACCGGTCGAGATCCATCATCAGCACCGACAGCGGCAGGTTGTAGCGCTGGCAGCGGCGCAACTCCATCTCCAGGGCCAGATAGAGCGACTCCTTGGTCAGCAGCCCGGTGAGCCGGTCGATCTGGATCCGCTGCCGGACCTCCTGGTGGAAGCGCGCCTCGACGTCGTCCAGCAGCACGAACTTGAGGACGGTTTCTCCCACCTGGATCCGGTCGCCGTCGCGCACCTCGATCCGTTCCACCCGCTTGCTGTTGACGAACGTGTGGTTGGTGCTCCCCAGGTCGACGATCCAGTAGGAGGTGGTGCCGCTCCCGGCGTCGAATTCGAGCTCCAGCCGCGCGTGCTCGCGCGACACCAGCTCGTCGAGGATCCGGATGTCGGTCTCCAGACCGCGCCCGAGGATCATGCCGCCCCGCTTCAGGCGGAAATCCCGCCCGATCTCCGCGCCGCGCAGGACGACCAGGGAGGCGTGCGCCTTCAGGAACCGGCCGGATTCGAGCTTGCCCCGGTCCAGGGCCATGGTCCGATCGGCGGCTTTTGCGGACATGGTCGTGTGCGGGCGGCCCGCGCCGCGTTACGGTTCTGCAACCGACGGCCGGGGGTGGCCCTGGTTCAATCTAGGCCCCGGCCCCTCGATGTCCAGACGCCCGCTACAGCGTGAGGAAGCACCACTCCCTCGACAACGGCAGGCTGCCCATCCGCAGCCCGCGGTCCTTCAGGACCAGCACGTTGTCGGAGTGGTTGTAGCCGAACCCCCGGTCGGGAACGTACAGACCGGGCTCGTTGCTGAAGGTCATCCCCTCCTCGAGCATCGTGTGGTCGCCGAGGGCGATGTAGGGGGGCTGGTGCCCCTCGGATCCCTCGCCGTGCGCCGGACGGTGATAGACGTGCGCCTGGAGACCGTTCCTGACCTGGTGGTCGTGGACTTTCTTGGCGACATAGGAGCCGGTGACGCCGGCCGCCGACGCCTCGGCCTGGATGCGGCAGCACTCGGTGTGGACCTCCCAGACTTTCTCCCGGAAGGAATCCCACGGGGCGATCTGGTAGGCCCGGTAGAGCTCGCCGCCGTAGCCGCCGATCTTGACGCCGCCCGCGACCTGGAGCGCGTCCCCCTTCTTGATCCGGTTGTGGTGGAACTGGTTCGGATGGGGGTAGGCGGTGCCGGCCCCCGTGCGCACGCCGACCCCCACCTCGATGCCGACCGCGGTGTGCGGCCGGCCGTCGCGCCGGATGTCGTTCATGATCAGGTCGATCCCGTGACGCGTCGCCGCCATCGTCACCTCGAAGTCGGTGGCGTCCGTTCCCCGCTCGAGCAGGTAATCGCGGGTGAAGGCGTGGATGCGGCTGAAATAGTTCATGGCGCGCTGGGTCAGGGCGATCTCCTCCGGTGTCTTGATCATCCGGAAGCGCTCGCAGATCTCCCCGACGCCGCGCACGGCGGTCTGCGGCAGGATCTCACCCGCGATCTCGAGGAAATCGCGGGTGAGCGGTCCGTCGATGCCGAGGATCTTGCCGGCGGCGCCGCGCTTCCTGAGCCCTTTCAGGACCCAGCGCGTGAGGTCCACCGTCGCCCCCATCTGCACCCGGCCGCGGTCGGGGAAGGCCCCCTCGCCGTGCTTGAAGTCGAAGTACTCCTCGCGCTCGCGGATCCACCAGGAGCCGACCAGGTCCCGGTCGAGACCGGGATGGAACCAGACGAGGTCGGTGCCGGCGGCCGGCACGTAGAGGTGGAACGGGCGCTCGGTGGAGGTGAACCAGAGCCCGCTGAAATAGATGATGTTCCAGCGGTCGGAGAGGAGCGCCCCGTCGAGCCCTTCCTCCTGGAGCTTTCCCTGAAGGCGGCGGACCGCGGCGCGATGCCAGGCTTCGTCGAGCCGGTCGAACGCGGCCGGCCTGGGATGGGCGGGATCCGGCGCCAGAAGCGCCGCCGAGCCGCCCGCGCCCGGCGCCCCGGCCTCCGC
>JBOGOE010000420.1:0-6832 GCA_050747445.1 Candidatus Polarisedimenticolia bacterium | reverse complement strand
GGGTGGAGCAGCCTGGTAGCTCGTTGGGCTCATAACCCAAAGGTCGCGAGTTCAAATCTCGCCCCCGCCACCAAAATATGAGCGACAGAGACCCGGGGCGGCGCCGGCCGCCCCGCTTTCTTTTCAGGCGCCTTTCCCGCCCGGCGCCCTTGCCCACCCGACGCTATTGCGGTATCTTCACTCCGTGCTGAGACTCCGTCCCGCCGTCACCTCCCTGCTGCTGGCCTCCTGGCTCGCGCTGGCGGCCGCCCCCTTCTGCCAGGCGGTCGCGGGCGAATCGATGCCCTGCTGCAAGAAGGCGGGCGCGTGTGCCGAAGGTCTCGGGAAGCCGGGGTGCTGCCGCGTGGCGCCCGGAGATTCGTCCCCGCGTGCCGCGGGCGACGCGCTGCCGACCTCCAAAAAGCTCCAGAGTTCGCCCTCGCCCGCCACCGCCCCCTTCGTGGCGACCCTCCCGCTTCCGCTCGCCGCCACCCGGACCGAATGGGTGACGCGTCATCCGGACGATCACACCGCGGTTCCGCTCTACCTCCTGAACGCCTCGATCCTGCGCTGATCACGGCCCCGCACCGGGCCGTCCGTCCCTGAAGTCCGTCCGTCGATCTGCGTCCCGGCGCGACCCCGCGCCGCTCCCGGGTCTCGAGGTGTCACGTGAAATCGATTGCCGTGCTCGTCCTTCCGGCGCTTCTCCCGGCGGCACCCCTCCATGCGCAGGAGACGCCGCCGGCCGACCTCGCCGCGCTCCTGCAGGAGGCGGACTCCGCCAGCCCCGTCCTGCGCGCCGCCGCCGCCCGGCTGGAGGCGGCGCGTCTCCGGCCGCCGCAGGCACGCGCCCTGCCCGACCCCGAAGCCAGCCTCGGCTACACCAACGAGGGGACGGACCGCTTCACCCTCGGGGAGGCGGAGGACGCCAGGCTGTCATTCGCCTTCCGGCAGGAGCTCCCCTACCCCGGCAAACGCGACGCCGCGGGGGAGGTGGCGGCGCACGCTGCCGAGGTGGCCGCGCGCGAACTCGAGCGGCTGCGTCTCGAGATCCGCGCCGGCGTGGAATCGTCGTTCGCGGACCTGTTCCGTCTCGACCGATCGACGGCGGTGCTGCGCGAGATGCGCGCGGTCCTCGACACCTTCGCCCAGGTGGCCCGCCGGCGCTACGAGGCCGGCGAGGGGGTGCAGGAGAGCATCCTCAAGGCGGAGACGGAAATCCTGCGCCTCGATACGGATCTGGAGCGCGCGCTCCAGGAGAGGCGCGCGGCCGAGGTGCGTCTCCTGGAGACGCTCGGGCGCGACGGCGGGCCGGGGATCGGCACGGTGACGGCCCTGCCGGCGCCACCGATCCCGGCCGACCTGGAGGAACTGGCCGCCGAGGCGGCGGCATCGTCTCCGGCCGTCGCCGCCCTGGAGGCGGCGGTGCTGCGGGAGGAGGCCGCGGTGCGGCGGGCCCGGCTCGACCTCAAACCCGACTTCGTCTGGTCGGCCTCCTACGACCATCGCGCCGGTCTCGAGCCGATGCTCGGCGGGATGATCGGCCTGCGCCTGCCGCTGTACCGGCGGGACAAGCAGGCGCAGGCGCTCCTGGAGGCCGAGTCGACGCTGCGGGCCGCGCGCCACGATCTGGAGCAGGGGCGCCTGGCCGCGCGCGCCGGAGCGCTCGACCTGGCGGCCAGGGTGCGACGCGCCGACCGGCTGGTCCGGCTGATCGGCGCCGGCGTGATCCCTCAGGCGGCGGCTGCGCTGGAGTCGGCCAGGACCTCGTACAGCGTCGGCCGTCTCCCCTTCCTGGACGTCCTCAACGACCTGCGCGTGCTGCTCGAGGCGCGCATCGACCTGGCGGCGGAAGAGGCGGATCGGTTGCAGGCGCTGGCGGCCCTGGAGCCGCTCGTCGGGCGCCCGCTGGTGCTCGATTCGGGCCCGGTCCCGGACGGGCCGTCGCGGGAAGGAGGCAGCGATGCCCGTGACCGTTAGCCGCCGGCTGGCCGTCGCCGTCCTGGTCCTGATCGCCGGCCTCTTCGGCGTCATTGGCTGGCTCCTTTTCGGACGGGGCGCCCCCGCGGGCGGCCCTGCCGGCGCGGACCGGGCCGCCGAGCGGCAGGCGACCAAATACCACTGCCCCATGCACCCCACGATGATCTCCGACCGCCCCGGCGACTGTCCGATCTGCGGCATGCGCATGGTGCCGATGGAGCCTGCCGGCAAAGATTCGATGGGCATGGAGATGGTCCCGGTCGAGGTCGAAGCGCAAGCAGGCGCGGCCGCCGACGTGGAGGGGCTCGCGACCGTCCAGATCCCCCTCGGCAAGCAGCAGCTCATCGGCGTGCGCACGACCGTCGTCCGCAAGGCGCCCTTTATCCGAGCCATCCGGACCGTCGGGCGCGTGGTGGCCGACGAAACCCGTCTGCACCACCTCCACACCAAGATCGGGGGCTGGATCGAGAAGCTCTACGTGGACACCACAGGCCAGCAGGTGCGCGCCGGGGAGCCGCTCCTCGATCTCTACAGTCCGGAGCTCCTGGCGACCCAGGAGGAGTACCTGCTGGCCCTGCGGGCACGCGCCGGGATCGCCGGGGGCGCCCTTCCGGACGCGGCGCGCCGGGCCGACGAGCTGGTCGAGAGCGCCCGCCGCCGGCTGCTGCTGTTCGACCTGACGCCGGCCCAGATCGAGGCGCTGGAGCGCAGCGGCCGGGCCGAGCGGACCGTGACCCTGCACGCCCCGATCTCCGGCCACGTTCTGGTTCGCAACGTCACCCACGGTCAGAAGATCGATCCGGACACGCCCCTTCTGGACATCGCCGACCTGACGCGGGTCTGGGTCCTCGCCTCGGTGTACGAGTACGAGCTTCCATTCGTGAAGAACGGGCAGCAGGCCGTCATGACCCTGTCCTACCTCCCCGGTCGCTCCTACCGCGGGCGGGTCACCCTGGTCTACCCGGTGCTGGAGGAGGCGACGCGCACCGTCCAGGTCCGCCTGGAGTTCGACAACTCCCGGCTGGAGCTGAAGCCGGGGATGTACGCCGACGTGCGGATCGACAGCGACCTCGGGGAGCGGCTCAGCGTCCCCGAAAGCGCGCTGCTCTCCTCCGGCACGCGCAACGTCGTCTTCGTGGCCCGCGGCGGGGGGATCTTCGAGCCGCGCGAGGTGCGCGTCGGAGTGCGTCTGCCCGACGCCGTCGAGATCCTCGAGGGGCTGCGCGACGGCGAGGTCGTGGTCACGAGCGGCACGTTTTTCATCGATTCGGAGTCCAAGCTCAAGGCGGCCCTGAAGTCGGCCACCCCGGCGCCGCCAGGCGATCACGTGCACTGATGGTCGACCGGATCATCGAGTTCTCGGCGCACCACAAGCTGCTCGTCCTCGTCCTCACGGGGGTGGCGGTGGCGGCGGCGTTCTACTGCATGCAGAACGTGCCGCTCGATGCCATCCCCGATCTGTCGGACACCCAGGTGATCATCTACTCGCGCTGGGACCGCAGCCCCGACATCATCGAAGACCAGGTGACCTATCCGATCATCGCCGCCCTCCTGGGGGCGCCGCGCGTCAAGGCGATCCGCGGCTTCTCGGACTTCGGCTTCTCCTACGTCTACGTCATCTTCCAGGACGGCACCGACATCTACTGGGCCAGAAGCCGGACGCTCGAGTACCTGAGCAAGATCCTGCCGCGGCTGCCGGAGGGGGTACGCACCGAGCTGGGTCCCGACGCGACCGGGGTCGGCTGGGTCTACCAGTACACCCTCGTCGACCGGACGGGCCGGCACGACCTGGCGGAGCTGCGCTCCTTCCAGGACTGGTACCTGCGCTACTGGCTGCAGGCGGTCCCGGGGGTCGCCGAGGTCGCATCGATCGGCGGGTTCCAGAAGCAGTACCAGGTCGAGGTCGATCCCGACGCCCTGCTTGCCTACCGCGTCCCCCTGCAGCGGGTCATCGACAACATCCGCCAGGGGAACAACGACGTCGGCGGACGGCTGGTGGAGTTCGCCGGCGCCGAGTACATGGTCCGCGGACGCGGCTACGCCCGCTCGGTGGAGGACATCCGCTCGATCGTCGTCGGCGACAACGGCAAGGGGGTCCCGGTCACGGTCGGCGACGTCGCCCGGGTCGTCCTCGGGCCCGACATCCGCCGGGGGGTCGTCGATCTCGACGGCATCGGCGACACGGTCGGGGGGATCGTCGTCATGCGCTACGGCGAGAACGCCCTCAACGTCATCAACCGGGTCAAGGAGAAGATCGACAGCGTCCGTGGCTCCCTGCCGCCGGGGGTCGAGCTGGTCACCGTCTACGACCGCTCCGAGCTGATCCAGCGCTCCATCGACAACCTGAAGGAGGAGTTGATCCTGGAGATGGTGATCGTGAGCGTCGTGATTCTCCTCTTCCTGTGGCACATCCCCTCCTCGATCGTCCCGATCATCACCATCCCGGTCAGCGTCACCCTGGCGTTCATCCCGATGTATCTCATGGGAGTCACCACGAACATCATGTCGCTCGCGGGGATCGCCATCTCCATCGGCGTCCTGGTGGACGGCGCCATCGTCGAGGTCGAGAACGCCTACAAGAAGCTGCAATTGTGGGAAGCCGGCGGGCGGGTCGGCGACTTCCACCAGGTGCGGCTGCAGGCGCTCAAGGAGGTCGGACCGTCGGTGTTCTTCTCCCTCCTGGTGATCGCGGTGGCCTTCATGCCGGTGTTCACGCTCGTCGACCAGGAGGGGAGGCTGTTCAAGCCGCTGGCCTATACCAAGAACCTGTCGATGGCGATCGCCGCCGTCCTGGCCCTGACGCTCGACCCGGCCCTGAGGATGCTGTTCGCCCGCATGGACCGGTTCACCTTCCGGCCGCGCTGGCTGTCCTGGCTCGCCAGCCAGGCGCTGGTCGGCACCTACTACCCGGAAGAGCGCCATCCCATCAGTCGTCTGCTGTTCCGGATCTACGAGCCCGCGTGCAACCTCGTCCTGCGGCATCCGTGGTGGACGATCGGCGCGGCGGCGGCGCTCGTCCTCAGCACGATCCCGGTCTACTTCGCGCTCGGCTCCGAGTTCTTCCCGCCCCTCGACGAGGGCACCCTCTTGTACATGCCGACGACCCTCCCGGGGCTGTCGGTGACCGAGGCCGAGAAGTTCCTCCAGATCACCGACCGGATAATCGCCGACGTCCCGGAGGTGACGCGGGTCTTCGGCAAGGCCGGTCGCGCCGAAACCTCGACCGACCCGGCCCCCTTCTCGATGCTGGAGACGACCATCCTCCTCAAGCCCCGCGACGCATGGCGCCCGGTCCGGCGCTTCTACTCCGACTGGCCGGAGTGGCTGCAGGTCCCGCTGCGCCACATCTGGTGGGACCGCCTGTCGCGCGAGGACCTCATCGAGGAGCTCGACCGTACCCTGAAGGTCCCCGGGGTCACCAACGCCTGGACGATGCCGATCAAGAACCGCATCGACATGCTGACGACCGGGGTGCGGACCCCGATCGGCATCAAGATCTTCGGATCCGACCTTCAGGTGATCGAGCGGATCGGGGCCGCCATCGAGGCCGCCCTGCGCGACCTCCGGGGAACGCGCAGCATCTACGCCGAGCGCACCGCCGGCGGCTACTTCCTCGACTTCGACCTGCGCCGGGAGGACCTGGCGCGTTACGGCCTGACCGTCGCCGAGGCCCAGATGGTGATCCAGTCGGCCATCGGCGGCGAGACGATCACCACGACCATCGAGGGGCGCGAGCGCTACAGCGTCATCGTGCGCTACGCCCGGGAGATGCGGGACAGCCTCGATCGGCTGCAACGGGTTCTCGTCCCCACGATGTCGGGAGCCCAGATCCCCCTGGCGCAGATCGCCGACATCCGGATGACCACCGGCCCCTCGATGATCCGCGACGAGAACGGCATGCTCGCCGGCTACGTCTACGTCGACCTCGCCGGGCGCGACATCGGCGGGTACGTCGAGGAGGCGAAGCGGGTGGTGGCGGAGCGCGTCGAGGTCCCCACCGGCTACTCCCTGCAGTGGAGCGGGCAGTACGAGAACATGCTGCGGGTGCGCGCGCGCCTCAAGCTGGTGATCCCGATCACCGTCTTCCTGATCTTCATCCTGCTGTACATGAACACGGGCTCCGGAGTGAAGGCGTCGGTCGTGATGCTGGCGGTGCCGTTTTCGCTGATCGGGGCCGTGTGGCTCCTGTACCTCCTCGGCTACAACACCTCGATCGCCGTCTGGGTAGGGATGATCGCCCTCATGGGGCTCGACGCCGAGACCGGCGTCTTCATGCTCCTGTTCCTGGATCTGGCGTACCACGATGCCGTGCGGGCGGGCCGGATGCGCACCCGCGAGGACCTGCGCGAGGCGATCATCCACGGCGCCGTCAAGCGCATCCGCCCGAAGGCGATGACGGTCGCGGCCGCCTTCATGGGGCTGATGCCGATCATGTGGTCGCTCGGCACCGGCGCCGACATGATGAAGCGCGTCGTGGCGCCGATGATCGGCGGTCTTGTCACCAGCTTCATCCTCGAGCTTCTGGTCTATCCGCCGATCTACGAGATCTGGAAGTGGAATTTCGAGATGAAGCGCGGGACCGTGGAGCCGTCGGCGATCCCGGTTCCGGAGACGCGGGGACACTAGCGTTGGGGGGGAAGGGCGCTTTCCGGGGCTGCGCCGGTGAACCCCGTCGTCCCAGGAACGGCCCGCTGAGGGGACTGCCTTCGTGACGGACATCTTTCCTTCGCTCGGCGCGCTTCCCAATCTGCATGCCGCGGTGGTCCACTTTCCCGTGGCCCTGCTCGTCGTCGCGTTCGCGTTCGACCTTGGATCGTTCCTCCTGCGCCGCCGGGTGTGGATCGACCGCGCCGCGGTCGCCCTGTACGTGCTG
>JBOGOE010000419.1:0-8618 GCA_050747445.1 Candidatus Polarisedimenticolia bacterium | reverse complement strand
CGTCGGGGCGCCGCCGCCCGCGGCGCCGGCCGGCGGGCCGCGCTTCGTCAACGTCGCCGCCGAGGCCGGGCTGACGCTCCGGAACGTCTGCGGCGCGATCGACAAGCGGACCATCAACGAGACGGTCGGCATGGGGGTCTGCCTGCTCGATTTCGACGACGACGGCCGGCTGGACCTGTTCCTGCCGAACGGCCGGGCCACGAACCCCTCTCCGGGCGAGGAGCCGCGCTCGGCCCTGTACCGCAACCTGGGCGGGCTGCGCTTCCAGGACGTCACCGCGACCGCCGGGGTGGCGGCCCGCGGCTACTGGGCCCAGGGGTGCGCCGCCGCCGACTACGACGCCGACGGACGGATCGATCTGTTCCTGACCGGGTTCGGCCGCTACCTGCTCTACCGCAATCTGGGCGGGGGCCGGTTCCAGGACGTCACCCGGGCCGCCGGTCTCGCCGGCGGCCGGGGCTGGAGCACCGGGACGGCGTTCGCCGATTACGACGGCGACGGCTGGCTCGATCTCTACGTCTCGCACTACGTCGACTGGGAGCCGGGGATGCCGCCCCTCCCCGCCCCGGGCGCGGGGCCGAACTGTCACTACCGGGGCGTCCCGGTGATCTGCGGGCCGCGCGGTCTGAAGACCTCGGCCGGCCGCCTGTTCCGGAACCTCCGCGGCCACTTCACCGACGTCAGCCGCACCGCCGGGATCCGCACCGATCCCTCCGGGTACGGTCTGGGGGTCCTCTGGTCGGATCTCGACCTCGACGGCGACCCGGAGCTGTTCGTCGCCAACGATTCGGTCCCCAATCTCCTGTACCGCAACGACGGCCGCGGCCGGCTGTCGGAGATCGGCTTGATCGCGGGGGCCGCCTACGCGGAGGAAGGCCGGGCGCAGGCCGGCATGGGGGTGGACGCGGGCGACTACGACAACGACGGCCGCTTCGATCTGTTCGTGACCAATTTCTCCCACGACTACTCGACCCTGCGTCACAACGAAGGGGACCTGTTCTTCCTCGACGTGTCGATGGCCCTCGGGGTCGGGGCGGCGACCTTTCCCACGCTGGGGTGGGGCACCGGCTTCCTCGATCACGACAACGACGGCGATCTCGATCTGTTCGTGGCCAACGGGCACGTCTTCCCGATGATCGATCGGGCGGGTCTGGGGACCACCTGGAAGCAGAAAAATCTCTTGTTGCGAAACGACGGCGGGCGCTTCACCGACGTGTCGGCGGCCTCGGGGCCGGGCTTCGAGGAGCTGCACAGCGCCCGGGGGGCCGCCTTCGGCGATCTGGACGACGACGGGGACCTCGACGTCGTGGTCAACAACATCGACGAGCCGCCGGCGCTGCTGCGCAACGACGGCGGCAACGGCGGCTCCTGGATCGCGCTGCGTCTGCGCGGCGCCCCCCCGAACCGCACCGCGGTCGGCGCCCGGGCGGTGGTGATCGCCGGCGGGCTCCGGCAGACGGCCGAGGTGCGCGCCGGGTCGTCGCACAACTCCTGCTCCGACCCGCGGCTCCACTTCGGGCTGGGAAAGGCGGCGCGCGCCGATCGGGTGGAAATCCGCTGGCGCTCCGGCCGGACGCAGGTGCTGGAGAACCTGCCCGCCGGCCGGACCCACGTCATCGAGGAAAAGATCCCCGGGGCGCGCTGACCCCCCGGACCGCGGACCGGGCCGCCGCCGTCCCTACGGGTTCGGCTGGTTGCGGATCGCGGGCGGGGGCGGCTCGTGCTTTTCGGGCTCCGGAGACGCCGCTTTCGTCTCGGGCGGCGGCGGGGTGACCCGCAGGCTCGGCACCGGCACCGGCACGTCCGCGTCGGGGTTCTTCAGCTCCGGGTGCCGGCTGAAGTAGTAATCGATCACCCATTTCGGCACGTAGGCGCGGTCCTTGTTGTCGGGCGTGTGCGGGATCCTGGTCTCGAACCGGCCGTCGCCGTCGGTGTCCATGAGGCTGTATTCGAACGGCGGCTTGCCGTCGGTGTCGATCTCGACGCCGAAGATCCGCCCTTCGATCTCGTAGGTCTGGAAGCGGGTGCCGTCCGCCCGGCGGTATCCCTTGAGCATCGTCTCCTTGCCGGGGATGGCGGGGGATCGATCCGAGACCCGGATCGCCTCCTTGGCGGCGGTCAGGATGTTCGGGAACTTCCAGCCGTGGGGATTGATCTCGATCGCGGCGCGCGCCGGCAGGACCGCCGCCGCGGCCAGGATCGCCGCGGCCGGGATCAGCGCGCGCCGCCTCGACGACCGCCCCGGCGCCACGGTCACCTTGCCCGCCCGCCCATCAGAGGTCCACCAGGACGTCCCGCCCCTCGATCCGGACCGCGACGCAGCCCAAGGCGAGCGCCGGGTTGGTGAGACAGGCCCCGGAGGTCACGTCGAACCGGAACCCGTGCCAGGGACAGGTGATGACGGCGGCGTCCAGATCCCCTTCGCCGAGCGGGCCGCCGCGATGCGGACAGGTGTTGCGGGTGGCGTAAATCCGGCCCCCCACGTTGTAGAGGGCGAAAGCGGTGCCGCCGGCCTCCACGGCGCGCGCCGCCCCCTCCGGGATCTCCTCCAGCACCGCCACCTTCGTGTAACCGGCCATCCCCGCCCTCCCCGCGCTCAGTCCTCGAGCCGCCCCTCCGGGTGGCTGTTGGCGAGCACCGTCTTGTAGTACGGCAGCAGCCGCTCGCGATACACCCCGAGCAGCCGATCCAGAAGGATCGCCGGGTCGCGGTTGTAGAGGACCTGGGACCCGGTGCTCTTCTGGATCAGCTCCACGATCATCTCCATACGGTCGGCGATGCCGCCCGTCCCCTGCAGCACGCCGATGATCTTCCCTTCGTCGTAGGCGATGGAGAACTCGCCGAGGGTGCCGGAGCGCCCGCCCATGAAGACCACCAGATCGCAGGTGCGGATGTTCTCGACTTCCCGCCCCATCAGACCGCTGCCGGTGTAGACCAGCAGGTCGTAACCTTCGTATGGCGAGTGGTACTTGATGCAGTGCTCCTCGAAGTTGAGGGCGGGCGAGATCCCCACCACCACCCCCGCCTTCGATTTCGCCCCCTTGACCGCCTCGTGCGGCAGTCCCGGGCAGGCCCCGGTCACCAGCACGCACCCGCGCTCGGCGATCGCCCGGCCCATGTCGAAGGCGGAGCGTCGCGCGGACTCGCTGAGGTTGCCACCCGCGGAGCCCATGACACCCACGGCGATGCGGAGCGCTTTGACCCGGTCCTCGATGAGCTCGGCCAACGGTCTCCCCCTGCGGGCGAAGCAGCGAGTTTAGCATCCGCCCGGCCGTGCCTCAACCGCCGGGAGGGGTCGCCGCGTTGACCCGTCCGCCCGCGAATCATATACTCGCGCGCCGTTGCGCCCGAGACCCGTGCCGACCCGCCGGACCACCAGACCCACCGGCCGCCGCCTGGCGGCGCTCCTTCTCCTTTGTCTTCCGGCCGCCTGCTCCGGCGGTCCGGGCGGGGGCGCGGGCCCCGCGGTCGGCGCCGGCGAAGGGGCGGCGCACCCGATGGTCGGACGCCTGGCGCCCCCGTTCGCCGCGCAGGACCCCTCGGGTCCCTGGCTGCCGTTCGAGAACTTCCGCGACAAGCCGCTGGCCCTCCTGTTCCTCCGGCCCGGGACCCCCTTCGCGGCCGAGCTGGCCGGCGAGCTCGGGCGGCTGCGCAACAGCCGCGCCTTCGGACCGGTGGTCTTCCTGGGTCTGGGGCGCGACTCGGTGGACGGGATCAAGCAGTTCATCGCGCGTCACCGGATCCCGCTGCCGATCCTGCGCGACCCGGGGGCGATCGCCCGCGCCTACGGGATCGGCGACCTGCCGACCGTCGTCCTGGTCGACACCGACGGCGTGGTGCGCTTCCGGCTCGACGGTTTCGCCGGGCCGCGCTACCGCGCCCGGATCGAGGCGACCGTCGCCGCGCTGCGGACCCTGCCGGAGGCGGCGAAGGAAGCCGGACGGGGGCATCTCGATCTGGCCTGGACCCCCGAACCGCTGGCCCCGGTGTTCGCCGCCCGCACCCTCGACGGCGCGCGCTTCGATCTGGCGCGTCACAAAGGGAAAGTGGTGGCGGTGCTGTTCTTCGACCAGGACTGCCCGCACTGCGAACGGGATCTCCCGCCCCTGACCGGAGTCCTGCGGGAGTTCCGCGCGCGCGGCGTGGTCGCGATCGGCATCGCCACCGGCGAGCGGGGCCGGACCCTGCGGGAGTTCCTGAAGCGCCACCGGGTCGACTTCCCGGTCGTGGTCGACGAGAGCCGCGCCGTGTTCCGGCAGTACGACTCGACCCGCACCCCCGACCTGTTCCTGATCGATCGGGACGGGATGGTCCGCTTCCGCGAGCAGGGGGACCGCCCCGACCGCGGCGACCTCACCCGCCTGCAGATCCGCCTGCTGCTCGGCGAGGATCCGAAGAGCCTCGCCGCCGCCCTGCCCGCCGGCCGGGTGCTGGGGGACGGCACCTGCCGCGCCTGCCACATGAGGGAATACCGCGACTGGCTGCTCACGCCGCACAGCATCGCCTGGGACAGCCTGCAGGCGGGCGAGAAGTGGCGCGACCCGGAGTGCGTCCGTTGTCACGTGACCGGGCAGGGGCGGCCGGGCGGGTTCGCCGCTCCGGACACCACCCTTCACCTGGTCAACGTCCAGTGCGAGGTGTGCCACGGCGACGGCGGCGGTCACGCCGGCGGCGCGCCGCTCGACCTGGAGGCGATGGCGAAGAGCTGCGATGCCTGCCATACCGGCAAGTTAGTCCTCAACTTCGACCGGGACGAGGCGCTCGCCCTGGTGTCGCACCGCGATCACCCCGACATGGCGAAGCTGTTCCGCTACAGCGACGCGCAGCGGCAGCGTCTCGACGCCATCAACACCCGCCGCCTCGAGAAGTTCAAGACCGGCGTCGGCTACGTCGGCGCCGGGGCGTGCCGCGACTGCCACCGCGCCCAGCACGATCACTGGACCCGGACGGCCCATGCCGGCGCCTACGCCCGGCTGCAGGGCCAGGACCGGGGCGCCGACGCGGACTGCACCCCCTGCCACACCACCGGCGCCGGGCAGCGCGGCGGATTCGGGGATCGGGAGGCGCCCGGCGGCCCGATGACGCACGTGCAGTGCGAGGTCTGCCACGGTCCCGGCGAGGACCACGTCAAGGCCCCCCCCGCGCTGAAGAAACAGACGATCTACGGCATCACCGATCAGTGTTCGTTCTGCATCGTCCAGGGGGTCTGCGTCACCTGTCACGATCGGAAGAACGATCCGGATTTCGATCTGGAGACCGCCTTGCCCGTGGTGACCCACTGAACGTCCCGCCGCCCGGCGCGACCACGATGGAGGAACCGATGCTGCTCCGCCTGAACGATTTCCTGGGGCGCCCCGCGCTGTCGGCGCCAATCCTGGCCCTGGCGGCGGCCGCCGTCACCGGCTCCGGCTGCGCCACCCGGCGCGGCGAGCCGGCCGACCTGGTGCTGCACAACGGCACGGTGGTCACCTTCGATCCGGCGAAACCGGAGGCGCGCGCGATCGCGGTCCGCGGCGGCAGCATCGCGGCGGTCGGGGACGACGCCGCCGTGCTGGCGCTGGCCGGTCCTGCGACCCGCCGCATCGACCTGGCGGGTCGCATGGTCCTGCCCGGTCTGACCGACGCCCACGGTCACATCCGATCGCTCGGCGAGCAGGTGGCAGGTCTCGATCTGCGCGGGGTCGCGAGCGTCGGGGAGATCGCCCGCCGGGTGACCGAGCGGGCCGCCGCCCTGCCTCCCGGAGCCTGGGTGACGGGGGGCGGCTGGGACCAGAATCTGTGGCCCGGCGAGCGGTTCCCCGACCACCGGCCGCTGACCGCGGCCGCCCCCGGTCGTCCGGTCTGGCTGTCGCGCATCGACGGTCACGCCTCCTGGGCCAGCCGCGCCGCCATGGACGCCGCCGGCATCACCCGCGCCACCCCCGACCCGCCGGGCGGCGGCATCGAGCACGACGCGCGCGGCGAGCCGACCGGGCTGTTCATCGACAACGCCCAGGATCTGGTGGCGCGCGTCCAGCCGAAACCGGACCGGGCGCAGATCAAGGCCTGGATCCTGCTGGCGCTGGAGCGATGCGCCGCCGCGGGGCTGACCTCGGTCCACGATGCCGGGGTGTCCGAGGAGGAGGCGATCGCCTTCCGCGAGCTGGCCGACGAGGGGCGGCTCCCGCTCCGGGTCTATCTGATGTATTCGGGGATGCCGGGGGCGGCGGCGAAGGACACCGTCGCCGATCTCGAGCGTCTCCTGGCGGAGCCGCCGCTCGTCGACTACAAGAACCGGCTGACGCTGCGCGCCGTCAAGCTGATGATCGACGGCGCCATGGGTTCGCGCGGGGCGCTGTTCTTCGAGGACTACAGCGACGACCCGGGGAACAAGGGGCTGTTCGTCATGACCCAGGAGCAGATCGAGTCGGCGGCGGCGCTGGCGCTGCGGCGCGGCTGGCAGGTCTGCACCCACGCCATCGGCGACCGCGGCATCCGCCTCACCCTCGACCTGTACGAGAAGCTCCTGGGTGCCTCGGGGGCGGCCGACCCGCGCCCGCGTCTCGAGCACCTCCAGTGCGTGACGCGCGCCGACGCCGCCCGGCTGAAACGGCTCGGGGTGATCGCCTCGATGCAGCCGAGCCACGCCACCAGCGACATGTACTGGGCCGACGAGCGGGTGGGGGCCGCGCGCGGCAAGGGACTGTATGCCTGGCGCTGGGTGCTCGACGACGGCGGGGTGATCGCCGCCGGCTCGGACTTCCCGGTCGATCCCGAGAAACCGCTCGTCGGCATCCACTCCGGCGTCACGCGTCAGGATCTGAAGCACTGGCCGGAGGGGGGCTGGCACCCGGAGCAGCGGATGACCCTCGACGAGGTGCTGCGCGCCTACACCGGGGGGGCGGCCTACGCGGCGTTCGAGGAGGCGTCGCGCGGCCGGATCGGCGCGGGGTACAAGGCCGACCTGACGGTGGTCGGCAAGGATCTGCGGGCCATTCCTTCGGAAGACATCGCCGGAGCCGGCATCGCCTTCACCATCGTCGGGGGGCGGATCGTCTACGAGGGGCGCTGAAGCGCCTGCGCCAGCCCGACCGGGCGCAGTCCGGCGATCGTGCCGGTCACGACGGCCGCCCCGGCGCGTCGCAACCGGGCCGGCGGATAGCTGGTCGCGACGGCCACCACGCCCAGACCGGCGGCGCGGGCGGCCCGGATCCCTCCCGGCGAATCCTCGATCGCCACGCACCCCCCGCCGCCATCGCACCCGAGACGGTGGAGCGCCAGCCGGTATCCCTCGGGGTCGGGCTTGGAGCGTTCGACGTCCTCCGCGGTGACGATGGTCGCGAAGCGGTCGAGGATGCCGCCGCGCCGGAGCGCCGCCAGCACTTCGGCGCGGGCCGCCCCCGACACCAGCGCCAGCGGCGTGCCCCCGCGTCCGAGCGTCCGGACCAGACGGGCCGCCCCGGGAAGGAGGGGCGAGGCGCCGCCGGTCAGGCGCCGGAACACCGTCCGCTTCCGCCGCACCAGGACCTCGGGGGATGGGATCGGCGGGATGCGGCGCGCGCCCGGGGCCGCGGCGCCCCGCACCCGGGGGGCCGCCGCGCCGCCGAGCCCCGCGTCGCGCAGCATCTCGCGGAGGGCGCGCCGATCGTCGAACGCCAGGTAGCGCCGGTCGTAGATCGCCCGGTTCAGCCGGACTCCGTAGGGCGCGAGCACCGCGGCGAAGGCGCGGCAGTGGTCCGCCTCGCTGTCGACCAGCACGCCGTCGAAGTCGAGCAGGACGGCGCGCGGCGGCACACCGCCCCGGTCGCGCCGCACCGCCACCGACAGACGGTGCGCCTCCAGCCCCTCGACCGCCGCCAGCAGCTCCACCGCGGGACCGATCCGGTCGAGCCCGCGGCGGCTCACCTCCTGCACCGTGGTCACCTTCAGGAAGCGCAGGACCGACAGCCCCCCGGTGTGCCGCGCGGCGCCGGCGGTCGGCAGGATGTGGTTGGGACCGCTGGCGTAATCCCCCAGCGCCACCGCCGACTCGGGTCCGAGGAAGAGCGAGCCGTAGTTTCTCAGGAGCGGGAGGAGACGGCGCGGCCTCCGCGTCTGCACCGACAGGTGCTCGGGCGCGGCCCGGTTCGCCGCGGCCGCCGCCTGCCGCGCGCTCCGGCAGATCGCGACCGACAGCCGCCGCACCGCGGGGAGGGCGGCGGCCCGGTTGGGGGCCGGCAGCCGCCCCAGGAGCGCGCGCAGCCGGCGGCGCACCGCGCCCGCCACACCGCGCCCGAGGGCGACCAGCCACAGACGGGCGTCCGGATCGTGCTCCGCCTGCCCCAGGAGATCGGTCGCGACCCGGAGCGGATCGGCGGCACGATCGGCGATCACCAGGAGCTCGCTGGGGCCGGCGACGAAGTCGATCCCGACCCGTCCCGCCAGCGCGGTCTTGGCGGCGGCGACGTGGCGGTTGCCGGGACCGACGATCAGATCGACGCGTGGCACGCTTCGCGTGCCGAACGCCATCGCCGCGATCGCCTGGGCGCCGCCGAGCTTGAAGACGCGCTGGACACCGGCGACCTGCGCCGCGACGGCCGTGACCGGCGCAATCCGTCCATCGCGCTCGGGCGGCGCACAGACGACGATCTCCTCGACTC
>JBOGOE010000418.1:0-4972 GCA_050747445.1 Candidatus Polarisedimenticolia bacterium | reverse complement strand
CCTCGATGACCTTCGCCATGGTGAAGGTCTTGCCGCTGCCGGTCACCCCCAGGAGGACCTGGTGCTTCCTCCCGCCCCGCAGCCCCGCCAGAAGCTTCTCGATCGCCTGGGGCTGGTCCCCCTTGGGTTGGAAGTCGGTCGTCAGGTTGAACAGTCCGGGCATCTGCTTCCTCTCCACCGGCGGACGGTGCCACTCATCATAGTAGGATCGCCGTCGCCGGGCCCCCACCCAAAGGGCGTCCCGGCCAGGCCGGAGCCGCCGCGTGACCGAGACCATCGTCCCCCCGACACTCGAGGAGTTCCGCCGCTTCGGGGGAGCCGCGGGAGGCTCCGCCGGACGCCTCGACATCTCCGGCGTGACCGTCGAGCTCGAGGGGCTTCCGGACGATCTGGCCGCTGCGCTCCAGGCCCGGTATGCCCCTTACTTTGGGCCGGCGACCGGAGCCGCCAACCCGCTGCGCGTGCGGGTCCGCTCGGCTCCCCTGGAATATTTCGTGCCCCCGGGGTTCGCCAGCGGCTACGAGGTCTACCGGATGGCGACCGCCCTGGAGGGGCGGGTCTTCCGCACAGTCTCCTACCGGCTGGCGAGCTGGATCGATCTGGCGGCGCGAATGGGGGAGGCGGCCCTGGCCTCCGGTCCCCTCGATCCGGCGCCCCGCGCCTTCGAGAATTTCCTGAGGAGCAGCGTTGCATGGCTGGCCCAGGAGGCGGGCGGGTTCTTCCTGCACGGCGCCAGCATTGTCAGAAACGGCTTCTGCTACCTGTTCTACGGTCCCTCCGGTGCGGGGAAATCGACCCTCGCTGCCATGAACCGGGAAGGACGTGTGATCAGCGATGACCTCACCCTCGTCCTGGAGATGGATGGCGTCCTGCACGGCTGCGGAGGGCCCTTTCGGGGTACCTATCAGGCGGGACTCCCCGTGATCGGCGCCTTCCCCGTCGCCGGCTTCTACCGCCTCCGCAGAGACGCGCGCACTGCCATCGAACCTGATGACGGTGGCTGCTTCGCGGACCTGGTCGGCAACCTTCCCTTTGTGGTCGATCAACTGGCCAGGCGAGGCGATCTGATGGACGCCCTGCGCGCCCGGATAGCGGCAGCGCGCTTCCGCTACCTCCACTTCCGCAGGGACGCACCGTTTTGGGAAGTCATCGACGCCGATGCCGCCAGGGACGCTCCGCCCGGCTGATTCAGCGCCGAAAATCCCGGCCCACGAAGTGGGCGGTGGCGGGGTCGAATTCAATCCTGGCGAACCCCGCATCCCGCGCTTCCCGCAAGACCCGGGCAGGCGTGAGCAGGCAGGTGAAGGACGTCCCGATCCGGCCAGCCGGCGTGAGAAACCAGGTGTACCAATCGCCGTACTCTCCCGCGTCTCCATCCCGAAGTCCCCGGAGACTCCAGGCCCCCAGAAGCTCAAGCCGCCGAACGGCTCCACGAAGAAGGTGAGCGCTGTAGATGACGCAGCCCCCGGGCGCCAGATGCCGTCCGAGCCGACGCAGGCATTCGATCCGGCGTGCGGCCCCTTGCTGGAACGAATAGACGAGCGGCGTGATGTAAGCGCCGTCGAACCGGCGCCCCGGAAGGTCCAACGTTCCCAGGTCGGCCTCGAGGAACTCGACCGACACCCCCGCCGCGGCGGCGGCGGAGTTGGCGGCGGCGATCATCTCGGGCAGCACGTCGAAGCCGGCGATCCGATACCCCGCACGCGCAAAGTGGATTGCTTCGCTTCCCGCGCCGGCCCCCGCCACCAGCAGGCTGCCCGGGGGCGCGACACATCGCCCTACGAGCGCCCGCACCTGTTCGCCGGGGGGGACCCCGACCATCGAGGCGTAGCTCGCGACCTGGCTGCCGTATTTGCCACGTACGGAGTCGGCCGCCGTGTTCCCGAACGCGGGGACTGCGGCGATGCGCCGCCACCAGTAACGCAGGGCCGCCACGCGGGATCGGACGGAGAACGGCAGCCGCGGACGCCCCTCCCGTGGCACCCTCAGGAGGCCGATCACCGCCTCCGGCCGGATCCTTTCGCGGCCGGCGGGGAAAGCGTCGAGCCCGACCTGCAGCGAGGCATCGGGCTCGCGTCGCAGAATCCGTCGGACGTCCCCCCATCCCCCGACATCGCACAGAGCCAGATCTCCCGCCCGAAGCGGCCTCCTTACTGGCTCGACGGTGAAGCGCCCTCCATGTCGGAGGTCCGGTTCGAGGCAAAATCCCGTGTACACCAGTTCGAGACGGCCGGTCCGTCGCAGCAGGACGCGCTGGACGCCGGCCGGGACAAGCATCCCGTCGGGCGGCAGGCCGACGGCCCGCGGATACGACTGCGCCCACGGGGACGGGATTCCGGGTATCCCGCTCACGCGCCGCCGGCCGGGGCGGGACAGCGGCCCGAGTCGCTCTCCCACAGGATGAGACCGCACTGCGGACGCAGATCGGGAAGCGCGATCTGGTGATTCACGCGGTAGCACGATGCCAGCGCGAATTTCTGGCGGGCCCGGGAGGTGACCCCCATCAGGGGAGGTTCACCGCGACAGCCGATATCGGCAATCCATCGCAGGTTTTGTGAGGCCACCCAGGCATCCCACATCCCGCCTCTGACGACCCGTGAATAGAAGTCGGGGCTGTTGACCAGCCTGTCGAGGTTGACAACCGTCCGGTGACTGAAGATTCCGATGACGCCCGCGTATGGGGCGCCGATGCGGTCGCCGGGAGGAACACGGCGATCCATCCAGGACGCCATCAGGATGCCCCGGCCGACGAACGAATCCTGCCAATGGACTGCCTGCTTGACCTGGACGGGGACCCGCAGAACGCAGGCCAGCACCAGAATCGACAGGGCGGCGCGCCCCATGCGCGGCACCCTCCAGGCGAGGAAGGCAAGCGCGAGCGCGGTCAGCAGGTGGACGGGCACGGTCGCCCACTCCCCCATGAACGGTGCGAGCGCCACCTGATCGAAAAGCACGATGGCCCCGCAGGTCCACAGGAGGAAGGGCAATCCCGTGACCGCCACGAACCCGCGATGCGCGCCGGGTCGCGCCGCTGCCACCAGGGTCACCCCCGCAAGCAACACACCTGACAGGAGCCTGGCCGCCGGCGGCGGGAGGTGGGTGCCCCAGGCGCTAGCGAGCAGGTGACGGCCCACCCAGGGGATGTCGACGAGCGCCAGGAGGCGGCGCGTCCCAGGGAGAAAGGAAAGCCAGTGCAGCTTGACGCGGCCACTGACCGGCAGCAAGGTACCGAAGGCGCATTGATTCCAGCACAGGTAGAGGCCGGCGATAAGGGCCGGCGGCAGGAGAAGGGGGATGAGACGCATCGCCGTGCGACCACGCCGTCGCAGCATGCGGCTCGCGAGGACGGCTGCCACCGGGGTGGCGAGCGCCCCCTCGACCCGGGCGAGGAACAACATGCCGCAGAGCAGTCCAAGCCGGGCAGCGTCGGACACCTGGATGTCCCCCTTCTCTTCACAGAGGAGCCAGGCGTGCCACGCGAGCAGCAGGATCAACAGAAAGAGCGCGGCCTCCATCCCGAGCAACAGGAGGGAGGAACCTGGCAATCCGAGCAGGGCGACCGCGGCGGTCGTGGTCCCGACCGGACCGGCGCGGGGCTCGAGGATGCGGCACAGGACCATCCCGGCGGCACCGAGCAACCCCGCCTGCAGCAGCACCACGGCCCGCAGCAATTCGGTGTCGGCTGGAAACAGCCAGGCGAAGCCGACGAGCACGAGCTGCCACAACGGCTGGAAGCCGTTCGTGGGGTTGATTCCGTCGAACGTGAACCCCTCGCCGCGGGCAGCGTGGCGGGCGACCTGGAGATAGTAGAAGGTGTCGTCGGTGAACAGGCTGGAGATCTGCCGCGGGTCCTGCAGCACGACGGGCCACGCCGCTGCGAGACCGATCAGCAACCCCACCCAGGCAGCGGGACCACGCATGGCATTCGCCACGGGACCCTCCTGGTCAGCGCACGTCCGGGTAGCCGGCCCGCAGCAGGGCGGGGTCCGTCCCCAGCCGGTAGCGGAGTTTGAGCCAGCCGAACCGCACCACGGTCCGCATTACCCCGCGGGCGCGAAGCCGCCGGCTCGAAGTCCGGGCGGGAAGCGGCAGGGTCCGCACTCGCCCGGCGAGACGCATCGCCCTGGAAAGCTCGATATCCTCGAACAGCGGGATGTCGCGGAACCCCCCGAGGGCCTCGAACACCGCGCGGCGCACGAACATCGCCTGGTCGCCGTAGTGAATGCCGAGGAGCAAGGAGCGCGCCGTCGCCCAGAGGGAGATCACGCGCAACAAGAGACCCCCGCCCGTGAATCGGTGGCGGAACCCCCCGCCGACCACGGCCGGAACGCGAAGGGCGTCCGCGACCATGCGGATCGCCTCGCGTGGCAAGCCGGTGTCGGCGTGCAAGAACAGCAGGACGTCTCCCTGCGCCCGAAGCGCTCCCTCGTTCATCTGGCCGGCCCGTCCGGCGCGCTCTGCCCGGACCACCCGCGCCGAAAGCCAGGGCCCCCCCCGGTCGGTCAACCCCTCGAACCGCCCTGCGGTCCCATCCCGGCTCCCCCCGTCGATCAGGATGACCTCGAATTCCGGGGGACGGCACAGGCTCCTCAGGTTGTCCACCAGCGGAGGGATGGCGGCCTCCTCGTCGAGCGCCGGCACGAGGATCGAGACTCGTGGCGACCTACCGGCGCCCCCCACCTCCATATGCCTTGAATTTTGAGCGGTTTCCATAAATATTAGAGCCTGCCTCCCGGCTTCCGGGAGTTCCGGGACCCGGCGCGGGCCCCGGCCGGTTATGATGCGTCGCCGCCAGTTCCGGCGGCACGAGGTCCTCCGCTGAAGAACGACCAATCCCCCAATCGGCCGTTCGCGGCCCCCCCGAGGACGCCTCCCCCGGTGCGGCCTCCCGCCGCCCCTCCCGGGACGCCCCCTCCGGTCGTCACCGGTCCGGGGGCAGGCCGCTACGGCGCGCCGCCGAGCGGGCCCGGCG
>JBOGOE010000417.1:0-12563 GCA_050747445.1 Candidatus Polarisedimenticolia bacterium | reverse complement strand
GCGCCGGGCGACGCGGGGGGCGCCAGCGCCGCCAGCGCGAGCACCGCCAGGGCGCGCGCCGCCGCTCCGCCCCGGAAGGACCGGGTCACAGGTTCCGGTCCCGGGGGATCGCGTAGTCCCTCAGGATGTCGGCGTTCGCCCCGTCGGCCGCCTCGCGCTCCAGGACCGCCAGGCGGCCGAAATAGGCGAGCTCGAACACCTGGAACGGCTCCCTGTTCTCCTCGATCGCCCGGACCAGCCCGGCGAGCGAGCCGATCGGGCGGCCGTTGACCCGATCGACAAGGATGTTCTTGAAGAACGACAACCCCGCGTTGACCGGATGATCGAGCCGCCGCAGCAGGACGACCCGCTCCTGCCTCAGGATTTCGGGCTCGCCCTGCCAGCGGAAGAGCAGCTCGTGGACCAGCTCGGAGTCGGCGTCCGCCATCCACTCGTCGCCGAACGTCTTGACCATCTCCCGATCGAGCGGCACGAACACCAGACCGCCGTAGATGTAGTAGCGCGGACGCCGGTCGTACTGGTTCGACCAGCGCTGGTTCGCCGGGAACGGCTTGAGGGGCAGTTTCAGGTCCGCGCGCGTCCCCGCCCTCAGGATCACGAGGGCGAGCGGCTCGCCGATCTGATGCCGATCCACCAGGAGCCCGTAGGGGAGCCGCAGCCCGCCGGCGGCGACGCTGCCGTCGTTGGCGATCGGCTGGCCGTCGATCCGGAGGAGGATGTCGCCGACCCGAAGCGCCCCATCGGCGCTCCCGTCCGGCGCGATCCATTCGACGCGCACCCCGGTCTCCCCCTCCGGCATCGCCGCGTGGCGCCGCGCGGCCGGGTTCTCCAGCGGGGCGACGCGGACCGCGAGGTCGGGATAGCCGTCGTACCGCCCGTCGGCCGCGTCGGCGAGAAAGTGCCGGATCACCTCGGTCGGCACGAAGAAGCCGACGCTCTGCAGCTGTTTGCTGTTCTGGAAGGCCACCCCGACGATCCGGCCGTCCTGCACGACCGGGCCGCCGCTGTTGCCGGGATTGATGGCGGCGTCGGTCTGCACCGCCAGGTGGGCGTCGGCCGCGGAGTGGGAGTAGATCTGCCGGTCGATCCGCGACACCACGCCGCGCGTCGAGGAGATCTGATCCCCGCCGGCCGGGTACCCGTAGGTCTCGACCACCGATCGCATCGGCGGCAGGTCGCCGAGGGGCAGCGCCGGAATCGCCGCGAGGAGGGAGGGCTCGACCGGCCGGATCAGCGCCAGGTCGCAGTCGTGCCCCGAGACCACGAGACGCGCCTCGTGCGGCGCCGGGTCGCCGTGGAGGAACACGGCCAGGAAGCGTGCGTCGCTCACGACGTGGGCGCTCGTCAGGATCAGACCGCCCTCGATGACGAAGCCGCTGCCGGTGGTCCACTGCGTCGACCCGCCGCTCCAGGGGGCGAACCAGCTCGGCCGCTGCGAATGATTGACGATGCGGACCGTCGAGCGCTCGATCGCGGGGGCCGGAGGCGCCTCCGGGGCCGGTCGTGTGACGGCGGCCGGGGACGACGCGGGGGACGGTTTCGTCGCGGCGTCCGGAGACGCGCCCCCCGCCAGGCAGACGAACGCCAGGGCGGGCAGGAGGCTCGCTCGCTTCATGGGGCGGCTCCCCGGGGGGCGAGTTATTCGTCCACCACGACCGGGCGGAGGCGGATCTCGATGCGCCGGTTCCTGGCGCGTCCTTCCGCGGTGTCGTTCGGGGCCACCGGCTGCGTTTCGGCCATCGACACCGCCAGCAGCCGTCCGGGCGCGACCCCCGCCCCCGCGAACAACCGCACGACGCTCGCGGCCCGCGCCCCCGCCAGCTCCCAGTTGGTCGGGTAGCGGCCGGCCAGCCCCGGTCCGATCGGCTTGTTGTCGGTGTGACCGGTGACCACGACCTGATAGGCGGTCTCTTTCAGCTGTTCCGCGACCCGCTGCAGGACCTCGCTTCCCCCCTTGTCGAGGGCGGCGGAACCGGAGGCGAACAGGATCTCCTGGGCGACGTTGACCCGCAGCCCGTCACGCAGCTGCTGCACCTGGATCTGCCCGGCCTCCAGCTCCTTTTTCAGGGTGCCGACCAGGCCGTCGTAAGTGGACTTCAGCCGGCGGGCTTCCTCCTCGCGCTGCTGCAGCTGCGAGCCGAGCGTCTTTTCCTGCTCTTCGAGCCGCGCCAGACGCGCCTCGAGCGCCGCCTTCCCGGCTTCCAGGGCGCTCTTCTCCTGCTCCAGGGCGGCGCTCTTCTGATGGGCGGCATCCAGCTCGCCCTTCAGGGACTGGCCGCGCGACGCCAGGGCGTCGCGCTCCTGTTCCAGCGAGGTGTACTTGCCGCCCGACACGCACCCGGCGGACAGGACGAGCCCGGCGCCAAGGAGCATCGCGGCGATCGCGGTCGCGGGTCGTACGGGATGGAGCGAACGCAGGCGGGACGTTGTCGGCATCGTGTCGCCCTCCATTCGGCGTCAGAGTCTATGCAACCGGATGCACCGGAGGCAAGTTTCTTCCGGAGGCTCCGGCCGCGTCGAGGTCCGGCCGGGTTGCGCCCCGCCGATCGCGTCGACGATCCCGCTTGACTGGAGCGGCGGGCCGGCGTACAGGGGTGGCGGAGACGACCATGACGAACTTCACCCGACGTTGCGCCATTCTGGCGCTGGCCCTGCTCGGCCCGGTGGTCACGCCGGCGCCGGCCCAGCGCACCCACAAACCGCCGCTCCACGCCGCCCACTGGATCGCCATCACCGGCAAGCCGCTCGCGGCCACCGCCGGGGCGATGATGTTCCAGAAGGGCGGGAACGCCGTCGACGCCGCCTGCGCCATGCTCGCGGCGGTGACGACGATGTGGGACGTCCTCTCCTGGGGGGGCGAGACCCAGGCCCTCATCTACCACCCCGGGCAGAAAAAGGTGATCGGGATCAACGCCCTCGGCGTGGCCCCCACGGGCGCCACGGCGGAGTTCTACCGGTCGAAGGGGCACCGCCATCCTCCGGAGTTCGGGGCGCTGGCCGCCGTCACGCCGGGGACGCCGGGCGGTCTGATGACCATGCTCGCCGAGTACGGCACCCTGTCGCTCGCCGAGGTGCTCGCCCCCGCCATCCGGATGGCGGACGGCTACCCGATCGAGGCGCAGACGGCGGACGCCATCGAGCGGTCGAAGGATCGGATCAAGGAGTGGACGTATTCGCGCGCCGTGCTCCTGCCCCACGCCGGGAAGACGCGCGAGGCGCCCGAGGCGGGGGAGATGTTCGTGCAGAAGGACCTCGCCGCCACGCTGCGCAGCCTGGTCGAGGCCGAGCGGCAGGCCCGGGAGCGGGGGAAGGGGCGCAAGGAGGCGATCCGCGCCGCCTACGATCGCTTCTACACCGGGGACATCGCGCGCGAGCTGGTGCGGGGCGCCCGCGAGGAAGGGGGGCTGCTGACGCTCCCGGATCTGGCGGGCTGGTCGGTGAAGATCGAAGAGCCGCTGCACACGACCTACAAGGGGATCGCCGTCTACAAGCTGCCGATCTGGCAGCAGGGACCGGCGCTCCTGCAGGCCCTCAACATACTGGAGAACGCCGATCTGAAGGGGATGGGGTACAACACGCCGAAGTACATCCACGCGATCTATCAAGCGATGAACCTGGCGTTCGCCGACCGGGACTTCTACTACGGCGACCCCGCCTTCCCGCCGGAGGAGCCGGTGCGGGGGCTGCTCTCCAAGGAGTACGCCCGGAGCCGCTTCGCACGGATCGACTGGGCGCGCAACGACCCGGCCGTGAAACCGGGCGACCCGTACCCTTTTCAAGGGGGGACCAACCCGTTCGCTTCGCTCCTGGAGCGCTGGACGGTCGAGCCGGCCCCCGACACGCTGGAGAAGAGCGGCGGGCAGGACCGCCTGGCGCCGTCCGGCACCACGACGATCCAGGCGGCGGACGCGGCGGGCTGGGTGGTCTCGATCACCCCCAGCGGCGGCTGGATTCCGGCGGTGATCGCCGGGCGGACCGGGATCGGCTTGAGCCAGCGGGCGCAGAGCTTCGTGACCCGCCCCGAGGACGGGCCGTATAACGTGATCGAGCCGGGGAAGCGGCCGCGGGTCACCCTGACGCCGACCCTGGCCCTCAAGGACGGGCGCCCCTGGCTGTCGTTCGCCGTCCAGGGGGGCGACACGCAGGACCAGAATCTGCTTCAATTCTTCCTCAACATCGTGGAGTTCGGGATGACGCCGCAGCAGGCGGCGGAGGCCCCCAACATCAACAGCGAGCAGATGCGCTCGTCGTTCGGCGCCCACGAGGCGCGTCCCGGCCGGCTCCTGGTCGCCGACGCGACGCCCGGGACCGTGAGAGAGGCGCTCCGCGGCATGGGGTACCTCCTCGAGACGGAGGAGCGGACCTCCGGCCCGATCAATGCCATCCTGTTCGACACCCGGCACGGCACGATGTGGGGCGCCTCCAGCGATCACGGCGAGGACCACGGCATCGCCTGGTAGGCCGCGCCCCCCCGCCTGCCCCGGCGCCCCCCCCTTCGCTTGACGCTTCCGTGATGCGGAACCTAGGTTCCGGAAGGCGGACCCGCGCCGCCCGGAGGAGACGCGATGACGAACACAACTTTGCAACCGGTCGGGACCTGGGTGGGGGCGGCGTTCGGCCGCCTGAAGGAGCGGTTCTGGACCCTGTCGGCGCTCTACGTCTTTGGATTGGGCGCCGCGCTCTTCGCGGTCGCCCTGGTCTACGCGCTGGGGTTCGTATTCGTCGGGTTCCTCCAGGGATGGGAGAACCTGGCCCGGCTGCTCCAGGATCCCCGCCGGCTGGGGTACTTCCTGGACGCGTCGCAGGGGGCCTTCACGCTGTTCAATCTGCTCGCGGGGTTCGTCGCGCTGCGGCTCTATTGCTGGGTCCTGCAGGCGGCCATCCATGCGTCGCTTGATCCCGCCCTCGGATTCCGCGCCGCTCTGGGAAGGGGGAAGGGGCGCGGCTACTCCTTCCTCCTCCTCTTCCTGCTGCAGCAGATCGCCGTGCAGGCGGGCGCCATGCTCCTCTTCGTTCCCGGGATCATCCTGGCGGTCTTTTTCGGCTTCGCGTTCTGGGTGTTCGTGAAGGAGGGGACCGGCGTCCTGCAGTCGCTGCGCGGGAGCGCGCGGGCGGTCCGCGGCCACTTCTTCGTCGTGCTCGGTCGGATGCTGCTGCTCGGCCTGATCGGCGGCGTCATGATGATCGTCCCGGTTCTCGGCTGGCTGGCGGGCGCCGCCTGGATGATGGTCGCCTGGGCCCTCCTCTACGAGGACCTGCGGGGGCCCGCCCCCCGGACCAGCCCGGCGGTCCGTCCCGCCCTCCGGGGAAGACCCGAAAGGGTGGCCCGGGCCGGCGTCGTCGGGTAAAGTTGGCGTCACCGACTGCGAGGTGACGCGATGAAGACTGCCAGTCCCGTTCCCGCGACCGCCATCCTCGGGCTCCTCCTGTCCGGAGTTCTCGCGCAGGGGTGCGAGCCGGCCCCGCCGCCCTCTCCCGACCCGGTGACCGGCGGCTTCGATTGCGACGCGCCCCCGGCCCTCACCGGTCTGATACGGGTGAAGGAGCCGGTCGGAGATCGTTACATCGTCGTTCTCAGGACGCCGTCACCCGGAGCGGCCCCCGCCGGGGCCGGCGCGGCGATGAGCCGCGCCCAGGTCGAGACCGCGGCCCGGTCGATCGCCGCCGCCCACGGCGGCCGCGACGTGCGCCCGTTCGGGCCGGCGCTTCCGGGGTTTTCCTGCGCCGCCGACCCCGCCGCTCTGGAGAGCATGGCGGCCGACCCGCGCGTCCTGTTCGTGCAGCAGGACGGCCGCAAGAGCGTGACACCGCGTCCGGCGGCGGAGAGCGCCGCTTCCTGGGGCCTCGATCGGATCGATCAGCGCGACCTGCCGCTGGACGATCGGTACGAGCCGGGAGCGACCGGCGCCGGCGTGCACCTGTACGTCCTCGACACCGGTCTCGACGCCGCCCACCCCGAGTTCGAGGGCCGCGTCGGGGACGGATACTCCGTTCCCGGTGACGGCACGGGTGACGACAACGGTCACGGCACGCACGTCGCCGGCACCGCCGGCGGGGCGCGCTTCGGGGTGGCGCGCGGCGTGATCCTGCATCCGGTGCGGGTGCTGGTGGGAGGGAGCGGCACCGACGCCGACGTAATCGAAGGGATCGACTGGGTCACGGAACACGCCCGGAGCCACGGCTGGCCGGCGGTCGCCAACATGAGCCTGGGGGGCGGCGCTTCTCCGGCGCTCGATCGCGCCGTGTGCAACTCGATCCGCGCCGGCGTGACCTACGCCGTCGCGGCCGGCAACGACGCCGAGGACGCCTGCGGGTCTTCGCCCTCGCGCATCCTCCAGGCGGTCGGGACCGGAGCCAGCGACCGATCCGATCGCCGCTCCACCTTCTCCAACACCGGCGCCTGCGTCGAGCTGTTCGCCCCCGGCAGCGACATCGTCTCGGCGCGCCCCGGCGGCGGCTCCGCGACCCTCAGCGGGACCTCCATGGCCTCGCCGCACGCCGCCGGTGTCGCCGCGCTCTGCCTGGAGCGGGAGCGCGGAGCGGCGCCGGACGCCGTCCGCCGCTGTCTCCTGGAGCACGCGACCCGCGACCGGCTGACCGGCGTGGGTTCGGACTCCCCCAACCTCCTGCTCTACGCCCGGGCGGGCTCCTGATGGGACGCCTGCGCCGGGCGGGTGTCTCCCTCCTCCTCTGTCTCCAGCTCGGCCCGGGCTCGGCCTGCGCCGCCGCCGGGGAGAAACCGGCCGCGCCGGACGAGTTCGAGACCCGACTTCTCCTCAAGGACCCGGACGGCAAGGAGGCGAACGCCTTCACGATCGGGGAGACGGTCACCTTCGAGGTGATCCTCCGCAACCGGACCGCGAAGTTCCGGACCCTGACCCTGCCGTCGAGCCGGACACACGACATCATCGTAAGCCGCGGAGAGCGCGAGGTGTGGCGCTGGTCCGCCGGCCGGATGTTCGCGCAGGTGCTCACCGAGGTGACCCTCCCGCCCGGCGCCTCGCGCGGCTACCCGGCCAGTTGGGATATGGCCGACCCGAACGGCACCCTCCTCCCGGCGGGCGAGTACCGGGCCGTCGGTCTGGTGCCGGCGGGCGTGCCGGGAAGCCGCTCCGGGCCGGTGTCGTTCACGATCCGGCCCTACCGCCCGAAGGAAGCCGCCGAATAGATCGACCCTCCGGCGCCGTCCGGGGCGGGGGGTGTGGCGTTCCGGGCCGAAAGGGCGTAGGAAGGACCATCATGCGCGTCCTCCTCGTCAACCCGGCGTTCCCCGACTCGTACTGGAGCGGGCGCTTCGCCCTCCCCTTCGTGCGGCGCCGCAGCCTGCTGCCGCCGCTCGGCCTGATCACCGTCGCGGCGCTCCTGCCGCGCGCCTGGGAGCTCCGGCTCGTGGACCTGGATGTCGAGCCGCTCGAGGACCGGGACATCCTGTGGGCGGAGGTGGTGATGCTCACCGGGATGCTGGTGCAGCGACCGTCGGCCCACCGGGTCCTGCGGCGCTGCCGCGCGCTGGGGCGGCGCACGGTCGTCGGCGGTCCGGCGGTGACCGCGCTTCCCGGTGAGTTCTCCGAGGCCGATCATCTGGTCCTCGGGGAGGGGGAGGACCTGGTCCCCGTCCTCGCGGAGGACCTCGCGGCAGGGCGGCCCCGGCCGATTTATCGGGAGGAGACCAAACCCGACCTGGCGACCGCGCCGGCGCCGCGCTACGACCTGCTGCGACCCGGCGCCTACCACCAGATGTCGCTGCAGTACTCGCGCGGCTGCCCGTTCAATTGCGAGTTCTGCGACATCATCGTCATGTACGGCAGAAAACCCCGCACCAAGACCGCGTCGCAGGTCCTGGCCGAGCTGGAGTTGATCCGCGGGACCGGGTTCGCCGGCGACGTCTTCTTCGTCGACGACAACTTCATCGGCAACAAGAAGGCGGTCCGGACGGTCCTTCCGGCGATCGCGGAATGGCGGCGCCGCATCCGCCCGCCCCTGGAGTTCTACACCGAGGCCTCCATGAACCTCGCGGACGACCCCGCCCTGGTCGATCAGATGACCGGGGCCGGGTTCACCGCCGTGTTCATCGGCATCGAGTCGCCCTCGGAGGAGGCGCTGCGCGAGACGCGCAAGACCCAGAACCTCCACCGCAGTCTCGCGGTCCAGGTCCACGGGTTGCTCGAGCGCGGTCTCGACGTCTGGGGCGGCTTCATCCTGGGGTTCGACAGCGACCGCCCCGACTGCTTCGATCGGATGATCGGTTTCATCCAGGAGGCGGCCATCCCGTACGCCATGGTGGGCATCCTCGGCGCCCTGCCGCATACCCCCCTGTACCGCCGCCTGAAGCGCGAGGGAAGGCTGCGCCACGACCTGCGGGGCGACCAGTTCGGGCTCACCAACGTGATCACCCGGATACCGGCGGACGCTCTGCTCGCGGGGTACCGCAGGGTCCTGGAGACCGTGTACGAGCCGGAGACCTACTTCAGGCGCTGCCGCGAGAACCTCGCCCGATGGAAGCCCGCGCCCGGCGCGCCGAGGTCCCTGGTCGCGCGGGACCTCGCCTCCGCATGGCGCGCCATCCGCGGACAGGGGATCGGCGGGACCTATCGGAGGGCCTACTGGAGGTTCCTCCGCTGGGTGCTGCGGCACCACCCGGAAAAGCTGGGACGGGCTCTGGCCCAGGCCGCCGCCGGGCATCACTACATCACCTACACCCGCAGGGTCGTGATCCCGGCGCTCCTGGAGACGGTCGAGCGTCTCCCGACGATCACCACGGTCCAGGCCGTTCCCGAAGCCGCCGCCTCCTGAAGCCGATCGACCGGCGGGCGGGCCGGCCGGAAGACCGGCCGGCGCTCACATCCCCAGCCGGCGGGGGACCCCGGTCGCGGCTGCCGCGACCTTGGCCTTCTGCTCCAGGCCGATCGAGGCGGGTCCGAACAGGAAACGGCTCTTCAGGCCGGTGAACCGCGTGCGCGCCGCGTGGGCTCCGGGTTCCACCAGCACCCGGGCGGCTTCGAAGTCGTCGATGGCGTACCGGTGCTCCAGCGGCACGTTGACCCGCTCGTACTGGCCCGGGTCCAGGAGCCGGCGCGCGATCTCGTGGGCGATGCGCGCCTGCGCGATCAGCATGTGCTCGTACAGAAGGGTCTTCCACCCCCACAGTCCCATGCTCCGCGCCCGCTCGTGGGAGATCCGCTCGGCGCGCTCTCCGGTTCCCACGGAGAGGACCCGGATCCCGACGAGCGGCCGGGCGAAGTAACGGACCGCCTCGGTCAGCCCGATCAGGACCGGGTTGTTGGCGAACAACCCGCCGTCGACGTGCGAGTCGTCGTCGATCACCTGCGCCCCCGGGAAGTAGATCGGCGCCGCCGAGGAGGCCAGGGCGATCCGCCAGGCCGGCTCGTCCCCGCCCCCGCCCATGTCCGGCGCGTGATCGTCCTTCCAGATGCGCGGGTACGAATTTGTCAGCTCGTAGCTGGCGATGCAGACCGGCGTGAAGACTTCGTTGAGCGTCCGGTCGCCGAACACCTCCCGGAGGGCCCGGGCGAGCGGCGCGTCGTCATATTTCGGCCGCGCCACCATGCCGAACCGCCGGGGGTGGCCGAAGATCCGCGGCCCGTGCTTCAGGAACAGCTCCAGGATCCGCTGGGCCGGGATTCCCATGGCGAGGGCCAGGCCGATGGTCGCGCCGCTGGAGGTCCCGGCGATCAGGTCGAAGTGATCGGCGACGGGGGCTTCCTGCAGCTCCTCGAGCGTCGCCAGGAAGGAGGCGGTGAACAGACCCCGGGTGCCGCCGCCATCGAGGGCGAGCACCCTGAAGAGATCGTTCTGCGTGTCCTGCCGGGGGAGCATGGGGGGCACCGTACGACCCGTACGCCATCAATATCGGCCGGCCGGAGGCCGCCGGCAATCGGGTGAACGCCGCAATCGGGATTGCGCCGTCGCGATTCTGATCAGGGACGCGGACGCCGCGCGTCATCGGTTCGACGGAGGGCGCGCGCCCCCCCCCGGGGGTCGCGAACCGGGTGAGCCGGTCCCCTGGAGACTTGCGGAGACGCGCGCCGCTGCGCCACAATGAAGGCTCGATCTGCGGGGGCGCCCCGCGCGCAGTCGGGGAGGCGGCTTGCAGCGTGCCCGGTGGGCCCGCGATATCGCAGTCGTCCTGGTTCTGGCCGCCGTCTACTTCGTCGCGGCCCGTTTCGGCCTGCAGCTTGCCTCGCTCCATCCCAGCGCCACCCCCGTCTGGCCTCCCACCGGGATCTCCCTCGCCGCCCTGCTGATCTTCGGGTACCGCGTCTGGCCCGGCATCCTGGCAGGCGCCTTCCTGGCGAACCTGATGACCGCCGGCACCGCGGCCACCTCGATCGGCATCGCGATCGGAAACACGCTCGAAGGCGTGGTCAGCGCGTTCCTGGTGCGGCGATTCGCTTCGGGCCGCGAGGCCTTCGGTCATCCGTACGAGTTCTTCAAGTTCGCCTTCCTGGCCGCCGGCATGGGTCCGATTCTCAGCGCGACCTGCGGCGTGACCAGCCTGGCCCTGGGCGGCTTCCTGCCGTGGGAGCGGGCGGGGTCGATCTGGTTCACCTGGTGGGTGGGGGACGCCACCGCGCAAATCGTGATCGCCCCGCTGCTGCTTCTGTGGTGGAGACGCTGGGGGCCGCGCTGGCCGCACCGCCGGATTGTCGAAGCGATCCTTCTGGTGGGCGCGGTGGGCGCCATCGGCATGATCGTCTTCACCGGGCTCCTCGCGCCCGAGGTCAGCTCCCACCCGGTGACCTTTCTGTGCGTGCCCCTCCTGGTCTGGACGGCGTTCCGCTTCGGCCCGCGCGAGACCGCCCTGGCCAACGTCCTCACGGCGGCGGTCGCCATCTACGGCACCTCCAGGCAGCTCGGGCCCTTCGTGCACGGCACCCCCAACGAATCGCTCCTGCTCCTGCAGTCCTTCGTGGCGGTGACCGCGTTGATGTCGATGTCGCTCGCCGCGCTCGTCCAGGAGCGGCAGCGGGTGCGGGAGGAGCTGGAACGGCAGGCGGTCGAGCTGGCCCGATCCAATACCGAGCTCGAGCAGTTCGCCTACGCCGCCTCGCACGACCTGAAGGAACCCCTCCGGATGGTGACCCTGTTCCTGGAGCTCCTCTCCAAGCGCTACCGCGGCCGGCTGGATCAGGAGGCGGACGAGTTCATCAAGTACGCGGTGGACGGCGCCGAGAAGATGAGCCGGCTGATCGACAACGTGCTGGCCTTCTCGCGCGCCGGGACGGCGGAACGGTCGACGGCGCCGGCCCGCTCGGACGAGGCCCTGCAACGGGCGCTCCGCACCCTGTCGTCGGCCGTCGCCGAGAGCGGCGCCGTCATCACCAGCGGGGTCCTCCCGACGGTGCTCGCGGATCCCTCGCAGCTCACGCAGGTGTTCCAGAACCTGCTGTCGAACGCCCTGAAATTCCGCGGCGCCGGCACCCCGGAGGTGCACGTCGGGGCGGAACGTGATGGCGGGGAGTGGACCTTCTCGGTCCGTGACAACGGCATCGGCATCGAGCCGGAGCACTCCGAGCGGATTTTCAAGATCTTCCAGCGCCTGCACGGCCGCGACGGCTACCCCGGCACCGGCATCGGTCTGGCGATCTGCCGCAAGATCGTCGAACGGCACGGCGGCCGCATCTGGGTCGTGTCGGAGCGGGGGAAGGGGGCCACGTTCCGCTTCAGCCTGCCGGCGGCGGACCGGTAGCCGCTCTGATCCCTACCCCCACGGGTCGACCGAGCCCCGCTTGTACCAGGAGCACCGCAGGGCCTCCGGCCGGGTGCGTGCTTCGAGGGCGGCCATGCGGTCGGCGTCGAGCGGCCGGAAGGCGCGGGCGAGGGCGGCGTTCTCCTCGAGCTGCGGGATCGAATCGCAGCCGATGATGATGGTCGAGACCGGCAGGCTCCAGACGTAATCCACGCAGTCCTTCATGGCGAGACCCGGGCGATCCAGGAGCTTCCCGCGGGCGGGGACCTTCATGCCGATGATCCCCATCTTCTTCGCGGCCGCGGCTTTCAGGAGGTCCTCCTGGAACGGCAGGTGATGCCGGTCGGCGGCGTTGAGAGCCATCAGGATGCAGTCGAACTCGAAGCGCCGGATCCCCTCCAGGAGCGTCGCCGGGTCGTAGTGTCCGGTGATCCCCAGGAAGCGGACCGTCCCCTCGTCGCGCGCCCTCTGCAACGCCTCGATGGCACCCCCCTTCCGGAAGGCCCGCTCCAGGTCCTCGCGCGACCCGATGTGGTGGAGCTGCCAGAGATCGATCCGGTCGGTGCGCAGACGCTTCAACGAGTCCTCGAGGAGCCGGAGCGAACCGTCGCGGGAGCGATCGGCGGTCTTGCTCGCCAGGAAGGTCTCGCGCCGGCGCGTCGTCATCACCTCCCCGAAGTAGTCCTGGCTCGGGCCATAGAGGGGGGCGGTGTCACAGTAATTGACGCCCAGGTCCAGGGCGCGGTGGATCAGCGCCACCGCCCGGTCGCGGATCTTGCTCCCTTCCTGCTCGAGGAGCGCCTGCCCGCCAAGGGCGAACAACGTCGCCCGGTGCCCCGTCCGCCCCAGGGGG
>JBOGOE010000416.1:0-2594 GCA_050747445.1 Candidatus Polarisedimenticolia bacterium | reverse complement strand
GTCCCCGAGGTCGATGATCTCGACCCCCGCGGGCAGGATGTCGCGCCCGCCGACCTTGACGATCCGCTCCCCCTCGATGAGGAGGGCCGCGTTCCGCATCGGGCGCGCGCTCCGCCCGTCGATCAGCTGGCCGCAGACGACGCCGACGCGCGCCGGGGGCGCGATCCCCGCGGCCACCGCGGCCCCCACCGCTGCCACCAGGGCTGCCCCCAGCGCTGCAGCCGTCAGCCCCGGCCTCGACACTCCACACCGCCCCCTCCCCCTCATCGATCCCTCCACATGGTGGTCCCGGCGACTCGCCCGCGCCGTCCGCGGCAGAGTCTACCCGCTCTGCGGGAATTGCTTGTTGTTCTGAGGGGGCGATGTTCGAGACTGGCGTGGAGTCGGGCAGGAGTGTATCAGACCGACGGGGAGGCGCCGGGCCGCCGGCGCCTCCCCCTGAAATCCGGGGCTCAGGCTATTTCCGGGTGCCGCATGATTCTAGCGCGCGCACCGTAGCGTGGCGCCGTCGTGCTGGCAGGTGCAACCGCTGTCGTTGCAGATCTGGTTCTGGGATTGGCAAGGATACTTGACCTTGCAGAGCTGCAGAAGCCCGGTCGAGGCGGAAACGGGCTCGTTGGCCTCGGACACGGCGGGGGTGAACAGGGCGTCCCCCTCGTCGGGAGCGCCGATGCAGCCGCCTGCCGGCACCGGGGACGCTGCGGGAGTCTGGACGGGGGCCGCGGCGACGGCGACGACTCCCGCGATCACGACGACGATCAGGAGCAGAACCGGCACACGCAACTGTTTCACGCTGCACCTCCTTGGAGAGTCCCGGTCGTCGGGCCGCCGGAGCCTGCCGCCGCCCGCGTCAGGGATGAACAGGAAGCCTGTCGTTGATTCGTGGTCTTCAGCACGGAGTGTCGATGCAGTTTCCGGTCTTGTTCCTCTTGCAATTCGAGTCCGGGACACCGCCGTGCTTGCTGCACGCGAGGACACCGTTGAGGAAAATGCATCCCTGGTTGCCGCACGCCCCTGGAGCCATCTCCTCCATCGGGATGGCGAGCGCCCCGTCATCGTACGGCGAAGGAACCGACTCGTACGACGCGAAGAGCGACGCCAAGCCTGCCGTGAAGAGCAATGCGCAACATCCGAACAGCACGAGACGTCCGAGCATGGTGCCTCCTCCCCGGGGAATGGTTCTGTAACGATCCTTGTGGGACGAGGGGATCGGGTTCCAAAAAAGGATCGCCCGGGCGGCGGGGTTCGGCTGATCGCCGCGATCCGCCGCGCCGCTGCGCGGCGGGATTTCAGAGTCGCCGCGACCGGATCAGGACCGCGTTGAGCTCGCCTCCCAGCAGAAGCGCCAGGCTGAGGAGGTAGAGGAAGACCAGGACGATCAGGCCGCCGCCGAGGACGCCGAAGACCTGGTTTATCCCGGCGGCCAGTCCGATGTAGGCGCGGAAGCCAAGCGCCAGGAGCGCCCAGAGCAGCGCGGCGGTCACCGCCCCGGGCAGCCCACGACGCCAGCCGGTGCGATGATTGGGCGCGAACCGATAGATGGCGCTCATCCAGGCGACGAGCAGCAGGAGCAGGACCGGAGGACGCAGCCAGCGCCACGCGGCCCCGAGGAACGTCCCCGTGCCGAGCCGCTCCGCGGAGCCGCGTCCGTGATCCATCAGCGGTTCGAGGACCAGGATCGCCAGCACCAGCGCCACCATCACGGCGCTACCCAGCGCCAGCAGGATTCCCGTGAGCCGCACCTTGAGCCAGCCGCGCCGCTCCGCCACCCGGTAGGCCATGTCGAGCGCCCGGATCGCCGCCGCGAAGCCCCGCGACATCGTCCACAGCGCGAGAGCCAGCCCCGAGACCACGACGCCGCCCCGTCCCCGCTCGAACAGGTCGCGCATCGCCGTCACGACCCCGGACGCCCGGTCGGTGAGGAGCCGCCCGAGGAATTCGACGACCGCGCTCTCCGCCCGCCCGGCCACCATGCTTCCGCCGAACGTGTCGAGCCAGCCGAGCAGCCCGGCCACCACGAGCAAGCCCGGGAACAGGCCCAGCGTCGCGAAGAAGGCCATCTCCGCCGCCAGCCCCGTCAGCCGGACCGCCGCCGCCCCGCGCAGCACGGCGACCACGATGCGCCGCGCCTCTCGCAGGAAGGTCGCCGAACCGGACAGTGCTCGGTGGGTGGTCAGGGAGCGGTTCCCCGGCATCCCGCCCTTCCCTCCTGGTACAGGCTGATCTCGTGGCCGTCGGGATCGCGGAGAGAGGCGTGCCTCCAGCCCCATGGCATCTCCTCGGGAAAGGAGACATGGTGTAGGAGCCTGGAGGCGACCGTCCACTTCATCCTCGCGCCGACTTCGCCGTGATCCGGGCGCCGTCGCCGCCCGTGCCCTCACCGGGCGTCGTGATCACGACGTTACCACTGTTCACGGGCCGCCCGGTTGAGTGCGGCAGGCGACCCTGATAGAATGCTTCTTCTTCCGTAAGTCCTCGCCGAACACCGTTTTGCGATTTTAGCTCGTTCGGGGCGAGCCCGCGAGGCACGAGTGGGGTTTTTGCGGAAGTCAGCGCGCGAGGTCGCGCGGCAGGGTGACGGTCTTGGGGTCGGC
>JBOGOE010000415.1:0-16315 GCA_050747445.1 Candidatus Polarisedimenticolia bacterium | reverse complement strand
GCTCAAGCAGGCGCGCGCGCTCGTCCCGTCGCTGCCGGTGATGATGATGTCGGGCAACGCCACGCTCGCGGTCGCCGTCGAGGCCACCAAGCTGGGCGCGTGCGACTTCCTCGAGAAGCCGTTCACCACCGACAAGGTGCTGATCACGGTGCAGAACGCGCTCCGACTGGCGCGCCTCGAGCGCGAGGCGGAGGAGGCGCGAGAGAGCGCGCGCATCGAGTTCCAGCTGGTGGGCGGCGGGCCGCGCATGCGGCGCATCTTCGAGGTCATCCGCAAGGCCGCGCCCTCGACGGGGCGGGTGCTGCTCACCGGCGAGCGCGGCACCGGCAAGGAGCTGGTGGCGCGCGCCGTCCACGACGCATCGGCGCGCCGCGACGGTCCCTTCGTGGCGGTCAACTGCGCCGCCATCCCCGCCGAATTGTTCGAGAGCGAGCTGTTCGGCCACGACAAGGGGGCGTTCACCGGGGCGCTGCGCCGGCAGACCGGGCGCTTCGAGCGCGCCGCCTCGGGCACCCTGTTCCTCGACGAGATCGGCGAGGTCCCCGCCTCCCTGCAGGCCAAGCTGCTGCGCGCCCTCGACACCATGACCATCGAGCGTCTCGGCGGTGACGGCCCCGTGCGGGTCGACGCGCGCATCGTGGCGGCGACCAACCGGGACCTGCGCGCCGCCATGGCCGGCGGGGTCTTCCGCCAGGACCTCTACTACCGCCTCGCGGTCCTGCCGATCGTGGTGCCGCCCCTCCGGCAGCGGCGCGAGGAGATCGGCCCGCTGGCGCGCCACTTCCTCGACCTCTGCGTCCGCGAGGGCCCGACGCGGGCCCGGGAGCTTTCTCCCGATGCGATCGCCGTTCTGGAGGCGTACGATTTCCCGGGCAACGTGCGCGAGCTCCGGAATCTGGTCGAGCGGCTGGCGCTCCTGGCGGCGGGACCGGCGATCGCGGGGGACGAGGCGCGCGCCGTCCTGCCCGCGGCGGCCCACCCGCCCTTCGCCGCGCCGGTCGCGCAGGCGGCCCCGCCATCCGCCGCTCCGGAGACGCCGCCGACCCTCCGGGACGGACTGCGGGCGGCCGAGCGGGCGCTCCTCGAACAGGCCCTGGAGCGCAACCGCTGGCAGATGACGAAGACGGCGCGCGAGCTCGGCCTCGAGCGCAGCCACCTCTATCGCAAGCTCAAGGCGCTCGGAATCCGGATCCCCGACTGATCGCCGGCCGGACGCCGGCGCCCCGCCCCGTGCCGCGGCGGCACCACACCGTGTCGCCGCCGCCACGTTCCGTGTCGCGCCGGCCACGCCGAGGCCGCGCGCCGCTCCGGATCCCCCGGGAGACGCCCTGGCACGCTCCTCGCTCTGCGACCACGCGGGGGCCCGAAGGGCCCAAGGAGGGGACGATGAACATCGATGGCCTGAAGAGCGGGAACGGCGCGGACGGAATTCCGAGACGGTGGATCTGGATCGGCGGGACCGCGCTGGTCGCGGGTGCGGCCGGGGTCGTGCTGCTGGCGACGCTGGGACGACCGGTGCAGACGGGGGGCGGGGCCGTCCCGGCGACGCCGGCCGGGTTCGGGGGGATCGGGGCGCCGGAGCAACCGGCGATTCCGGCGGTGACGGTGGAAACGCCGGGCGGCACGGGTGTCGAGGGCGCGCTGCAAGCGGCGATCACCACGCCGCGATTGCTGCCGGGCGAGACCTTCTACGGCAAGGGAGAGCGCTTCTACCTGGACGGCGATTACCTTTCCGCCACGCGGTACCTGCGGGAGGAGGCGGCGGCGCACCCGGACCGCTTCCATCCTTCGTACCTGCTCGGTCTGTCGCTCTGGAAGGAGGGGCGGCTGGACGACTCGGTCACCGCGCTCGAGAACGCGCGCCGCATCGACCCCGCGTCCGTCACGGCGAGGGTCAACCTGGGCCGCGTCCTGAACGACGCCGGCCGGCACGACGAGGCGCTCGTTCTCGCGGACGGCGTGCTGGCGGAGGAGCCGGGCGTCGCGCCGGCCCACAAGGTCCGGGGGCGCGCGCTCCTCAATCTGGGACGGAACGAGGAGGCGATCGCCTCGTTCCGGGCGGCGATCGAGGCCGACCCGCAGGACGCCTGGGCGTTCAACAACCTGGGATACACGTTGATCCGAGCCGGTCGTCCCGGGGAAGCGGCCGGGTTCCTGGAGACGGCGGTGTCGCTGCGTCCCGGGGAAGGGGTGTTCCACAACAACCTGGGGATGGCCCGCGAGCACGCCGGGCGGTGGGACGAGGCGCGCGCCGCCTACCGTCTGGCGGTGGAGCGGGGAGGGAGCCCGGCGGCCGGGACCAATCTCCTCCGGCTCGAAGCGGCGATCTCTCTCCGATCGGCGGAACACGCGACGGCCGGCTTGCTTGACGAATGAGGGTGCCTATATTAGCCTTGCGCGTTCCGCAGCGTACGGAACGGGTCCGGGGGTGGCGCGATGCCACCCCCGTGATCGTGCACCCGGAGGGGTGATGACCTTATGGACATGTTCCTCCTGTTCGCCGTCATATTCCTTTGCGTGATGTTCGGTCTCGGGATGGGCGCCCTCGCCCTCTCCCTGCTGTTCCGGCTGATGCTGAAGATGTCGGGTGGCGCCGCGGCGGCCCGCGTCGCCGTCGCTCCCGCCGTCGTCCCCGCCGCCACCTCGCAGACACCGACCGCCTGAAAGCCTTCCCGCCGAAGACCTTCGCGCGCCGCGCGACTCAGTCGCCCGAGGCGGCGTGGACGGCGTCGGGCGCCCGCCGCGTTCCCGGCAGCAGCACATAGAAGAGGTTGTCCTGGAACGCCGGGTTGGCGGTCAGCAATCCGTGCGTCTCGCAGATGAAGAAGGCCGACACCGGTCCCTCGTGGTGGTGCGCCGTCCCCGGGGCGTGCGGTGTGTCGTCCGCCGCGAACCCGAGCAGCGATTCGGCGGTGACGCTGCCGTCGCCGGGGGCCATCAGCAGCGCCTCCGCCGACTGCGGTCCCATCGTGGGGATCGAACCCCCGTCGAACCGCACCTCCGGCCCCCGCGGCGTCTCGACCAGAAACACCCGGTTGAGGGTCGGCACGCAGTCCGAGCCGAACCGATGCACCGGCACGGGCGCCGGCCCCGCGTTCCGGTCGAGCGCGGCGCGGAAGGCGCGCGCCCGGTCGAGCACGGCGTCGAGGAAACGGAGCATCACCGCCGGCTCCCAGCCCGGCTTGAGACGCGGATTGAACGCCGACCAGCCGTTGCGCATCCAGGCGTGCGGATCGTGCAGGTCGATCGGCAGGGGCTGTCCCAGGGGGTCGAGAAAGCGCCGCCCGTCCTGCGGCAACAGCTGGTAAAGCGACGGCATGGTGAACAGCACCTCGGGCGGCATCGAGCGGGACAGACCGGTATTCAGGATCCGGAAGGCCGACATCGAGCCCCGCCGGGGCGTGCCGATCAGGACCAGGCGGCCGAGATCGCGGGCCCCGGCCCAGGTCATCGGCGGGGGCGTCCCGTCGGCGGGCAGGTCCCGGGCGCCGTATCGCAGATAGTATTCGGCGATCATCCCGCCCATGCTGTGGGCGACGATGTCGAATCGGAGATCGGGGGCGTGCAGCCGCGTCCTGATCCGCTCGATCGCCCGCCCCAGCCCGATGGCCGACTCCACGCCGTCGCGGCGCCAGTCGTAGTCGAACACGAAGCAGTTGTCCCCCGGACGCGGTTCGTCGATGTCCCCGACGCGGTAACCGCCCGCCCGGCGCAGGACATCGAGCACGGCGCCGTAGAACTTGACGCCGGCGGCGCTCTCGATGACGCCGTCGGCCTCCAGACCGTCGCGATTGTCGCGCAGCGGCAGGCGGTCGATCGGCAGCGCCAGATCGTCCTTGCCGCGCCGGAAGACGTTGGAGAACCTGCCCCACGACGAGGTGTCCGACGCCGCGTGTCGCAGCCGCGACCCCATGAGGCCGGGGATGACGATGACCGGGTTGCGCGGCCGGAGCGCCGCGTCACGGTGGATGCGCGCGACGTCGTAGCGCCCGAAGATGGCGCACCCCGGCAGGAGCACCGCCGCGACCGCCGGCAGAATCCACGCGGCGGCCGCCCGAGGGCGCCGCGCGGCATCGAGGATCGGGGTGCGTTTCAGCGCGTGTGACCTCCGCGGCCAATATAACGGCCGCGGAGGAGGCGTTCAATGAAGCCGGTCCGGCGGCGTGGCGCATCCGGAGCGGCTTGCAGAATCGTGATCCGGCCGGCTCAGGGCTCCAGCGGGTGCTTCCCCGAGTAGCGGAGCATCTGCAGCGTCAAGTCGTCCTCGTACGCGACGCGCACATCGACGACCGTGCCGGACGCGTCGCGGACCGGGACCAGGTCCGGCATGACGAGGGCGATGTAGGAGGGGATGCCGGCGCGCCGGGCGCGCTCGACGATCTCGTCGCGGAGCGCCGGGTCGATGCGGATGGCGTGGCGCTCCATCAGGAGGCGGGCCGCCGCGAAGTCCCCCTCGGCCTTGATGCGCTGGACCTCGGCGAGCAGCTCGGCGATGCCACGGCGCATCGCCTCCAGGTCCTTGACCCGGGCCCAGGTCCTGCCGTCGCGGCGCACGTGCTCCACGGCGCCCGTCACCTCGCGCAGGTAATTCACGATCAGATGGGTCGCCCGCATGTGATCGTCCTCCAGGACGGTCCCTTCCCGGATGCGGCGCAGCAGGTAGAGGTCGTTGACCGGGTACTCCCGCAGCGCCGCCTCGGCGACCTCGGGTCCCGGGACGATCCCCGCCTCCACCAGCTTCGGGTCGGAGAGGTGGTGCAGCGCGATCAGCTCGGCGCGCGCCTCCTCCAGCGCCGCGTAGTACTCGCGCAGGTGGTCCTGCGGGTCCCCCTTGAGGGTGTCGCTGACCTTGCCGGAGGCATGCCCCAGGATCTCGTGCATCGAGGTGGTCAGGAGATCGACGTCGCCGCCGTACCGCTCCTGGGCCGGGCGGTCCTCCGGCAGGAAGAACTCCTCGGTCCGGCGCGCCTGCACCGCCCGGTTGAAGGCGTCCATGACGTTGACCAGCGAGACGCTCTTGTTGCCGTGACGCTCGCGGATCGCCTCCTCGTTGGGCAGGTTGATGCCGATCGGCGGCATCGGGCCGGCGTCGCCGGTGGCGACCAGGACGTTGACCGCGTTGGCGACCGGAATGTTGAAGCCCCGCCGCTTGTACCGGTCGTCCCACGGCGCCCGGTCCTCGAAGTACTGCGCCAGCGAGGCGATGGTCTTCTGCGTGGCGCTCATCGGCCGGTTGACGAAGGTGACGATCCCTTCCCACGCCCCCTTCTGTCCGCGCGGGTCCTTGTAGGTCTCGATGAAGCCGTTGACCGTGTCGATCGACGATTCGTTCGCGACCCAGGCGATGTTGTAGCGGCGGAACGCGTCGGGGTCGCCGGTGGCGTAGTACTCGATCAGTCGTCCCAGGACTGCCGACTGGGCGGCGTCGGCGTGCCCGCGCGCCTTCTGCAGGAAGCCGATGACGGTCTTGATCTCGGTGGCGTAGCGGCCCGGCGGGACGGTGGGTGCGGCGGCCGGTCCCGCGGCGTCGCGGGGGAGCGCCCCGCTTCCGGCGCGGCAGACTTCCTCGACGAGCCGGCCGTCCTGCTTCGCCAGCCGTGAGTTGAGCGGGTGTTTTTCCTCGTACGTCCCGAGGTCCTCGAGACGCACGCCGGAGTAGAAGTTGACGCTGCTGCAGGTCAGGAGGTCCTCGCCGGGCGGCGGCGTCTTGCAGGTGCTGAGCGGCTCGTGATCCGGATCGAACAGCACCGGACGCAGCCGTTCGAGCTTCTGCTCCAGGGTCTCGCCCAGGGCGAGCCGGATGCGCGCCCCCTGCCGTCGCGCCGCCGCCGCGGCCTCGCGCAGCTGCCCGAAGGTGAACCCGGGGAGGAACTTCCGCCGCGTCCGGTCGTTGTGGTTGCCGTTGTTGATCCAGAAGAGCTTCAGGTACCTGTGGAGCGGCTCCAGGACCTCCGGCCGGAGCTCCCGGGGGTGGATCAGGATCTCCTCCAGGAGGTCCCGCACCTCGAGGAGGTCCCGGCCCATCTGGTCGTACAGGATGTCGCGGCCGGCGATCGCCGCGCGTGACAGGTAGAACGCCAGGACCCGCTCGCGCGGCGCCAGCTCCTCGAACCCGTCGGCGTACAGGCGCGCGACCGCGAACTCGTCCACCGTCTCCAGGAGATAGGGACGATTCACGGGGGATGCCTGCCGTTCGCTCATCGGTCCGCCGTCGCCTCCCCGGCACGCCGCCGCGGCGAGCGCCACGAGCCCGATCATTCTGGAGAACCGGCCGCGCCGCATCGCACCTCCGGGACCCGCGAAGGGCGGGCATTATACAGGATGCCGTCTCACGATCCGGTCGCCCGTCTGGCGCCCCGCCCCCGGGCCGTAGTAGTGTGCCCGGACGACATGAACGCCAAGGGATCGAAAAAGGTTCTCGTCCTCGGGGCGGGGGCGCAGGGGAACGTCGTCGCCTGGATCCTGGCGCGCGCCGGAGAGGTCGGCTCGCTGGTCCTGGCCGATCTCGACCCGCGCCGGGCGGAGGAGACGGCGCGCAACGCCGGCGGCGGGGTGAAGGTCGAGCAGGCCGACGCCTCCGACGCGGCGGGGATCGAGGCGCTGCTCCGGGCGGGCCGGTTCGACCTGGTGGTCAACACGGCGATCCCCGAGTTCATCCCGCGGGTGATGCACGCCGCGCTCGCCGCGGGGATCGATTACCTGGACCTGACCTCGCTGGTCCTGCACGAGCGCGAGGGGTGCCCGGTCGAGCAGTTCGAGGAGGCGGAGGCCTGGCGCGCCTCGGGCCGGACCGCCTTCATCAACGGCGGCAGCGCGCCGGGGCTCACCAACATCATGGCGCGCGAGTCGGCGGACGAACTCGATGCCATCGACGCCATCCGGATCAGGGACTATTCGGTGGTGACGAGCGACGAGCTCGTCACCCTCTGGTCGCCCAAGGTCTTCCTGGTGGATTGCGCCACGCCGCCCCTGATCTGGGACGACGGGCGGCCGAAGCGGGTCCCGATCTTCAGCGGCGCGGAGGAGTACGACTTCCCGCCGCCGGTGGCGCGGCGGGGAACGATCTACCTGCACGCGCACGAGGAGCCGGCCACCCTGCCGCTGTTCGTCGGCAAGCGGGTGCGCACCTGCGACTACAAGATCGGCGAGCCCGACATCGACGTCTGGCGCTTCATCGTCGAGCGGCTGGGGCTGATGGACGAGACGCCGATCGAGATCGACGGCGCCAGGGTCAGCCCGCGCGACCTTCTGCTGAAGAAGATGCCCCCGACCCTGTCCCCGGATCGCCTGCGGGCGCTGGTCGCGGCCGGCCGGCTGGACGGCCGGACCATGGTCCTGACCGAGGTGACCGGGTGGAAGAACGGGATCGGGTTGCGCCTGACCCGCTGGACCGAATCGCCGCACCTCCGGGACGCGGGCGCCGTCATCGCCGGGGCGAGCGACATCTCGCTCCTGACCTCGGTGCCCGCGGCGACCTTCGCCCTGATGCTGCTGCGCGGCCGGCTCGGACGGACCGGCGTGGTGCTCCCCGAGATGCTCGACGCGGCGCAGCGGGAGGAGTTCCGCCTCGAGATCGCCCGCTTCGGGATCCGGATCGCCACCCGGACCGAGCCGTTTCCCGCGACGGGCTGAGCTCCGGGAGCCTCAGCGGGCGGTCGCGGGCTCGCCGCGGGGCCCCGCGCCGCCCGCCGCGCGCCGGCCGAACCGCTCCCCGAAAAAGTCCCCTTCGTTCCAGCGCGGCCGGGCGTCCTGCATGGCGACCGCGTGACCCAGCAGGAAGGCGAGACGGGCCAGCCGCGCGCTGCTGTCGAAGTGGAACGGCTGGTCCATGTCGTCCCGCGGCGAGTGGTAATCGGTCACGAGCCAGTTGCGGATCACGGCGCCGCCGTCGATCGCCGGGTCGGCGCTCGTGAGGCCGAGATCGACGAACACCGACGGGACCCCGCGGCGGACGAAGGAGTACTGATCCGATCGGATGAAGATGGTTTCCTCCGGGAACGGGTCGGGGCTGATCTCGAGACCGGCGCCGGCGGCGGCCGCGCGGACCAGCGGCTTCAGGTCGGAGTGCTCCTCGCCCCAGGCGATGGCGTCGCGCGCCGGAAAGAAGGTGGCGCCTCCATCCAGGTTGATGTTCGCGACGATCGACTCCGGTGGGACGGTCGGATGCTCCGCGAAATGGTCCGAACCCACCAGCCCCGCCTCCTCGGCGGTCACCAGCAGAAAGACGACGGACCGGCGCGGCGGGCGGGGGAGGCGGGAGAACGCCCGGGCCACCTCGAGGACGACCGCCGACCCGGCGGCGTTGTCGAGGGCGCCGTTGTAGATGGCGTCGCCGTCCACCACCGGTCCGACGCCGATGTGATCGAGGTGGGCGGTGTAGACGACGTGCTCGCGGCGCAGGACCGGGTCGGATCCTTCCAGGATCGCGACCACGTTGTGGCTGGCGACCGGGGTGTGGCGGCTCCGTCTCAGGATGGTGGCGTTGTTGCGGAGCGGAAACGCCGGCGGAGCTCCCCGCGCGGCCGCTTCGAAGATCGCATCGAGTCCGTGGTCCTCCCCCGCGAACAGCGCCTCCGAGCCGGAGCGGTTCAAAAGGGCCCCGGCGCGGATCGCTTCGTTGAGACCGGCGGGGCGTCCCGCCGCGTCGATCCAGCGCAGCGACGACCAGCCGATCCGCGTCTCGCGCAGCACGGAGTCCCATGGGAACCGGCGCTCGTCGTCGGGGAGGCGGATGCCGAGGATCCCGGCCGCCCCATGGGCGGCCGCGTTGTCCTGCTTGGTCCGGGAGTCGGCGTGATAGGCGCGCAGCGTCCCCGGAAAGGTGGACGGGGCGTTCGACAGGATCGCCACGATCCGGCCCCGCACGTCGAGCCCGGCGTAATCGTCGTACTGCCGTTCGGGGGCGGTCACGCCGAAGCCGGCGAACACGACGGGAGCGGAGATCTCCCGCTCGATCCCGGCCTGGTGATCGACGAAGGTGTAGTCGGTCTCGAAACGCAGCGCGCGCGTGCCCCCCGCCCCCCGCAGCATCAGTGCGGAGCCCCCGGGCACCGGTTGGCCGCGCCGCAGCGGTACCGGCTGGAACCAGGCGCCGTCCGCGGCGCCGCCCCGCAACCCGATCCCCTCCAGGTGGGCCCGCGCGTAGCGCGCCGCCAGGTCGTACCCGGGCGTTCCCGGGGCGCGTCCCTGCAGGAGGTCGTCCGCCAGGAACGCCATGTGGGCGCGGATCGCCTCGGGCCTGATGGCGTCGGCCGCCGCGGCCGCCGCGGGGTCGGCGGCCCCGGACGCGACCGGCGCCGGGCGGGAGACGCAGCCCGGCAGCGCGAGACTCAGCGCGACGCAGGAAAGCCAGGTCGATGCGGCACGGCTCGCGGGGACGGGGCGCATGAGCCTATCGTCCCGGCGCCGGCCGGACCGGCTGCAGCGGGCGGGGCGGGATCGGGGGCATCGGCGCCAGCTCCTTCGGGTCCTTCTCGATCCGTTCCAGCAGGTCGCGGATGGCGTACTCGAGCTGCTCGTCCCTGCCGTCGAGAAAACCGTCCGGGCTCAGGTCGAGCACCACGTCGGGATCGACGCCGTGCCCCTCGATCTGCCAGCCCCGCCCGCGCGGGTCCCAGCCGCCGAACTCCGGCTGCGTGGTGACGCCGCCGTCCCGGAGCGGCTTGTCGCCGCGGATGCCGATCCAGCCGCCCCAGGTCCGGGTGCCGATCACCGGACCCATCTTGAAGTCCTTGACCGACTGGGCGAGGGTCTCGCAGTCGGAGCCCCCCTGCCGGTTGATCAGCACCGCGAGGTGGCCGTGGAAAGCGCGATCGGGGGTGGTGAAGCGGGCCCGGCCGTAGCGCAGCCCGCCGACGGAGAACAGCTTCCGATCGAGATGGGCGACGATCATCGGCGCCACGAACCCGCCGTGGTTCCATCGGTCGTCGATGATGAAGCCGCGTTTGTTCCACTGCGGCGCGAAATCGCGCGCGAACTGGCGCAGACCGAGACCCCCCATGTCGTACAGGTGCAGGTAGCCGATGCGGCCGCCGCTGGCGCGCTCCACCTGCTCCCGGGTCTCGCGGATCCAGGAGGCGTAGCGGATCCGGGTGTCGCGGGGGACCGGCTTGACGACGATGCGGCGGGCCCCCTCCAGCCGCGGCGCGTCGTTGAGCGACAGCTCGACCTCCCGGCCCGCGCGGTTCGCGAGCCGGCGCAGGTAGTCCTCGCCCCGTTCCAGGGGGCGTCCGTCGATGGCCACCAGCCAGGTGCCCGGCGTCACCCTGAGGTCCGGCCGGGCCAGGGGGGAGGAGACCTCCGGATCGGGGTAATCGCCGCGGTGGACCTTGCGGATCCGCCAGAAGCCGCTGGCGGCGTCGTAATCGAGGTCGGCGGCCAGGAGCCCGGTCCCGACCGGCTTGCCGCGACGCAGATCCCCCGGCCAGTGATAGGCGTGCCCGACGTTCAGCTCCCCGAACATCTCTCCGAGCAGATCTTCCAGGTCGTCGCGGCTCGCCATCCGATCGGCCAGCGGGCCGTACTGGCTCCAGACCGCCGTCCAGTCGACGCCGTGCATCCGCGGGTCGTAGAAGAAGTCGCGTTGCAGCCGCCAGGCTTCGCGCAGCATCTGCCTCCACTCGTCGCGCGGATCGACACGCAGCGTCCAGCCGCCCAGGTCGATCCGGGAATCGTCGTCGCCCTCCTCCTTGTCGGGCTTCGGCGCGCTCGTGGCGCCGCCCGCGAGGCGGACGAACCCCTCCTTGGTCCGGTACACCAGGACCTTGCCGTCTAAGGAGAGGTCGTACCCGAGGACGCCCGGGGCGAGGGTGTGCAGCTTCTCCTTCTCCAGGTCGTAGGTCATCAGATCCGCGCCCGGGCCCTCGTCGTCCTCGTCCTTCTCGCCCGGGGGCATCATCCCGCGCGGCTCCAGGCTCAGCCAATGGAGCTTCCCCTCGAGCGCCTTCAGACCGGAGTAATTCCCGGGAGGCACGGGGACCTGGACCATCCGCTCCGTCAGGCCGTCGAAGTCGATCTGGACGGGCGGTGGCGGCGCGGGTTTCGCGTCGGCGTCCTTGTCCTTGTCGCCGGCCGCGGGTTTCGGGTCCAGGTCGCCGCGGGGCGCGAACGGCAGGGGGGCGCCGGCCTGCAGCGCGACGACGAACGGCAGGGTGGCCTTCGTGACGATGAACCGGGCCTCGAACCGGTCGAGGTGCGGGTTGATGTGGCGATCGGAGAGGAGATAGAGGAACTTCCCCTTCGGATCCCAGGCCGGGGAAAACGAATTGAACATCGGGTCGGTCACCGGCGCCGTCTTTCCGGTCCGGCCGTCCCGGATCCGGACCTGGCTGAAGCCGTTGTCGAGCGCGACGGTGTAGGCGAGATAGCGGCTGTCCGGCGACCAGACGTACTCCCGTATCTCGAACTCGCCGGTGTCGGCCACCGCGGGGCTCCCGGCCGACGGACCGGCCGCGTCGGCGACCAGCAGGCGGTAACGGTGATCCCCCCAGGCGATCCGCCTGCCGTCCGGCGACCAGGCGGGGGTGAAGTACCAGCCGGGCGCCTGCGTTCCGAGCCGCTTCGGCGGCGCGCCGTTGTCGGCGGCGTAGAGCAGCAGCTGCTCCTCGCCTTCGACCTCGGTCCACGCGGCGATCGTGAGGCCGTCCGGAGCGAAGGCCGGGAGCTTGGTGCGGGCGACGCTGCTCTCGGTGATGCGGCGGATCAACCCCTTCTTCTTCGTGCGGGCGACGAACAGGTCGCCGCGCGACTCCAGCAGGAGGCGCGCGCCGTCCCACGACAGCCCCCAGCCGCCGAGATGGGCCATCGGATCGACGAACCGCTCGCGCACCTGGAGCCGATCGCTCGGGAGGGTGATGGGGACCTGCCGGTTCCGACCGGTTGCCAGATCGAAAACCCACAGATCCATCTTGTGCTGGTAGACGATGGCGTCGCCCCCCAACACGGGCCAGCGGACGTCGTAGTCCTCGAAGGTCGTGTGCCGGCGGACGTCGCCGCCGTCCGGCTTCATCGACGCCAGGTTGGGGCGGCCCCAGCGGTCGGTGACGAAGTAGATCCGGCCGTCGGCGGCCCACATCGGGAAGGCGTCCTTCCCCTCCCAGGTCGTCACCACGCGGAAGACCGGCGGGTCGAGCGTCCCGATCTCGATCTGCTCCGCCTCCCCCCCCTTGTAGCGCTTCCAGTTGTGGAACTCGAGACCGATCTTCTGGTACGCCACGCCGCGTCCCCCCGGCTCGAAGCTGATCCATGCGGCCGGCTCCAGCGGGATCAGCTCGGGGAGGCCGCCCTGCGGCGCGAGCCGGTAGAGGCGGTCGATGGCGTGCGGGTTGTCGCGCCGGCTGCGGAACAGGATCCTCCCGTCGGCCGTCCAGCCGATCACCTGGTCGGGCATCGGGTGCCAGGTCAGCCGTTGCGGCTCGCCGCCGGCGATCGGCATGACGTAGACGTCGTCGTTCCCCTCGTACTGCGCCGTGAAGGCGACCAGCCGGCCGTCGGGCGAGATCCGGGGGAACTTCTCCTCCCCCTCGTAGGCGGTCAGCCGCAGCGCCACGCCCCCCTCGGCCGGCACCTTCCAGAGGTCCCCCTCCGAGGCGAACACGATGGTCCCATTGCCGACGGTCGGATAGCGGTAGAAGCCGTCGGGCGGCGTTGCGTCGGAGCGGACCAGGGACGGCGACGACAGGAGGGTGGCGGACAGAAGCAGGGCGGCCGGTGCGATCCTCGACATGACGCTCTCCCCTTCAAGGTGAAGGGGCATCTTACACGAGCGCCGCGGGGCCGGGGGATCCCCGGCCCGGCGCGGCGGCGCAATTGCCGGTGGACACCCGAACCCCGGCGGACCCCGCGGTGGCGGTAGAATGCCGCTCCGATGATGCGTTCCCCGCGCGGTTCGCAGGTCGACCGGCCGCCGGTGCGCTGGTGAGCGCGGCGCTCCTCCCATGCGTGGAGCTGCCCCCCGCCGGAGGCGCCGCGACTTGCGCCGTCATCTGGATGCACGGTCTGGGGGCCGACGGGCACGACTTCGAGCCGATCGTCCCGTATCTCGGCCTCCCGGAGGATCTCGGCGTCCGGTTCGTCTTCCCGCACGCCCCCCGCCGCGCCGTGAGCATCAACATGGGGCTCCTGATGCCGGCCTGGTACGACCTCCGCGCCCTCGACGCCGGTCGCGACGAGGACGAACGGGGGATCCGCGAATCGGCGGCGCAGATCGGCGCCCTCGTGGCGCGCGAGGCGGCCCGCGGCATCCCGCCGGAGAGGATCGTCCTGGCGGGATTCTCGCAGGGGGGCGCGATGGCGCTGCACGTGGCGTTGCGCCACCCCGATCGCCTCGCCGGCGTCGTGGCGCTGTCGTGCTATCTCATCGGGGAAGGCTCCCTCGATCGGGAGCGGAGCGCGGCGAACCAGGGGCTGCCGATCTTCCAGGCGCACGGCACCGACGACCCGATCGTCCCTCTGCCGCTCGGCCTGGCCACGCGCGACCGTCTCGCCGGACTCGGATACGACGTGGAGTGGCGCACCTACGAGATGCGGCACCAGGTCGTGCCGGAGGAGATCGAGGCGATCGGCGGCTTCCTGCGACGGGTGCTCGGGAGCGCGCCGGCGCCCGCGCCGGCGCGTTGACACCCCCGGGGGGCTGAGGTACATTCCGCGCCACCGCAGGATGCAACCCGCAACGGCTCTTGGGCGCAGCACGGGACCAGTGAGGACGACCAGAGGGAGGCGGGCATGAAGACACCATCGCGCGGCGGCGACGGCGGGAAGGCGTCCGGCTTCAAACCGTTCGTGGCCGACGGCGCGCGCGTACCCGAATTCACCCTGAAGGCGATCGTGCTCGGCGCGTTCTTCGCCGTGGTCTTCGGCATGGCGACGGTCTACCTGGGCCTGCGCGCCGGGGTCACGGTGAGCGCGTCCATCCCGATCGCCGTCCTGGCGATCGCGGTGTTCAAGCGGATCGGCTCGACCATCCTGGAGAACAACATCGTCCAGACGATCGGCTCGGCAGGGGAGTCGGTCGCGGCGGGGGTGGCGTTCACCATCCCGGCCTTCCTGTTCCTGTCGGCCAGCGCCAACGGCCCGCAGTTCTTCTCCTACTGGTCGATCCTGATGCTGTCGATGGCGGGAGGCATGCTCGGGGTGCTGTTCATGATCCCGCTGCGCCGCTCGCTGATCGTGCAGGAACACGGCAACCTGCCCTATCCCGAGGGGACCGCCTGCGCCGAGGTCCTGGTGGCGGGGGAGCGGGGCGGGCAGATGGCGAAGCTGGTGTTCGGCGGTCTGGGCGTGGCGATGCTCTACAAGGCCTGCAACAGCATCTTCGCCCTGTTCAAGGAGATCCCGCAATACGTCACCAGCAAGACCGCCGCCTTCAGGAACGCCACGGTCAACGCCGAGATCACCCCCGAGTACCTGGGGGTCGGCTACATCATCGGGCCGCGCATCGCCGGCATCATGGTGTCGGGGAGCATCCTCTCGTGGTGCGCGCTGACGCCGCTCCTGTCGATGTTCGTCGGCGAGACGGAGCTGCACAATCAGCTGCGGACCCTCGGCTTCACCGAAGGCCAGATCGCGGGCCTCGACGAGCCGACCAAGTTCTACCGCGCCTACATCCGGTTGATCGGAGCGGGCGCGGTGGCGATGGCCGGCATCATGTCGCTGACCCGGAGCCTGCCGACCATCTGGACCTCGTTCCGGGACAGCATCCGCAGCCTGATGGGGGGATCGCTCTCCCATGCCTCGATGCGCCGCACCGAGCGGGACATCCCGATCGCCTGGGTGGCCATCGGCTCCGTCGTCCTGACCCTGGTGGTCGCCCTGTTCACGCCCGGGCTGCCGACCAAGTTCCCCGGCAGCCTGCTCCTGGCGCTCCTCCTGGTGGCGTTCGGGTTCTTCTTCGTGACCGTGTCGTCGCGCATCGTCGGTCTCATCGGATCGACCAGCAACCCGATCTCGGGCATGACCATCGCCACGCTGATGGGGACCTGCATGTTCTTCATCCTGGTCGGCTGGACCGGCGAGGCCTATCAGGCGGCGGCGGTGGTGGTCGGGGCCATCGTCTGCATCGCCGCGGCCAACGGGGGCGCCACCTCGCAGGATCTCAAGACCGGTTACATCGTCGGAGCGACGCCGTGGCTGCAGCAGGTCGGTCTGGTGATCGGCGTCTTCGTGTCGGTGTTCGCCATCGGCGGGACGATGTTCATCATCCAGGGGTCGGACCTGGGGCCGATCGGGTCGCAGAAGTTCCCGGCGCCGCAGGCCACCCTGATCGCCACCCTGATCCAGGGGATCCTCGGGCAGAACCTGGAGTGGGGCTTCGTCTTCGTCGGCGCGGCGCTGGCGGTGATGGTCCAGGTGATGGGGCTGTCGTCGCTCGCCTGGGCGGTCGGCGCCTACCTGCCGCTGTCCACCACCATGCCGATTTTCGTCGGCGGCATGATGCGGTTGATCGCCGAGAAGATGACGAAGCGCTCCCAGGAGTCGGAGATCTCCGCCGGCATGCTCTACAGCACCGGTCTGGTGGCGGGCGGGTCGATCGGCGGCGTCCTCATCACGGCGCTGTCGGCCTTCGACCGCGCCGAGGGAGGCAGCTGGCTCGACTTCTTCAAGGTCGGTGAGCACTGGGGGATCCTGGCGGCGCAGCAGGGGGTGTTCGACGATCTGATCGCGCTCGCGATCTTCTCCGGTCTCTGCTGGATCCTCCTCAAGAACGCCCGCCGGAAGATCGAAGGGCTCGACTCCTGAGGGGACCCCGCGCCGCCATGACCGCGCCGCAGCCATGAGGGCCCCTGAGGCGGACCCCGCCGGCCTCCCCGTCCTCCGATGAGCGGGCTGCGGCGCGAGCTGCGTCTTTTCGACCTGGTCCTGCTCAACATCGTCGCCATCACCGGCGTCCGCTGGTGGCTCACCTCGGCCCGCGAGTACGGCTACGGGTCGCTGGCGCTCTGGGCGCTGGCGTTCGTCTGCTTCTTCGTCCCCTCCGGTCTGGCGGTCATCGACCTGACCACCCGCTACCCGGAGGAGGGGGGGATCTATGTCTGGACCAAGCGGGCCTTCGGCGACGGTCACGGGTTCATCGCCGGCTGGTGCCTGTGGACCAACAACCTGATCTACTTTCCCCATCTCCTGCTGTTCACCGTCGGCAACTTCCTGTACGTCTTCGGGCCGCGCTTCGAGCACCTGGAGGCCAACAAGTTCTTCATGGCGACCGCGTCGCTGGCGCTCTACTGGCTCGCGGTGCTGATGAACGTGCGCGGCATGCGGTACGGGCGGTTCCTCAACAACCTGGGGGCGGTCGGCACCTGGGTGCCGGCCATGCTGCTGG
>JBOGOE010000414.1:0-5465 GCA_050747445.1 Candidatus Polarisedimenticolia bacterium | reverse complement strand
GTCGCGGCCGCGCCGGTCGCCGCCGCCGGCCCGAACAGCGGCGTGAAGTGATCGAGGGCGCCGTGGCCGAGCACGATCCCCAGCACCATGAAACCGGCGAAGGAGGTGATCTTGACCAGGGTGATGATCCCCTGGAAGACGCTCCCCTCCTTGACGCCGAAGTAGTTGATGACCGACAGGAGGACGATGACGAAGGCGGCGTTGATCTGGCCGGCGGAGATCGACAGGGTGGTCCACGGCAGCGGCAGCGCCGCGATCACCCGATCGGTGCCGGCGGCGGGGAAGAAGAAGCCGAAGTACTCGGCGTAACCGACCGCGAGCGCGGCGAGCGTCCCGGTGTGGATGACCGCGAACAGGGTCCAGCCGTACAGAAATCCGACGAGATCGCCGTACGCCTCGCGCAGGAACACGTACTGCCCGCCGGCGCGCGGCAGCATAGCCCCCAGCTCGGCGTACACCAGCGCCCCGGCGAACGACACGATGCCGCCGACGATCCAGCCGGCCAGCAGGAGCCCCGGTGTCGGGAGGAGCGCGGCCAGCCCCTGCGGACCGCCGGTGACCATGAAGACGGCGGAACCGAGAACCAGTCCGATGACCAGGAGGGTGGCGTCCCAGAGACCGAGCGCGCGGATCAGCCCGGAATCACCCGCGTCGCCGGGTGGCGAAGTCCCCGCGCGTCCTGTGTGGGACTCCAATGCCTGCGCCTCCGTGGCTCGCGCCGCCGCCGGAAACCGCTCTTGAAGGGGGGGCGGATTATACCCGGTCGGTGCGCCCGGAGGATCGATTCATCGGGAGGAATTCACGGACAGGGGGTGGTGTTGGGTCGTGGGCGCCCCTCGCTGTCGGTCCCGAGGGGCCCCTCGACGCCGTCCCGCTCCCCGACGACCAGGTAGGAGAAGGCGGTTCCGTCGGCCGGGACCGCGGTATCGGCGAACGCCGGGGCGGGAAGTCCCTGCCGGAAGCAGGCGCCGTAGGCGCTCGCCGACAGACCGGGAATGGGGCCGCGATAGACGTTGTAGGCCTGCATCAGCGGGTCGGCCGTCCCGGCGAACCCGCCGCCGGCGGTCGCCCGCAGATCGGTGACCAGGGCCGCCGACTGCACCGCCCCCTCGGGCGCGCGCAGCTTGCCGTGCCCGAAGCGGTCGTTCGGCACGGGGCCGGTGGAACCGTCGGAACGCGCGGCGCGCTGCAGCGCGGCCCGCACCTCCGGACCGGAGAGATCGGGGCGGCGCGCCAGGAGCAGCGCCGCGGTGCCGGCGGCGTGCGGCGTCGCCATGCTGGTGCCGCTGATGTTGCCGTGGGTCCCGTCCCGCTCCTTGGCCGTGTTGGACATCGTGGCCCCGATCGAGCCCGCCAGGCTGGAGCCGACGTTCTGACCGGGGGCCGCCAGGTCGGGTTTCTGCCGCCCGTCACGGGTGGGGCCGACGGCGGAGAAGGTCGCGAGGGTGCCGACCGACCCGGAGGAGCAGGCGAGGGTGGTCCCGCCGGCGGCGTTGACCCACTGGCACTTGCCGATGTAGGCGGCGACGGTGATCGCGTGCTTCGCGGTCCCGGGGACGCCGACGCTCTCGTCGAGCGTGGAGGCGGACAGGCTCATGTGGGTCGCCCCCTGCAGGTCGGCCTCGTTCCACAGATCGAAGGCGCCGGCCGGCGTGCCGACCGTGTCCCCGCGCAGCCGCAGCGTCCATGTGCCGGTGCGAACCGCCGTGCCGCCGCAGTCCGAGGCGTCCCAGATCTGCGCGAACACCTCGTTGTCGCCGTTGAGCGCGTCGAGCGCGTTGGTGGCGTCGATCTGGACGGCGCCGTCGGACGTGCACACCACGCCGGAATCCTCCCCGGGCGCGGCGCGCACCACGAACCCGGAGGGGCCCTGGATCTCGAAGGTGGCCCGGTCGGGGCCGTCGTACCAGAGGTCCATCCAGATGAAATCGTTGTCGGCGCCGGCGCGCGGCGTGTACGCGAGGTTGAAGGTGTTGGTGGCGGTCACGTCCTGCTGGAGGGTCCCCTCCCAGTGCATCCGCCGCAGACCGGAGTTGCCGGCGGCGATCGCCATCTGGGCGCCGCGCGTGCCCGGGCCGACTGCCGCGTCGATGCTCAGCTCGTCGGGGTCGGTGCCGTCGTGCGAACCGAGATCGGTCCCCAGGCTCATGTTGCCGACCCACGGCCGGCCGAGCGCCGCGGCGGTCTGCTGGATGAACTGCACCGCCGCGGTCAGATCGCACTCGGCGCAGAACGCCCCGTCGTCGTCGAACACGCGGACGATCAGCAGGTCGGCCTCCGGCGCCACCCCCGCGAAGGTGCCCGCCGGCACCCCCTGCCCGGTCTCGCGCCCGTTCCCCGCCGCCGTCCCGGCGACGTGCGTGCCGTGGCCGTGACCGTCCCCGGTCGCCAGCGCCGGTCCGCCGTCGAGCGCCGCGTCGATCGCCGCCCGATCGAAATACCGGCCGAAGGTGAAGCCGGGCGGGGGCGGAGCGCCGGGGTCGAGCGGCAGGGTCATGTCCCAGATCCCGAGGATGCGCGTGCTGCCGTCGGCGTTGCGGAAATCGCGATCGTCCCATTGGATGCCGGTGTCGATCACCCCCACGATCGCGCCGGCGCCGGCTGTCCCCATCAGGAGGGCGGCCTCGTCGGAGGCGACGTGCAGGGCGCCGGTGCCGACTTCATTGAGCAGCCGGTAGGAGCGCGCCGCCCGGAGCCAGGCGAACGCATCGAGTCGCGCCAGCGTTTCGATGGCGCGCGCCGGCAGCCGCAGCGAGACGATGGTCCCGACCTGGCCGCGCAGCTCCCCGCCGGCCGCCTCGATCCTGCCGAGCAGCTCTGCATTCCGGGGGCCGGGTAGGGCGGCCGCCTCCACCAGCCCCGCCTTGACGAGCAGGAACGGCTCGCCGTTTCGTTCTCCCCTGCGGACGAACGGCGGCAGGACGGCGACCGCGGCACGCGAGCCGGGTGGCAGGGTCTCGACGAAGCGGCCGCGCACCCGCCGCGATCCCAGGGCGACGCGCCGCAGAAATCCGTCCAGCTTGCCCACCCAGGCCCGATCCACCGCGACGCCGGAGAGCGGCGCCGGGGCGGCTGCCCGGACGGGGGATGGCGGCCCTCCCGGCAGGGCGAGGACGGAGAACAGCAGGATCGCCGGCGTCCGGAGCGCGGGGCGGGGACAACGCGGGGGCGGGGAGGAGCGCATCGGCCCCTAAAAGTACCCTGAAGGGAAGGACCCGACAACCGCTTTCAGAAGATGAAGCGGCCGCCGAAGCTGACGATCCGGATCGTGCTGCCGATCTCCCCGGTGATGTGGTGGAAGGAGATCTCCCCCCCCAGCATGAAGTGGCGGGCGACCTGCACGTCCACCCCGGCGCCCCAGTTGATCCCGACCTCGAGGTTCTGGCCGCTGCCCAGGTTGTCGGTGAGGCGGATGCTGTAGAAGCCGACCCCCGCCATCAGGAACGGATTGAGCATCGCGAACCGGGGCGTCAGGACGAAATCGCCCGCGACGTAGAACGCGTCGGCATCGCGCGGGCCGGCGCCCGGCGTCAGCTCCCGCTTTCCCCCGACGGTGAAGAAACCGCTCGAGCCGCGCAGCGCCGCGTATCCCGTCCGCTGGTATTCGAACGACAGCAGGAGAGCGTCGTCCGATCCGAACCGCTCGCTCGAAGTATCGGCGATGCCGATGTCCATGGAGAAGCCGTACGTCCCCGGCGGCGGCGCCGCGAAGGCGGGCGGGGCGACCATGAGCCCGGCCAGGAAGAGGGTCGTCACACCGGTCAGGCGGACGATACGGCGCGCCGCGGTTCGGATCGGGCGGAGGGTCGGAAGGTACCGGGGCGGAAGCCGCATCGCTGACCTCCCAGGCGCCGCGGGGCGGCGCGCCGTGATCCACACAAGCCGTTGGGATACTACCACAGGGGACCACAGCATCTTCGTATGCCGGAACGCGGATCGTGAGACGTGGAACCCGACGGCCGAATCCTGTCGGGCGGCGAATCCTGGATGCGGCCAGGGACGCGGTCTTCGGGCAACGGTGCGTCCGCATGGCCTGAGCCACAAGCGCGCGCCTGGATCCGATCCAGCAACGGCGCGACCGGCGGAGGCTGAGTCGGAACTTTGGCCTGTACGCCATGCCTGGTGCCGGCTTCATAGTTTTCCACAGCATCTTGGGTCGTTGTGAAGCGCGCGTCACCACGCCTTGTGCGATTCGATACTGGATCAGCCGAAACTCGCTATCTGATTCTTTCCATTCGGCTTTCTGGAACTTTCCTGTTGACAAGATGGAGTGGGGTGGCTATATTCCCGCCTCGGTGGAGCGTAGTGGACTTTAGTGGTCCCGCTACGCAACAGTCACACGCCAAAGACAGGCCCAAAAAGTTCCCGCGACCGAACCGGCGGGCCCGCCCCGGTGGGCCGCCGCGGAGGCTGGTGAGAATGCTGAGGGGGAACTCACCCGCGAAGGTCGACGACAAGGGGCGGATCAAGGTCCCGACGGGCTTCCGCAAATACATCGAGGACCAGTACGGCCGCGACTGTTTCGTAACCTCGCACAACGGCGAAGCGGTGCGCGTCTATCCCCTGCCCGTCTGGATCGGTCTGGAGAAGAAGATCCAGTCGCTCCCCACCATGGAGCCGTCGGTCACCCGGTTCCTGAATTTCGTCAACTACTACGGCCAAGTCGCGTCGCTTGACGACCAGGGACGGCTGCTCATCCACCCGCTGGCGCGGGAGAAGTGCGGCATCTCGGGCGAGGTCGCCGTGCTGGGCAGCCAGAACTGCCTCGACATCTGGAACCGCGAGAAGTTCGAGTCGATGCTGTCGGCGCAGCCGCTCACCGACGAAGACCGGCAGATCCTCGCCAGGCTCGGGATCTGAGGGCGCCGTGCATCCGGACCACGCATGCCGCAGACGACCCACCACCCGGTCCTCCTGGAGGAGACCATCCGGCTGCTCGGCTGCCGCCCGGGCGGACGCTGGGTGGACGGCACCGCCGGCGGCGGCGGGCACGCGGAGGCAATCCTGCGCGCCACCGCGCCGGACGGCCTGCTCCTCGGCTGCGACCGCGACGCGGGGAGCCTCGAGCGGGTCCGGGAGCGGCTGCGTCCCTGGGCCGATCGGACCGTGCTGCGTCACGCCGACTTCCGCACCCTGCCGGCGCTCCTCGACGAGGCCGGCTGGGACGCGGCCGACGGGATCCTGCTCGACCTGGGCCTCTCGTCGCTGCAGCTGGAGGACGGGGAGCGCGGTTTCTCGTTCCGCACTGACGGTCCTCTGGACATGAGGATGGATCGAAGCCACGGCCGCACCGCGGCGGACCTGATCCGGACGCTGACCGAGCCGGAGCTCGTCGCCATGCTGCGCACGCTGGGCGAGGAACCCGCGGCGCGCGCCATCGCGCGGGCGATCGTCGCCCGGCGCGCCGAGGGGCCGATCGCCACGACCGGCCGCCTGGCGGAGATCATCACCGGCGCGGTCGGCAG
>JBOGOE010000413.1:0-5814 GCA_050747445.1 Candidatus Polarisedimenticolia bacterium | reverse complement strand
TCGTCATATAGTGCGGCGGTCGCGGGGGGGCCTCGATGACCATCCGGCGTGACGAGGATCTCAGGGGATTGCGCGAGGCGGGGCGGGTGGTCCGCCGCTGCCTCGACGATCGCATCGGATCCTGCGGGACGGCGACCTGCTCAAGCTGGACGTCACCGTGGAGAAGGACGGGTACATGGCGGACGCCGCGGTGACGATCGGCGTCGGCGGCGTCCCGCCGGATCGGCAGGCGCTGATCGACTGCGCCGGGCGTGCCTTCGACCGGGCGATGCGGGTGACCCGGGCCGGGGCGCCGATCAATGCCATCGGCCGGGAGGTTGAGGCCGAAGCGCTGGGAAGCCGTTTCACCGTGGTGCGCGACCTGACCGGCCACGGCATCGGCCGCACCATCCACGAGGAACCCGCGGTCCCAAATTACGAGGACCCGCGCGCCCGCCGTCCGTTGACCGAGGGGATGGTGCTGGCGGTCGAACCGATCCTGTCGATGGGGTCGGGCGCCACCATCGAGGGGGCCGACGGCTGGACCGTCCGCACCGCAGACGGCGCGCCGGCGGCGCATTACGAGCAGACCATCATCGTGACCGGGGACGTCCCGATCCTGCTGACCGCGGCCGCCTGAGCGGCGGCCCGGCCGGCCCGCGCCCGGCTCCGGCACCAGGCCGCACATGACGTTCGACCACGACAGTCTCGCCCTCCTCGACGAGGCGCTCCGGACGCTCGAGCGGGGATACACGCGGCTCCCGGGTTTCTCCCCGGGCGACGACCCCGGCCGCCTGCGTGAAGCCCTCCTGGCGGCGGCGGAGCGGCTCCGGGGTGATCTTCCCTACCATCACCCGCTCTACGCCGGACAGATGCTCAAGCCGCCGCATCCGGTGGCGCGGCTCGCCTACGCGCTGGCGATGTGGCTCAATCCGAACAATCACGCCCTCGACGGCGGCCGGGCCAGCTCGGCGATGGAGAAGGAGTCGGTCGCGGCGATCGCCCGGATGTTCGGATGGGAGACCCACCTCGGCCATCTGTGCGGCGGCGGCACGGTGGCCAATTTCGAGGCGCTCTGGGTCGGGAGGGAGCTGCGTCGCGGGAAAGCGATCGCCGCCTCCGCACAGGCGCATTACACGCACGGACGGCTGTCCGGCGTGCTGGGGGTCCCCTTCGTCGGGATCCCGGTGGACGCCCGGGGGCGGATGGATCTCCGGGCCCTCGAGGAGGCGCTCGCCGCGGGCGGGGTCGGCACGGTGGTGGCGACCCTCGGAACCACCGCCTCGGGGGCGGTCGATCCGCTGCCCGGCATCCTGGATCTGGCGCGGCGGCACGACGTCCGGGTCCACGCCGACGCCGCCTACGGCGGCTACTTCACCCTCGCCGGAAACCTGGACGGGGAGACGCGGCGCGCGTTCGACCGGATCGGGGACGCCGATTCCATCGTGGTCGATCCGCACAAGCACGGACTGCAGCCGTACGGCTGCGGCTGCGTGCTGTTCCGGGACCCCGGAGTCGCCCGGTTCTACCTGCACGACTCGCCGTACACCTACTTCACCTCCGGCGAGCTGCACCTCGGGGAGATTTCCCTGGAGTGCTCGCGCGCCGGGGCGGCGGCGGTGGCCCTCTGGACGACGCTGCGGATGCTGCCGCTCGAGCGTGGGGGCGAGTTCGCCCGCGGGCTGGAGAGCGGCAGGGAGGCGGCGCTGGCCCTGCACGAGGCGCTGGCGAAGGACAGGCGCTTCGCGCCGCTCGCCCCACCCGAGCTGGACATCGTGACCTGGGCGGTGCGCGCCGGCTCGGCGAGCGAGTCGTCGGCGCGCGCGCGGCGTCTGTTCGCCGCCGCAGCGAGCGCCGACCTCCACGTGGCGCTCGCGGAGTTTCCGCGGGTGATGCTGGAGCCGGCGGCGCCGGTCGTCGAATGGGACGCCGGCCGGATCCTCTGCCTGCGGGCCTGCTTGATGAAACCGGAGCATCGCGACTGGCTGCCGGAGATCCTGACCCGCCTGCGGAACGCCGCCGGCGCGAGGGGCTGATGTACGTCCTGGTGTGGGAATTCCGCCCGCGGCGGGGGCGGGAGGCGGAGTTCGAAGCGGCCTACGGACCGGAGGGGGAGTGGGTCCGGCTCTTCCGCACGGTGGAGGGGTACCTGGGCACCGAGCTGCACCGGGACACGGCCGATTCACGCCGTTACCTGACGATCGATCGATGGTCCTCACGGAGCGCGTACGAGTCCTTCCGCGCCGCGCATCGCGAAGCCTACGAGGCGATCGATCGCCGCTGCGTGGCGTTCACGGAGAAGGAGACTCCGGTGGGGAGTTTCGAGGCGGCGGGCGGGGATCCGGACGTTGGGGCCCCGGATGGCGGGGGCCCGGACGTCGGGGAGCGGCCCGCCGGTGCCTAGAACTGCGCTTCGCGACCGCGGAGAGGGTCCAACTGACCCTCGGTCGGCTCCGCTCAGCAGAACCAGGGTTCGGTGAGACGCGGCGGGCGTCCCTTGTCGCGCCGCGCCACCGCCGCGGGAGAGGTGCGCGCCGGGGTGGCGGGCGCCGGGCTTGCTTGCGGGCGCATCGTCGGGCCGGGGCGATGGCCGGAGATCTCCGCGTAACGCGCGGCGATGGCGGCGAACGTCCCTTCCGGCGGCTGGTCCGACAGCGCCGCACGCTCCACCAGGGCGGCCACCTCCTGATGGAGGCGGTCCATCCGCGCATCGGGGTGGGTCCAGTCCCAGCTGAAGCGCGTGGGGTGGAGCGATCCGAGATGGGGCCGCATTTCGGGGTGATCGAGGAGGAGCGATCCCGGGGGGACCAGGAGGCGGATCGCCATCTGCACCGGGTCGATCGCGCCGGCCAGGTCGTCGCGCGCGGCGAACTTCAGGAGATCGCCGTAATCGGCGAGCGTGGTCCAGGGAGTGAACGGGACGAGGGACGGGCGGAGCGCGATGCCGGCGCCCCGCGCCAGGCGCAGCGCGGTCTCGACGTCCTCCCGGGTGTGCCCCTTGTCGAGGATCAGGAGCACGCGATCGCTCAGCGATTCGACGGCGGAGACGATGAACAGGCAGCCGCATCGCGCCAGCCGCGACAGGAGCCCGCGGTGCTTCAGGAGATGCTCGATCTTGGCGGTGAAGTCGAAGGTCGCACGCGGGAACTCGGCGTGCAGCGCCTCGACCACCGCCCGAGCATGACCGGGGCCGTTGAGAAAATCGGGGTCGCCGAAGGTGATGTGGGTGGCGCCCGAGTCAACCTGCTGCCGCACGTCGGCCAGGACCACGTCGCGCGGCACCACGAAGAAGCGGCCTCCGTACACCGGAGGGATGGGGCAATGCCGGCAGAGATGACGGCAACCGCGGCTGGCTTCGACGTGACCCGCCAACCGCGTCAGACCATCGGCCTCCAGACGGGCGTAGCGTTCGAGCGGCGGGAGCGACGCGCGCCACGGAACCGGCGGCCGGGGCCTCCGGATCCAGGGGCCGGCGGCGCGGTCGATGAAGCGCACGCCGGGGACCGGTCCGCCCTCGCCGCGGTCCAGGCTTTCGGCCAGCCTCAGGAGAGGCTCTTCGCACTCCCCGCCGATGATCGCGTCGGCGCCGCGGCGCAGGAGGGTCTCGCCGTTGAGCGTGGCGTACAACCCGTAAAGACAGATGTGACAGGAGGGGTTGAGCTCCCGGATCCGTTCCACCGCCCGCGCCCCGAGACGAAGTGCGGTGTGCATCGGGACCGAGACGGCGGCGAACCGGGCCCGGCGCACCGCCTCCGGGTCGAGCCGCTCGACGGCGAGGTCGATGGCGGCCGGAGCGAACCCCGCGGCGCGCAGCACGGCGAGCGGGGAGGCGACCGCCAGCGGCTGGTGGCCGAGCTCGTAGCAGGAGACGAACAGGGTGGCCCCGGGCTCGCGGAGCGTTCCCGGGGCCGGCGCCGTCACGGTCGGGCCGCGGCGCCGCTACTTCGACGGCTGGTAGTAGGGGTTGCTGCCGCCGGCGTGGTCGGTCTGGTCAATCACCCCGGCGAGCTGGGGGAGCTCCTCCTTGAGGGTGGTCTCGATTCCGTGCTTGAGGGTGACGTTCACCATGCCACACCCCTGGCACCCGCCGCCCAGTTTCAGGTAGGCGATGTTCCCCTTGACCTCCAACAGCTCGACGAACCCGCCGTGCGACGCAACCGCCGGGTTGATCATCTCGTCCAGGATCTTCTGGATCCGGGTGGACATTTCTTCCTGGCTCAGATCGCCCATCGGCGGCTCCTTCTTGTTCCAGAACATGGCGTGATTATAGGGTCATTTCAAGGCGGACGTCAGGACAATTTCCCGGTGCGTGGCCCCGAGGGGAGGCGGCGATGCTGAAGCTGTACCGGATCAGGAACTCGACGAACGTGGAGCGGGTGGGCCTGGCCCTGGCCCACAAGGGGCTGGCGGCGGAATCGGTCTGGGTGCCCGCAGGCGACCGGCGGGAAGTGCGCAACGTCAGCGGCCAGGACCTGGTGCCGGTCCTGGTGGACGGCGGCCGGGTGGTCGTCGATTCGATGGAGATCGTCCGCTATCTGGAGGAACGGCACCCCGATCGGCCGCGTCTCTACCCGGAGGATCCGTCCCGCCGGGCCGACCTCCTGGTCTTCATCGACTGGTTCAACCGGGTCTGGAAGCGGCCGCCCAACGAGATCACGGACGAGCTGGAGAAACCCGAGGCGGAGCGCGACCCGAAGCGGATCGACCGGCTTGGGAAGGCGATGCACGGCTCTCTCGACCTGTTCGAGCAGATGCTGTCGGGACGGGAGCATCTCCACGGGGATTTCTCCGCGGCCGACGTCTGCGCCTTTCCGTTCCTGAAATACGCGACCATCCACGACCCGGACGACGACGAGACGTTCCACCGGGTCCTGGTGGAGTACCAGAAACCCGGCACGACGCACCCGCGTCTGGTCGACTGGATCGCCCGGGTGAACGCGCGGCCGCGCGTCTGAGTCAGCCCCGGCGCGGCCGGACCGGCTCCCAGGGATAGAGGTCGGCGACCTGCTCGTGATAGCCGTTGAACATCCGGGTCGGCACCCGCTCGCCGGTGTCGATGAGGGTCTCGGTCGCCTGGGACCAGCGGGGATGGGGGACGTTGGGATTGACGTTGGCCCAGAAGTCGTACTCGTTGCTGAAGTCGCTCCAGAAGGTGCGCGGCTGGTTCCCGACCAGCTCGATCCGGACGATCGACTTGATGCTCTTGAAGCCGTATTTCCACGGCAGGGCCAGGCGGATCGGGGCGCCGTGCTGCGCCGGCAGGGCATGGCCGTAGATGCCGGTGGCCAGGAACGCCAGGTCGTTGCGTGCCTCCTCCAGCGCCAGACCTTCGTAATAGGGCCAGGCGTACCAGGTCTGCCGTTTCTGCCCGGGCGCCTCGTCCGGCTTCAGGAAGGTGAGCATCCGGACGAAGCGGGCGGACGACAGAGGACGCACCTGGTCGATCAGACTCTTCAGCGGAAACCCGGTCCAGGGGACGATCATCGACCAGGCCTCGACGCAGCGGTGCCGGTAGATGCGCTCCTCCAGCGGGAAGCGGCGGGCCAGGGCGTCGATGTCGAAGACCTCCGGTCTCTCGCACAGACCGGTCACCTCCACCTGCCAGGGGCGGGTCCGGAACCGGCCGACGTGCCGCCAGACCTCCTTCCCCTCGGTGAACTCGTAGAAGTTGTTGTAGCGGGCGGCGCTCTCCTCCCGGGTGAGCGGCCGTTCCGCGGCGAATGCGGCGTTGTGTCGCGCGGGGTAGAGGTCCGCGCCACCCGGCGCGGGCGGAAGCCCGGGAGCGCCCGCCGCCGGCCCGCCAGGGGTCCCCCGGCAGCCGGCGAGGATGGCGGC
>JBOGOE010000412.1:0-6498 GCA_050747445.1 Candidatus Polarisedimenticolia bacterium | reverse complement strand
GTGCTGCCGAGGTCCTCGTCGGTTGAGCCGTCGCAGTCGTCGTCGATGCCGTTGCAGGTCTCGGCGGCGGGGGCGCCCGGGGTGCAGGTCTGGGGGACGCCGCCGACGCAGTTGTCGACCGTCCGCGAACAGGCACCGACGCCGCAGGTAGTGGAGCCGAGGTTGTCATCGGCGGTGCCATCGCAGTCGTCGTCGATGCCGTTGCAGGTCTCGGCGGCGGGGGCGCCCGGGGTGCAGGTCTGCGATTGACCGCCGACGCAGGCGGCGACGGTGCGCTGGCAGGCGCCGGTGCCACAGGTCAGGCTGCCGAGGTCCTCGTCGACCGTGGTATCACAGTCGTCATCGAGGCCGTTGCACGCCTCGATCGCCCCGGGATGGACCTCGCCGTTCTGATCGTTGCAGTCCACGTCATCCGTGAAGCCGTCCAGATCGGCGTCCTGGCAGCGGTCCCCCAGCCCGTTGGCATCGGAATCGGCCTGGTCCGGGTTGAGCGCCGCCGGGCAGTTGTCGCAGGCGTCCCCGGCGCCGTCCCGATCCTGATCGGCCTGCGTGGGGTTCGCCGTCAGCGGGCAGTTGTCCCCGGCGTTAGGCACGGTATCGGCATCGGTGTCGCCCGTCGCTGGCGGGCAGGGGGCCGGATTGGGACGCTCGCTCGCGCCGCTCGAGATGCCGAGGCTCCCCTCGGCGCAGGTATTGGCCCCGCTCACAAGGTAATAGAACGCGGTGCCCGCGGCCGGAACCGCGGTGTCGGTCGAGAGGCGGTCGGGGGAGCCGGCCTCCAGACAGACATGGTTCCAGCTGAAGCCGCCGGCGGCGGTACCGCGATAGAGGTTGAAGACGTGAGCTTGGGAGGCGTCGGGCCACGACAGGAGCGTCGTCGAACCGCCTGCCGCATTCAGGCCCGCACCGATCGGATCCGGGGGGGCCCAGGTCGACCTCAGCAGCGGGGCGCAGTCCTGATCGTTCGGCACCCCGTCCGAGTCGGAATCGGGTGGCACCAGCTCGTAGGCTCCCATCTCGACCACCGCCTCCCCGTCGCCGTCCCCGTCGGCGAGCCGGGTCGAGCCGGCCAGATCGACGACGGGCACCAGGGGGTCGGTGCGCGCCGCGTTGGTGCCCCGATCGACGAGGGGAGACACGTCGAGGAGACGGAAGTCTTCGACCAGGTCGGTGGCGACGCCCCAGTTGGAGAGCAGCTTCCAGGGCTGAGAGGCCGCAGGCAGCGCCGGCGTGAAGGTCAGGATGTTGCCGTTCGTGTTGACCGCGGTCACCACCCGCGGCACGCCGTCGTCGTTGTATTCCACCACCTGGTTGACGGTGTAGCGCGCGGCGCTCAGAACCGCCGCCGTGGTGGCGGTTCCGGCGGCCACGGTGACATCGACGAACAGGGGGGCGTGGACAAAGCGGGGGTCGACCGCCAGGTTCCCGGGCATCGCCAGCACCTGGGCCTCGGTGAAGTCGCCGGCGACGTTCTCGATGGCCGACGGCAGCTTGCGGTTGGTAAAGAGATCCGAGTAGGTCACGACGGGGTTGGTGTTGTAGCTGTGAAGGCCGGCGCCCGACCCCACCGAAGTGACCGTGTTCCCGGTGACGATGTTGTTGGTGAGGTGAACCTGGGGGTTCTCCCACTGCGGGATGAGCGCACTGACCTGGACGCCGGCGCCGTAGTTCCCGAAGGAATATCCCGACGGAGCGCGGGTGTCGGTCAGGCTGTTGCCGACGATGGTGTTGTTGGTGACCCGGGCCACCGCCTGGTAGACCTGCACGCCGCCCCCCCACATCCCGCCCGAATTCCCCACGACCAGGTTGTCGGAGGCGGTGACGTTGCCGTAGATCTGCAACCCGGCCCCGCCGTAGGTGGCGCGGTTGCCGGCGATGATGTTGCGGGTCACGACCGTCCCGGGATTGCCGTCCACCCGCATGCCGCCCCCCCGCCCGATCTCGCCGAGGACGGTGTTGTCGAAGACGAAGTTCCCCTCGATCCGGACGTGGGTGTTGACCGGTTTCAGCGAACCGAGGACGAAGATGCCTCCGCCGATGGCGCGCGAGTCGTTCTGCCCGCCCAGCGGCGGCGGGTTGGCGTAATTGCGGGTGATGGTGTTGCCGGTGATGATCGGGTCGCCGTAGGCGACGTAGACGCCGGCACCCAGCCAGGCAGTCTGCGACCCCGACAAGGTGTTCCCGGTGATCAGATTGTTGCTGACCACGGCGCTCCCGAACACGAACACCCCGCCCCCGGCGACGGTGCCGTCGGCGGGGCGGTCCTCGCCGCTGCCGTTCGTGATGGTGCAGCCGTCGATCGAGAAGTCGACGCGCGGGCGCCCCGTGGTTCCCCCGGTGAGGATGACGGCGCTGCGGTTCAGACCCGTGCCATCGATGATGGTGGTGGCCCGATCTTCGCAGCGGACGTGGATGTTCGGGTAGATGCGGACCGTTTCGTTGTACGTCCCGGGGGCGACCTGGACCGTCGCGCCGGTGATTTGCCCGGCGCGCAGCCGGCAGTCGGCGTCGAACACGGCCGAGGAGATGGCGCGGTAGGGTGCCTCCGCACTGCCGCAGCCGGCGATGCAGGCGGCTTCGCAGAGGCTGGTGCAGACTGCCGGGCAGGCGCTGCCGTCGTCCACGTACAGCGTGGCCGTCCCGGCGGCGCCGACCCAGCGCGCCAGGAAGCCCAGCATCAGCAGGGCCGCGAATCCCGGGAGCACCCGCCGCGGGCGCAGATACTCAGACCGGCCCATCAGGGATGGAGGCTCCGGAGGTGATTCGGTGCGGGCGTCGGCGCCGGAGGCGTGGAAACGGGGAAGCAGGCGCCATCGGAACCACCACGCCTCCCTCCAGGCGTTCGGGCCACGACTTCCCCCGTCGCAGATGCTGCTGAACAGCGAGATTCCCGCCTTAAATACCGCAAAAGCGGCGGATGTCAAGGTCTTTATGGCGCAGGAGCCCGATCGCGCGCGCCCGGGGCCGATTCCTGGCGCCGGCATGGGCGGTCTGCTATGATGGCGGCGGTGCATAATGGTTGACAATCCCACCCGATGGCCGTACATGAAGACTGCCGCAGGCGGGTTCCAGCACCCGGATTCCGACCCCCAGCTGGTCATGGAGGCGACATCGACATGAAGTTCAAGACTGGAGTTTTCGTATCCATTGTTGCGGTCGCGGCGACGCTTCTCGCCGGCGCGGCGGAACTCCGCCAGGGGACCGGGAAGGCGGCCGGCGCGACGGTCCGCGACCTGGCCCGGAGCCTGGTTATGGCGGCGGAGAAGTACGGGCCCGAGACGGCGCGGCGCGTGACGGCCGACCTCGGACAGGCGCTGGCACCGGAGGGGGGGCTCGTCGCCCTCACCGAGGAGCGGGCGGTCAGCATGATGAAGGACCTGGGCGTGGAGCTGACCACCAGCAACCCGGACCGCCTGGTCAGTCAGGAGAAGATCACGGCTCTGGTCCGCAACGTGGAATCGGGGCTGGTTGCGCGTCCCGGGTCGCCCGCCGAGGGGGGATTCACCAGCGCGACCTCGCCGGCCGACATGGAAGAGTGTCTGACTCTGGGCACGCATGGCGCCTGCGTCGTCTGTTGCCGGTCGATGGGTGTCCGGGCCAACGCCTGCGCCAAGACCTGCTTCGCCATCAACAAGCCGAGCCCTTCCGAGCCGCTGCCCTAGGGCGGACGACAGGCCCCTGGGGTTCGGTCCTTCCGATGCCTCGCCGGCAATGCTCCGTGTTCATGGACATTACCAGCGATTTTTCTTTGGTTTAGGAGCCTGGCGGTGACGACCGGTCGTTCGTGCAATCGACTTACAAAAACTGTTGACGGACCCAGGGGATGGCCGTAGATTTCGGCTGCTTTTCCGGAAAACACGATTGTTCGCGTTCCGCCGGCTCTGTTGCTGAAGACATATTCAGGATAAAGACACCCACCAGATGGGAGGGAGCCCGATGATGAGGAAGCCGATCCTCGCTCTTGCGGTCAGCGCTGTCCTGACCGTGGCCGTCTTCGCCGCACCGAGCGACGCGCCGAAGTCGACGACGGTAGGCGCGTTCGCGGTCAAGGTGAGCGCCGCGCTGGGACAGAAAGCAGCCGACTCGAAAGCCGCCGCCGACACCCTGCGGTCCATGGGCGTCGATCTCGGCAAGGACCTGAGCGCCCCCCTGACCGAGGAGCGCGCCAGGCAGATCCTGACCGACCTGGGGGCTTCCAACCTGAGGACCTCGAACCCGGGGAACGGGCTGTCGGCCGCCAAGTCCGACCAGTTGCTGGCCAGCGTGTCGCTGTCCAGCGCCGCCACCTCCATCGCGCCGGACCAAGTGCCGACCGAGTGCCTGAACTCGTTCAACCGCGGCATCTGCGTCGACTGCTGCAAGGCTGCCGTCGGCCCCATCCTCAACAATCAGGGGAAGGAGCAGGACCCCGGCCTTGTGTGCTGGAACTTCTGCAAGTCGGTGCTCCCTCCGGGACTCGCCAGCCCGAGCGAGCCCCAGTAAGCACACGGCCCGCGCGGCCGGCCGTCAAGATCGAGCGCCCCTTCCGGTGAGACCGGAAGGGGCGTTTGCTTTTCCGGGGACGGCGCCACGGCCCGATCGTGCGAAAATACGCCCCTCATGCGGATCGGACACCTCTTTCTCGAGCAGCCCCTGATTCTGGCCCCCATGGCCGGGATCACCGACCAGTACTTCCGACTGATCCTCAAGCGGATCGGCGGGGTCGGCCTGGTCACCATGGAGTTCATCTCCTCGGAGGCCCTCACCCGGGGCAACGGGAAGACCCGTCACATGATGCAGTACTCGGAGGAGGAAAGGCCGCTGGGGATCCAGGTGTACGGCAGCCGGCCCGAGCGGATGGCCGAGGCCGCGGCCTACGTCGAGGCGCTCGGGGCGGACTTGGTCGACATCAACATGGGCTGTCCCGCCAACAAGGTCCTCAAGGGGTGCGCGGGGGCCGCCCTGATGGGGGACCTGGATCTCGCCCGGGAGATCGTCCGGGCGGTCCGCCGGGCGGTCCGGATTCCCCTGACCGTCAAGTTTCGCCTGGGGCTGGACGAAGCGCGGGCCAACTTCCTCGAGCTGGGCCGCATCTGCGAGGGGGAGGGGGCCGATGCGGTCGCCCTGCACGCGCGCACCGCACGCCAGATGTTCGGCGGCCGCGCCGACTGGGGCCGCATCAGGAGCCTGAAGGAGTCTCTCACGATCCCCGTGAGCGGCAATGGCGACGTGGAGCGCCCCGAAGACGCCAGGGATCTTCTGGCCGCGACGGGCTGCGACGGCGTGATGATCGGCCGCGCCGCCATCAAGAACCCCTGGATCTTCCGGCAGACCGCCGACCTGCTTTCGGGAGGCGTGCCCGGGGAGCCGCCGGTCGCGGAGCGCCGCGCCCTGATCCTCGACCACTTCGCCCTGTTGCGCGAGCGGGAGGATGAATCGACGGCACTGCACAAGATCCGCACCTTTACCGGCTGGTACACGCACGGCCTGCCGAACGGGCGGGCGCTCCGTCAGAGGATTAATTCCCTGACGTCGTGCGCGGAGTTCGTCGATGCGGTGGAGGATTTCTTCCAGGTCCTGCTGGCCGCCTGATGACGGGGGGCCGGCCGCACGCGCCGGTGTCGGCCGGAGGCACCGCGGCTACAGCGCCGACATCCGGCCGTGCCAGGCCCTCAAGTGGGGGAACCCCGAGGAGATCTCCCGGCCGCCGTGGTATGCCACCTGGTGCAGGAAGGCGAACACGGCGATATCGGCAAGACACGGCACGTCGCCGAGAATGCAGGCGCGCCGTGCGAGCAGTTGCTCGAGGTTGCGGAACTGGTCCTCGAGATGCTTCTCCACTTCCTTTCGTTCCGCGGAAGTCAGCGGCCCGCCGCCGGTCGTGCGGTCCCTCAGGACGGCGTGGATCAGGGGGCCCAGAACCTCGTCGGCGTAATCCTCCACGATCCAGGCAACCGCCTGATCGGCCGGGTCGGCGGGGAGCAGCCCCCGCTCTCCATAGCGTGCGACGAGATACCGGAGGATGCGCGTCGAGTCGGGCACCACGCGGTCACCGTCGCACAGCACCGGGACCAGCCGCTGCCCGGAGATTTTTTCGACCTCGCCGCGATCGGCGGGATCGATCGCCACACCTTCGTAGTCGAGCGCCATCCGCTTCAGGGACAACCGGACTTTTTCGCAGAACGGGCAGGCTTCGAAGTGAAGGAGTCGCAGGCTCACGGCCTTGCTAACCGCGGAACGCGCGCCGCCACCAGCGTCGGCGCGGCTTGGCGTCCGGCCCCCCGGACTCCGCGTCTGCGGGGCCGGGATCCTGGGCGGGCGGTTCCGGTGCGGTTGCGTAGGACTCCGGCTGCGGCGCCGGCTCCCGCCCGGCGGGCGGTGGTGCCTGCCGCTCCCCCCAGGGAGCCACGGGCTCGGAGGATCTCGTCCGCGCCTCGGACCCGTTGCCACCGCTCCGTTCGGCCCGGGCGGCGGCCGCAGCCGCCGGAGCCCCGGGCATCGGCTCCCGCCGTCCGTGAC
>JBOGOE010000411.1:0-3666 GCA_050747445.1 Candidatus Polarisedimenticolia bacterium | reverse complement strand
GGTCGGCCGCGGCGGGCCGGTGCGCGGCCGGCGGGAGCCCGCGCTCCGGGTGCGGGCAGGAGCGCGGCCTCCAGGACCTCGTCGACGGTCCGGACGAAACGGAAGGACAGGCGGCCGCGGACCGATTCCGGGATCTCCACCAGATCCTTCTCGTTCTCCGCGGGCATGACCACCGTCCGGATCCCGGCCCGGTGCGCCCCCAGCACCTTCTGCTTGATCCCGCCGACTTCCAGGACCTTGCCACGCAGCGTGATCTCTCCGGTCATGGCGAGGTCGGAGCGGCAGGGACGGCCGGTGAGCAGCGACGCCAGGGCGGTCGCCAGGGTCACCCCGGCGGACGGCCCGTCCTTGGGAACGGCGCCGGCGGGCACGTGCAGGTGGAGATCGGAGCGGTTCCAGAAGTCGCGCTCGATCCCCAGCCGTTCGGCGCGGCTGCGGACGTAGGAGAGGGCCGCCTGCGCCGACTCGCGCATGACGTCGCCGAGCTGACCGGTGAGGATGAGCGACTTTCCGCCGGGCATCCGGGTCGCTTCCACGAAGACGATGTCCCCCCCGGCCGGCGTCCAGACCATCCCGACCGCCACCCCCGGCACCGAGGTCTGCTCGATGGCCTCGCGCGAGAAGCGCGGCGGCCCAAGGTAGTCCTCCAGGACCTCGGGGGCGACCGTCACCGGTCCCGCGCCCCCTTCGGCCTGACGCAGGGCGAGCTTGCGGCAGATCTTGGCGATCTCGCGCTCGAGGTTCCGCAGCCCCGCCTCCATGGTGTAGCGCGATACCATCCGGGCGAGGGTCGCGTCGGGAAGGACCAGATCCTCCGGCCGGAGCCCGTTCTCGGCGCACTGTCGCGGGATCAGATAGCGCCGGGCGATCGCCACCTTCTCCTCGTCGGTGTAGCCGGGGAGCTCGAGGATCTCCATCCGGTCGAGCAGGGGCCGCGGGATGGTGTCCAGGACGTTGGCGGTGGTGATGAACAGGACCTTCGACAGATCGAAGGGGAGGTCGATGTAATGGTCCGAGAAGGTGTGGTTCTGCTCCGGGTCGAGGACCTCGAGGAGGGCCGAAGCGGGGTCGCCCCGGAAATCGGCGCCCAGCTTGTCCACCTCGTCGAGCATGAAGACCGGATTGCGGGTGGCGCTCTTGCGCAGCCCCTGGATGATCTGCCCCGGCATGGCTCCCACGTAGGTGCGGCGGTGACCCCGGATCTCCGCCTCGTCGCGCACCCCGCCGAGCGACAATCGGTGGAAGGGGCGCCCCATGGCGCGGGCGATCGACCGTCCCAGCGAGGTCTTGCCGGTGCCCGGCGGGCCGGCGAAGCAGAGGATGGGGCCGCGTCCGCCCGCACCCAGCCGGCGCACCGCCAGGAACTCCAGGATCCGTTCCTTGACCTTCTCCAGGTCGAAGTGATCTTCGTCGAGGATCCGGCGCGCCTCCTTGAGATCGATGGTGTCGCCGGTCTGCTTCGACCATGGGAGGGCGATCAGCCAGTCGAGATAGGTGCGGATCACGCTGTGTTCGGCGGAGGCGGGGGACATGGTGCGCAACCGGTTCAGCTCCCGCCCGGCCGCCTCCTTCGCCGCCTCCGGCATCCCCGCCTGTTCGATCGCCTGCCGGAGGGTTTCGATCTCCGCCTCGGCGTTGTCCCCGTCCCCCAGCTCCTTCTGGATCGCCTTGAGCTGCTGGCGCAGGACGAACTCCCGCTGCCCCTTCTCCATCTCGGTCTCGACTTCCTTCTGGATCTTGGAGCCGAGCTCCATGACCTCGATCTCGCGCGCCAGATGCCGGGTCAGCGCCCGCAGCCGCTCGGCGACGTCGAGGGTCTCGAGAAGCGTCTGTTTGATCGCGGTGTCGCGGACCAGGAGCGCCGCCGTCATGTCGGCCAGGCGGCCGGGGTCATCGACGTTCAGGAGGGCGACTCCGAGCTCCTCGGAGGCGATCGGCATGAGGGACAGGAGGCGCCGGATCTGTCCCTGCAGGTTCTTGTGGAGGGCTTCGATCTCGACCGACGCGGGCGACGTCTCGGGGAGGACCTCGACGTCGGCGGTCAGGAACGGCGTGGTGGACACGAAGCGGCGGATGCGGATCCGTTCGATCCCGGAGACCAGGACCCGGACGGTGCCGTCGGGGAACTTCAGGAGTCGCTGGATGACCGCGGCGGTCCCCACGTGGTGCAGGTCGGCAGGGCCCGGCTCCTCGTCCCCGCCGGTCCTCTGGAGCACCAGACCGATCATCTTCGCCCCGACCATCGCCTGGTCGACGAGACGGAGCGACGCGGGGCGGCCGACCGCCAGGGGGACCGGCAGGTGCGGGAAGACCACGGTCTCGCGCAGGGGCAGGATGGGGAGGGTCGGCGGGATCGGCGGCGGGCGGCGGTCGGGGCTCCCGAGCTCGGCGGCCTCCTCGTCGACGACGACCGGTCCGCTCTCGCCGGCCTCGGACATGCTATCCCTCCTCGACGGGGACGGTGCGCGAGGCGCCGCGGGCCCGCGGGATGACGATTTCCAGAAAACCGTCGCGATAGCTGGCGCTGATCCGCTCCAGGTCGGCTTCCTCCGGAAGCGCGATCACCCGCTCGAACGATCCGTGAACGATCTCCATCTGGTGCCAGCGGAGGCAGGCGCCGGTCCCGGGCTCGGGACGGTAGCCGGTGACCGACAGGTAAGGCCCCTCGATGACGATGTCGATCTGCTCGCGGTCGATCCCGGGAAGCTCGAGGGTGGCGACGAAACCGTCGCCGGTCTCATAGAGGTCGGCCCGTGGCGCCCAGCCGCGGGCGACCGTGGCGATCGGGAGGTCGTGCAGGAAGCGCTCCATGACCCGCTCCATCCGGCGGTGCAGGTCGGGAAGCGGCGCCGGGCTGCGGCGGATACGGACCATGGGGCGGAGGGCTCAGCGGGCCCGGCTCAGACCGGCCACCTGGCGGGTCAGCCGCGACTTGTGGCGCGCCGCCGTATTGCGATGGATGAGCCCCTTGCCGATTGAGCGATCGAGCAGCGACAGGGTGGCCGGGAGGGCCTTGCGCGCGCCGTCGGCGTCCTTGCTGGCGATCAGCTCTCGGATCCGGCGGATCTGCGTGCGCAGGCGGCTGCGGCGCGCCCTGTTGATGGCGTTGCGCCGGCTGTTCTTGCGGATGTTCTTGATGGCGGATTTGATGCGTGCCACGACGAATGCCTCCTCTTCGATTCACCGCTCCCGCAACCCGAGGGCCCGGAGGCGCTCGCGGGCGATGCGCGCCTCCTCGGTTCTCGGATAGGCGGTGATCACGTGCTGCAGCTGGATGACCGCGTCGGCGGTCCGGTTCGTGTCCAACAGGGCCAGACCCTTCTTGAGGTACGCCGAGGGGGCCCTGTCGCCCCCGGGGTACGCCTGGATGACCCGATCGAAGGCGGCGATCGCCTCCGCGTGCTTCTGCTGCGCCAGCCAGACCTCGCCGACCAGGAGCTGGGCGTCGTCCGCCAGGTCGCTGGTGGGATAGCGCTGCACGAACTCCTCCAGCTCCTGGAGCGCCAGGGCGTAGTTCCCCTGGCTGTAGTCCGCATGCCCCTGGCGGTAGAGATCGTCGAACAGCAGGGGAACCGACCCGCCCGCCGCAGGAACGGCACCCGCCACCGGGTCCTGGGGACCCGAACCCGCCGGCGCCGCACCCGCGGGGCCCGCTCCGGCCGATCC
>JBOGOE010000410.1:0-5030 GCA_050747445.1 Candidatus Polarisedimenticolia bacterium | reverse complement strand
TGCTGGAGCTGTACCAGTTCGAAGGCTGCCCTTACTGCGCGAGCGCCCGCGAGGCGCTCGACGATCTGGGGCTCGACTACATCGTGCGGAGCGTGCCGCACGACTCCGGCGAGCGTGACCGGGTGCGGGCGATTTCGGGGCAGGATCTCGTCCCGGTGCTGATCGATCCGGAACGCCAGCAGGTCGTCGCCGACTCGCGCGCCATCATCCTGTACCTCAAGGAGAACTACACCCACCGTGCCTGAATTCATCTACACCATGAAGGACCTCCGAAAGGTGGTCCCCCCGAAGCGCGAGATCCTCAAGGGGATCTGGCTGTCCTTCTACTACGGCGCCAAGATCGGCGTCCTCGGCCTGAACGGAGCCGGCAAGAGCACGCTTCTGAAGATCATGGCCGGCGTCGAGCGGGAATTCGCCGGCGAGGCGTTGCCGGCGAAGGGGACTTCGGTCGGCTTCCTGCCGCAGGAGCCGGCGCTCGACCCGGCGAAGACGGTCCTGCAGGTGGTCGAGGAGGGGGTGGCCGCGAAGCGCGCCCTGCTCGATCGCTACAACGCCATCAGCGACCGGCTGGCGGAGCCGATGGAGCCGGAGGCGATGGAAAAGCTCCTCGAGGAGCAGTCGCAGGTGCAGGACAGGATCGAGGCCGCGGGCGCCTGGGAGCTGGACCGGACCCTCGAGATCGCCATGGACGCCCTGCGCTGTCCGCCCCCCGACGCGCCGGTCAACGCGATCTCCGGCGGGGAGCGTCGGCGCGTCGCCCTCTGCCGGCTGCTGCTGCAGCGTCCCGATCTGCTGCTGCTCGACGAGCCGACCAACCACCTCGACGCCGAATCGGTGGCCTGGCTGGAGCGGCACCTGCAGGAGTACGCCGGGACCGTCGTCGCGGTCACCCACGACCGCTACTTCCTCGACAACGTCGCCGGCTGGATCCTTGAGCTCGACCGGGGGGCCGGGATCCCGTGGGAGGGGAACTATTCCTCCTGGCTCGAGCAGAAGAAGCAGCGGCTGGAGGGGGAGGAGAAGGCGGCGACGGCCCGGACGCGGACCCTGGAGCGGGAGCTGGAATGGGTGCGGATGGCGCCGCGCGCGCGCCAGGCCAAGAGCAAGGCCCGCCTGCAGGCCTACGAGCGTCTGCTCCAGGAGGAGACCGAGCGGGCCCCCGAGAGCGTCGAAATCTACGTCCCGCCCGGCCCTCGTCTCGGCGGCCTCGTGGTCGAGACGCAGCATCTGAGCAAGGGGTACGGCGACCGCCTGCTGATCGAGGACCTGTCGTTCAAGCTGCCGCCCGGTGGCATCGTCGGGGTCATCGGCCCGAACGGCGCCGGCAAGACCACGCTGTTCCGGATGATCACCGGGCAGGAGACGCCGGACGGCGGGGCGCTGCGGGTCGGCGAGACCGTGAAAATGGCCTACGTCGATCAGTCGCGCGACGTCCTGCGTTCCGAGGCCAGCGTCTACGAGGCGATCGCCGGCGGGCAGGAAACGATCCTGCTGGGAAAGCGCCAGGTCAACGCCCGCTCCTACGCGGCTTCGTTCAATTTCAAGGGGCCGGACCAGCAGAAGCGGGTGGGGGACCTGTCGGGCGGGGAGCGCAACCGGGTCCATCTGGCGCGTATCTTGAAGACCGGCGCCAACCTGCTGCTGCTGGACGAGCCGACCAACGACCTCGACGTCGACACCCTGCGGGCGCTTGAGGAAGCGCTCCTGAACTTCGCCGGCTGCGCCGTGGTCATCAGTCACGACCGCTGGTTCCTCGATCGGATCGCGACCCACATCCTCGCCTTCGAGGGGGACAGCCAGGTAGTCTGGTTCGAGGGGAACTATCAGGACTACCGCGAGGACTTCCGCCGCCGCAAGGGGGCCGACGCCGACCGCCCGCACCGGATCAAGTACCGCCGCCTGACCCACGACTGAGCGCGCCCGCCCCACGGGACCGGCGCGCCACGAAACAAAAAGCCCCGGCCGGCGGGCCGGGGCGGGTGGTGCCAGGAGCAGAAAGCGGCGCTTACTGGACCACGGTCGGCGCCATCATGACGCCGGCGACGATCAACCCGAGCCCCGCGAGCTGGATGAAGAACGGCTTCTTGTTCGCCTGCCAGTGCTTCACCAGGTAGATCAGCCCGAACGGCAGCCACAGGAACAACGTCCCGAGCCCCCAGCCGACGCTGGTCTTGAAGGCGTTGACCACCATCCAGATCCCGCCGATCAGGGCCGCGACGTAACCGACGCCCACGAGCGCGAGCATCACGATGTTCATCTTCAGCCTCCTCCGGTCCTCTGGTGTGACGGCAGGCACCCGTCGCCCGCCGTCCCGCCGCAATGTCGGCGCCCGCCGCCGGAAATGCAAGCATGGTGGCGCACAGAGTGTGGTAAATCGGACCTAACCTGTTCCAGAGAAGACTCTTACGTGCTTTTTGCGGTCCCGATCGGGAGAGTCCGCGCAAGTTATGTCGTCTGAGAGCGATAGCCTGTCCCAAGCGGAGCGGATCCACACTCTCGGCGCCACTATGTACGGGTACGTAATCGGGGCGGGGAACGGACGGCTGGCCCGGCGCCGGCCCGGTGGACGCGTGGCGTCCCGTCAGATCTTTTCCAGGGGGGCGAAGCGGGTCACGAACTTCTTGGATCCGTGGATCGAGAACGACACGGTGACCTTCTGGCGCTCGCCGGTTCCTTCGATGCCGATGACCGTGCCGACGCCGTACTCGGGATGGTGCAGGCGGGTGCCGAGGGGCCAGGAGCCGGCGGGGGTGGCCGCGTCGGGATCGGCGTACTCCTCGTCGAGGGTGACGCGGCGGCCGCCGCCCGTGGAGCGGTCGGCACCCGGGAAGGCGTCGTCCTGCTCCCGGCGGCGCCGCGCGATCGCGTCCGCGGCCCCCATGAGGCGGGTCGCGAAGGCCTCGCCGGCGAACCGCTCGCGGATCAGGTGCGCCGGGATCTCGGCCAGGAAGCGCGACGGTTCGGTCGGCGCCTCCTCGCCGTACAGCCGGCGGTACAGTGCGCGCGTCAGGATCAGACGCTCCCGCGCCCGGGTCATCCCGACGTAGAGCAGCCGGCGCTCCTCCTCGAGATCGTCGTGGCCCCCGTTGGAGCGGGCGTGCGGGAACAGGTTCTCCTCGAGACCGGCGATGAAGACGATCGGGAACTCCAGCCCCTTGGCAGAGTGCAGCGTCATCAGCCGGACGCCGGTGCTTCCCTGGACGTTCTCGGTCTCGGACAGCAGCGCCGCCCGATCGAGGAACGCCTGCAATCCCCCCTCGAGGCCGTCCCAGACGCTGACGGCGGAGGCCAGCTCCTTCAGGTTCTCGATGCGGGAGGCGGCGTCGCCCGGCGCGCTCTTCTCCAGATATGGAACGAAGCCGCTCCGCTCGATGATCGCCGCCACCAGGCGGCTCGGCACGAGGTCCGCCGCCTCCTCGCGCAGACCGGTCAGGAGGGCGAGGAATCCCTGCAGGGCGCGTGTGGCCCGCCCGGGGAGGCGCTGCCGGTCGGCCGTCCGCCGGATGGCGTCTTTCAGGGTGCCGCCCTCGCGGCGCTGCACGTCGAGGACCATCTCGAGGGTCGTCTTGCCGATGTCGCGCGGCGGCGTGTTGACGATCCTCCGCAGGCTCATGTCGTCGCGCGGGTTGAGGATGGCGCGCAGGTAGGCGAGCAGGTCCCGCACCTCGCGCCGGTCGTAGAAGCGGGTGCCGCCGACGACGATGTAAGGAATCGAGGCGCGGGTCAGCGCCTCCTCGAAGGTGCGCGACTGGGCGTTGGTCCGGTAGAGCAACGCGACGTCGTCGAGCGGGCGGTCCCGGCGCAGCTCGCGGATCGCGGCGACCACCTGGTCCGCCTCGTGCCGCTCGTCCTGCGCCACCATCAGCTCGATCGGCTCCCCCGCCGCGGCCTCCGTCCACAGCTCCTTGTCGATCCGGTCGCGGTTGCGCCGCACCACGGCGGTGGCCGCCTCCAGGATGTTGCCGGTCGACCGGTAGTTCCGCTCCAGCTTGATGGTGCGGGTGCCCGGGAAGTCCTCCTCGAACGACAGGATGTTGGAGATGTCGGCGAAGCGGAAGCGGTAGATCGACTGGTCGGGGTCGCCGACCGCGCAGACGTTGCCGTGGATGGCGGCCAGCGCCTTGATCAGGAGGTACTGGGGGCGGTTGGTGTCCTGGTATTCGTCCACCATCAGGTAGCGGACGCCGCCGGCGACCTGCTCCGCCACGCCGGGATGATCGGCCAACAGTCGCAGTGCCTGGCCGATGAGGTCGTCGAAGTCCATGGCATTGCAGGCGCGCAGGCGCTCCATGTAGCGGGGATAGACCCGCGCCACGATCTGGTCCTGGTAGCCGGCGGCGTCCCGCTCGAAGGTCTCGGGATCGAGCCCGCGGTTCTTGGCGTCGCTGATCCGGTGGCGGAACATCCGGGGCGGAAAGGCGCGATCGTCGATCGACAGCTCCTGGAGGATTTCCTTGAGGAGAGCCGTCTGGTCGGTGTCGTCGAAGACGGCGAAGTCGTCCGTGTAGCCCAGGCGCCCGGCGTGACGGCGCAGCAGGCGCAGACACCAGGAATGGAACGTCGAGACGTGCGCGCCGCCCCGGCCGGCGCCCACCAGCCGCTCGACCCGCTCCTTCATCTCCCCGGCCGCCTTGTTGGTGAAGGTGACCGCGACCACCTCCGGCGCCGGCGCCAGACCGCGCGCCAGGATCCAGGCGAGCCGATGGACGATCACCCGGGTCTTGCCGGACCCGGCCCCCGCCACGATCAAGAGCGGCCCGTCGGTGTGCTCCACCGACTCCCGCTGTTGCGGGTTGAGCGTTTCGAGAAGTTTGTCCATGCGGCGGATTATCGCACACGCGTTCCGGCCGTTCCGGAGGAGGCCGCGACCCACGCGCAGGACGACGTGGCGGTCGGGGAGGCCGCGGATGCAGGCGCGGAGCGGCATGGTGCCCATCCGCGCGTTGACGGCGCGCGGCGCCCGGGCTAGGCTGACGGCGTCCGCGCGGCGTTCCCCGCGCGGTCCGGTGGCATGGCAACCCCCCCAGTCC
>JBOGOE010000409.1:0-6166 GCA_050747445.1 Candidatus Polarisedimenticolia bacterium | reverse complement strand
CCTTCCGCCGGCGGCGCGGGCGTCTCCGGCGGCGCCTCCTCGCGGCTGCCGATGGCGTCGCGCAGCGCCGCCACCAGCTCTCCCGCGGCGGGGGGCTCGCCGCCGGTCCCGACCGCGTCCACCTGCGCCGCGAGCCGATCCGCGGCCCGCAGCAGGAGGGCGACCGTCTCGGGGGAGGGGCGGAGACTGCCGCTCCGCCAGTCGTGCAGCAGGTCCTCCATGGCGTGGGCCAGCGCGGCGAGCGGGCGGAACCCGAGCGACAGGGCCATCCCCTTGAGGGAGTGGGCGTGGCGGAAGAGGTCGTTGATCTCCTCCGCGCCGGCCGGTTGCCCGCGCGCGCGCGTCAGGAGGCCGCTCAGGCCCTCGAGATGCTCGCGCGCCTCGGAGACGAACAGGGGGAGGAGCTCGGAGGAGTCCAAACCACCGCCTCAGGAGTTGGCGGACCCGCCTCCGGGAAGGATCTTCGACAGGACCTGGAGGACGCGCTCGGCCGTGAACGGCTTGACGATGAAATCCTTGGCCCCCGCCGAGATCGACTCGACGACCAGGGCCTCCTGCCCCATGGCGCTGCAGATCACGATGTTCGCCTGGGGATCGAGCTTGAGGATTTCGCGCGTCGCCTCGATGCCGTCGAGCTGCGGCATGACGATGTCCATGGTGACGAGCTGCGGCCGGAGCTCGCGGTAACGGGCGATCGCCTCGCGGCCGTTGCTGGCCTCGCCGACGATTTCGTAGCGTCCCCGGGCGTTGGAGAGGATGTCCTTGATCATGGAGCGCATGAACATGGCGTCGTCCACCACCAGCACGCGGATCGCCATCAGGCCTCCCCGCCGGCCGTCCCGCCGCCGGGGACGAACCCGGCGCGGATCGCCTGCTCCAGGCGCTCGACCAGCTCCGGCAGCGCGATCAGGTTGAGCAACCGCTCCCCGACGGGCAGACGGGCGCGCAGCCAGACGCCGCGGCCGCTCTCGGGCGGCGTGGCGGTCTCCTCGGGCCAGGCGGCCACGTCGACCTCCGAGCGGACCAGGATCCCCAGGTGATCGAGGGGCGGGGCGAGCACGATCCCGAACGGTCCGATCCCGCTTCCGGCGGCCGGAGCCCCCGCGGGGTGGCGGGCGCCGTCCGCGGGGATCAGGCGATCGAGGTCGATCAGGGTCACGATCCGTCCGTGCACCTCGGCGAGCCCGGCCACCAGACCGGGCGCCCGCGGCACGGGGCGGACGCTGCCCACGCGCGCCACCTCGCGCACCTCCTGGGCGGCGAGACCGTACCACTCCGAGCGCGCCGCGAAGGTGAGGATCGGTTCCCGCATGGGCGCTTATCCTACCTTGAACACCGCGATCAGATCCTTCAGGGTGTCGGACGCCTTGGCGAGCTCCTGGGCGGACGCCGACATCTCCTGCATCGACGCGGTCTGTTCCTGGGTGGCGGCGGAGGCTTCCTCGGTCCCCGCGGCATTGTCCTCCGCGATCCTGGAGATCTCCTCGATGGCACGCACCAGACCGTCGGCCCCCTTCGCCTGACCCTCGGTGAGGGTCGAGATCTCCTCGATCCGCCCGGCGCTCGCCAGGACCGACTGGATCATGGCGTCGAGCGACGCCTTGGCCTGCTGGATGATCGCGTTCCCCTCGCGCGCCGACCGGGTGCTGTCGGTCATCGACCCGATCACCTCGCTCGACTCGGCGTTGATCTCCTTCGCCAGCCGGGCGATCTGATCGGCGAACTTGCGCGACGCGTCGGCCAGCTTGCGGATCTCCTCCGCCACCACGGAAAAGCCGCGGCCGTGCTCCCCGGCGCGCGCCGCCTCGATGGTGGCGTTGAGCGCGAGGAGGTGGGTCTGCTGGGCGATATGGGTGATGAAATCGACCGACTCGTTGATCCGGAGCGCCCGGTCCTTGAAACCCGCGACCATCGTCGTCGAGCGATCGATGCGTCCGACCAGGTCGGTCATCCCGGCCAGCGCCGCGACCATCTGCTCGCCGGCCTGCCGGGCGCGATCCCCGGCGTCGCGCGAGGCGCGGGCGGCGAAACGGGCCTTCTCCGAGATCCCCTCGACCGACGACGCCAGCTCGCGGGTGATGGCGGAGGTCTTGTTGACCATGTCGGCCGTCCCCTCGGCCCCCTTGGCGATGTTCTGCATGGTCGAGGAGATCTCCTCGGTCGTGGCGTTCATCTCCTGCGCGGTCGCCGAGAGCGCCTGCGCCGACTCGAAGATCTGGCCGCTGACGACGCGCACCTCGGTCACGATGCCGTAAAGGCTCTGCAGCATCGCGTTGAACGATCGCGCCAGCTCGCCGACCTCGTCGTCGCTCCGCACCTCGACCTTGCGGGTGAGATCGCCGCGGCTGATCACCGCGGTGGCGCCCGCGAGCGCCGTCAGGTGCCGCGTGAAATACTTCGACAGGACGACCGCCGCGATCAGCCCGATCAGCACCTCGGCGGAGACGTAGCCGATCAAGTCGAACAGCGAGTAGAACGACGGGGGCGTGAACACGAAGTGGGTGACGATGAACAGGAAGGTCACCACCAGGAACGCCAGGGCCAGCTTCAGGCGCATGCGGTCCCCCGGGGCGGCGCCGGCGGGAGGACCGCGGTTTCCGCGGGAGGCGTCCGGTAGATCCGGTCGCGCGCGCTGACGACCTCGAACCGGGAGCGGACCGCGCCGAGCAGCCGCTCGACCCTGCCCAGCACCAGGTAGCCGGACGGGGCCAGCGCGTCGGCGAAGCGCGACAGGATGGCCTCCTGCTGATCGAGACCGAAGTAGATCAGGACGTTGCGGCACAGGATCAGATCGAGATCGCGCCGCGGCGCCGGGTCGAGCAGGCTCTCGCGCTGGAACGACACCATCCGCCGCAGGGTCAGATCCGGGCCGGCGGTGCCGTCCGGGAAGGTCTCGAAGTGCCGCGCCGCCGCCGCGGGGGCGTCGGCCAGGAGCGATGTGGCCGGATAGAGCGCCCGCCGCGCCCGCTCGAGCGCGGCCGCGTCGAGGTCGGTGGCGGTGATCCGGACGCGGCGCTCGGGGCGGGATCCCGCCGCCCCCGCGAAGATCGCCGCGAGCGACCAGGCCTCCTGGCCGGTGGCGCAGCCCGCGCTCCAGACCGCGACCGGTTTGCCGGCGGACCGCCCGAGCAGATCGGGCACCACGCGCTCCTCCAGAAACTCGAAGCAGGACCGGTTCCTGAAAAACCCCGTGACCTGGATCGACAGGGCCCTCAGAAGCGGTCCGATCTCGTCCGGGTGCCGCTTCAGGTGGCGGGCGTACGACCCGAGCCCGTCGAGCCTCAGGGCGCGCACACGGACCAGCAGGCGGCGACGCAGGTAGGTCGCCTTGTAACGCGACAGGTCCAGTCCCTGGCGCTCGACGAGCAGCCGCCGGATCGTCTCCAGCGGCCCGGCGTCGGCATCCGCCACCCCCGCGTCGTTGCGCACACCGCGGCGAAGTATAGGTCCCACCCCCTGGGGGAGCAACCGCACCCCCCGGCACCGCGGGATGGGGTGGCGCCCGCCGCGGGCCCCACGCGTGGTGGGCGGCGGCCCCGCCGGGGAGCGTGGCGCAAATTGACTCGCACCGGGGGGTGGTCTAGAATGCCGCGCTCCGGGCGCGAAGCAGGGCGCGCCCGCGGGCCCGCCGGAGCCTCATGGAACAGGACATCCGCAGGATCAACGAGCTGGTCGCGCGTGAAGCGGCGTTCGTCGAGCAGGTCCTCGCCGAGGTGCGCAAGGTCATCATCGGCCAGAAGGGTTTGCTCGACCGCCTGTTGATCGGGCTGCTCGGGGACGGCCACCTGCTGCTCGAGGGGGTGCCGGGTCTCGCCAAGACGCTGTCCGTCAAGACGCTGGCCGACGCGATCGACTGCAAGTTCCAGCGCATCCAGTTCACCCCCGATCTGCTCCCCGCGGATCTCGTGGGCACCCTCATCTACAACCAGAAGGACGGGCAGTTCGTGCCGCGCAAGGGACCGGTGTTCGCGCACATCGTGCTGGCCGACGAGATCAACCGCGCCCCCGCCAAGGTGCAGTCGGCGCTTCTGGAGGCGATGCAGGAGAAGCAGGTCACCATCGGCGACGCGACCTATCCGCTCGAGCCGCCGTTCCTGGTCCTGGCGACCCAGAATCCCATCGAGCAGGAGGGAACCTACCCGCTTCCCGAGGCGCAGGTCGACCGCTTCATGCTGAAGATCAAGGTCGACTATCCCAACAAGGCGGAGGAGCGGGAGATCCTGGAGCGGATGACCGGCGGCGGCCGGATCGAGGTGCGCAAGGTGGTCGGACCCGCCGACATCCTCCGGGCGCGCACGGTCGTCGGGCAGGTGTACATCGACGCCCGGATCAAGGACTACATCGTGGAAATCGTCTTCGCCACGCGGCGTCCGGAGGACTATCACCTGGACATCAAGGGGCTGGTGCAGTTCGGCGCGTCGCCGCGCGCCACCATCTACCTGACCCAGGCCGCCCGGGCGCACGCCTTCATCCGCGGCCGCGGCTATGTCACGCCGGAGGACGTCAAGGCCATCGCCTTCGACGTGCTGCGCCATCGTATCCTGCTGTCGTACGAGGCCGAGGCGGAGGACGTCACCACCGAACAGATCGTCCAGAAGGTCCTCGACACGATCGAGGTCCCCTGACGGCCACCAACCGGTAAAGGCCCCGCGACCGTCCATGCTTCCCGCGGACGTCCTCAGGAAAGTGCGGCGGATCGAGATCACCACGAACCGCCTGGTCGACGAATCCCTGGCGGGGGAGTATCACTCCGTCTTCAAGGGGCGCGGCATGGAGTTCGCCGAAGTGCGCGAATACCAGTTCGGCGACGACGTGCGCAGCATCGACTGGAACGTCACCTCGCGCATGGGACACCCGTACGTCAAGAAGTACGTGGAGGAGCGCGAGCTGACGGTGATCCTGCTGGTCGATTTCTCCGGGTCGGGACAGTTCGGGACCCGGCGCCACTTCAAGCGGGAGATCGAGGCGGAGATCTGCGCCATCCTTGCGTTCTCGGCGATCAAGAACAACGACCGGGTCGGCCTGCTGGCGTTCACCGACCGGATCGAGAAGTTCCTGGTGCCGAAGAAGGGAAAGGACCACGTCCTGCGGGTGGTGCGCGAGGTCCTGTACTTCAAGCCCCGCGGGCGGGCGACCGACCTGGCGGGCGCGCTGCAGCACCTGGCGCGCACCGTCACCAAGCGCAGCGTCGTTTTCGTGGTGTCGGACTTCCTGGCGCCGGACTACGAGCGGCCGCTGCGGATCGCCGCCCGCAAGCACGACCTGATCGCCCTCACGGTCACCGACCCGCGCGAGGAGGAGCTGCCGCCCGTCGGTCTCCTGGAGCTGGAGGACGCCGAAACCGGCGAACGGTTCCCGGTCGACGCCCGGAGCCGCCGGACGCGCGAGAGGTTCCGCGCCTGGGCGGCGGAGCGCCGGGCGGCGCGCGAAGCCTTGTTCCGGCGGATCGGCGTGGACGCCCTCGAGGTGTTCACCGATCGTCCTTACGACGCCCCCCTGGTGCGCTTCTTCCGGAGACGCGCCCGGCGGATGCGCCGATGAGCCCCGCTCCGCCCCCTCCGCCCCGCGGCACGTTCGCGCGCGCGCTGGGTGCGGCCCTGCTCCTGTCGCTCGCCGCATGGTGGACCGCGGCGGTGGCGGCGGGCCAGGGCGCGCCCGTCGTGGCGGGGGAGGACGCCGCGGCGCCGGAGCCGCCCTCCCTTCCCGGCCCGGCGGGAGTCGGTCTGGAGGCGGCGGCCGATCGGACGGCGATCACCGTCGGCGATCCGATCGCGGTCACGTTGAAGTTGACCCGCCCGCCGGAAATCACCATCACATCGTTCGCCCCCGAGGCGGACCTCGGCAGACTGACCCTGCTCGATCGCCGGAGCGATCCCCCGCGGACCCTCCCCGATGGGCGGATCGAGGAGACCCGTCGCCTCACGGTCACGGTGTTCGAGGTCGGGTCGTTCGAGATCCCGGGGTTCGTGGTCGAATACACCGACGCGGCCGCCCGCAAGGGGAAGAGCGCCAGCGCCGCGATCCCGGTGCAGGTCGCCTCGGTCCTGCCGGCGGGGGACGAGCAGCCCGCCGACATCAGACCCCCGGCGGCGATGCCGGAGCGGAGGGTGTGGCCCTGGCTGGCGGGCGCGGCCGCGCTCCTCGCGGCCGCCGCGCTGTGGTGGTG
>JBOGOE010000408.1:0-5341 GCA_050747445.1 Candidatus Polarisedimenticolia bacterium | reverse complement strand
GGCCGGGCCGGGCGCCTCATGACGCCGCCCCGGCGCGGCGCAGGACCCGCTCCACCGCTTCGAAGCTCCGCGCCCGGGCGTCCCCCATCCGGCCGTTGTCCTTGCCACCGGCCTCCGCCAGATCGGGTTTGCCACCGCCCCTTCCGTCGAACAGCAGCGCGAGCTCCTTGACGATCTCGCCGGCATGCAGGCGCGGGATCAGGTCGCGGCTGACCGCGGCCACCACGCTGATCCGGTCGTCACGCGCCGCCCACTGGACGATGACCCCCGACGGCAGCCGCCCGCGGCTGCGATCGACGAGGGCGCGCACCGCGTCCTTGTCGAGGTCGCGTTGCGGTCCGCGCACCAGCACCTTGACCCCCGCGACGTCCCTGAGGTCCTCCTCGCCGCCCCCCCCGGTCCCGGCGGCCTTCTCGACCTTGAGCCGATCGACCTCCTTCTGGAGCGACCGGTTCTGCTCCAGCAGGCGCGCCAGGCTTTCGTGAAGGGCGCGCCGTTCGACATTGAGGGCCGACTGCATGCGGTCGACGATCCGGCGATCCTCGCGCAACTCGCGCAGCGCCCCTTCGCCGGCGAGCGCCTCGACCCGGCGGACGCCCGCCGCGACACCGCGCTCCTGGGTGACCTTGATCAATCCGATCGAGCCGGTGCTGGCGGCGTGGGTGCCGCCGCACAGCTCCAGGCTGTACCCCGGGACCTCGACGACGCGCACCGTGTCGCCGTAACGGTCCCCGAAGAACGCCAGCGCCCCCTTGCGCAGCGCCTCGTCGAGCGGCATCACGCTGGTGCGGATCGGCAGGTCCTGGCGGATCACCTCGTTCACCTCATCCTCGACCTGCCGCACGATCTCCTCGGACAGCGGGGCGTAGTGGCTGAAATCGAAGCGCAGGCGGTCGGCCTCGACCAGCGATCCGGCCTGCTTGACGTGCGTGCCCACCACGTTGCGCAGCGCGGCGTGCACCAGATGGGTCGCATCGTGTCCGCGCATCACCGCGAGCCGGCGCGGCCGGTCGACCTCGGCGGCGACCACGTCTCCCCCCTTGAGGCGCCCCTCGCGCACCACCACCTCGTGCAGGATTAGGCCGCGCAGCGGGGCGCGCGTATCGCGCACCTCCGCGACGCCCCCCGGCCCCGCCAGGAATCCGGTGTCGCCGACCTGACCTCCGCCCTCGGGGTAGAACGGCGTCCGGTCGAGCAGGACCTGCCCTTCCCCGCCGGCGGCGAGCTCTTCCACCACCTGGTCACCGCGGACCAGGGCGAGGACGCGCGCCTCCTCCAGCCGGGTCGCCCCGTACCCCTGGAACTCGACCTGACGGACCGGCAGGCGCTCGATCAGCCCTCCGGCGGCCGGCGCCGTCTCCTTCATGCCGCGGCGGGAGCGATCGCGCTGTTCCTCCATCGCCGTCCGGAACCCGTCCTCGTCGACCTCCAGGCCCCAGGCGAGGGCCACGTCCCGGATCAGGTCGGGAGGCAGTCCGAACGTGTCGTAGAGACGGAACGCCGCGTCGCCCGGGATCGCCGCGCGCCCCGCCTTGCGGATTTCCGCCGCGAGCGATTCGACCTTCTCCAGTCCGACCGCCAGGGTGGCGGCGAAGCGCTCCTCCTCGCGCCGCGTCTGCGCCGCCACCAGTTCGCGGTGCGCCACCAGATCGGGATAGGCCGCCTCCATGACCTGAACGACCGTGGCGCTCAGCTCGGCCAGGAACGATCCCTCGATCCCGAGCGCGCGTCCGAAACGGATCGCCCGGCGCAGGATGCGCCGCAGGACGTAACCCCGGCCGTCGTTCGAGGGGACCACGCCGTCCGACATCAGGAAAGTGACGGCGCGCACGTGATCCGCGATCACCTGGAGGGCGACCCGCCGATCGGCGGGAGCGAGGCGGTCGGGGCGCCCCCGCGCTCCGGCCAGGGCGTCGGCGGCGCCCACGATCGGCGCCAGCAGGTCGGTGTCGTAGTTGCTCTCCGCCCCCTGGAGGACGGCGGTGATCCGCTCCAACCCCATCCCGGTATCGACGCCGGTGCGGCGCAGCGCCTGCAGCGACCCGTCCAGGCGCCGGTCGAACTGCATGAACACCAGGTTCCACAGCTCCATGAACCGGCCGCAGTCGTGGCCCGGGTCGCAGTCGGCGCGCCCCTCGGCGCAGCGCCCCGTCCGATCGAAGTGGATCTCCGAGCACGGCCCGCACGGTCCGGTGTCCCCCATCGACCAGAAGTTGTCCTTCTCGCCGAGCCGGGTGATGCGCGCGGCGTCCAGCCCGACGAGGTCGCGCCACAGGGCGTGCGCCTCGTCATCGTCCCGGAACACCGTGGCGTGCAGCCGCTCCGACGGCAGACCGTAGACCCCGGTCAGCAGCTCCCACGCCCAGGCGATCGCATCCCTCTTGAAGTAATCCCCGAAGGAGAAATTGCCGAGCATCTCGAAGAAGGTGTGGTGGCGGGGGGTGCGGCCGACGTGCTCGAGGTCGTTGTGCTTCCCCGAGACGCGCATGCACTTCTGCGCCGTGGCGGCGCGCGCGTACGGGCGCGACTCGTTGCCGAGGAACACGTCCTTGAACTGGTTCATCCCGGCGTTGGTGAACAGGAGCGTGGGGTCCTGCGCGGGGATGAGCGGGGAGGAAGGGACGCGCTGGTGCCCCTTTCCCTCGAAGAACGACAGGAACGTCTCGCGGATCGCGGCGCCCGTCCGGCCGCTCGAGGCGGCGCGGGCGCCGCCGTGCGCCCGGTCTTTCATCCCCTGCCCCCGAAAGCCGGTCATTATAACCCGCGGTCCCGGAGGCGAAGGGGCACGGGGGTGCGGGCGGGGCGGGGCGCCGGGCCGGTGCTGCGGGTGCATGGCGGCCTACTTCTTGCGGCCCCCGCCGGCGCCGTGGGCTTTCGAGAGGTCGAACACCGAACCGCCCTCCGCGCCGGCGCCATGCTCGAAACCGGTCTTCAGGGTGCTCTCCATCTCGCGCGCCGCGACCTCCGCGGTCGACTCGATCCCCTGCAGCTTGAGCTTGAACTCGTCCGGGTTGGTGGCGCGGCGGAGCGCCTCCTCCATGGTGATCAGATCCTTCCGGTACAACATGTAGATGGATTGATCGAAGGTCTGCATGCCGTACTGCGAGGTGCCCTGGGAGATGGCGTCGTGGATCAGCTTGGTCTTGTCCTTGTTCTCGATGCAGTCCCGGATGAAGTTCGTCGTGCGCATGACCTCCGCGGCCGGCACGCGGCCGTTGCCGTCGGCCCGCGGCAGGAGCCGCATCGAAATGACCGACTTGAGCACGCTGGCCAGCTGCAGGCGGATCTGCTTCTGCTGGTGCGGCGGGAAGACCGAAATCACGCGGTGCACCGTCTCCGTGGCGTCGAGGGTGTGCAGGGTGGAGAACACCAGATGGCCGGTCTCGGCCGCGGTCAGGGCGGTCTCGATGGTTTCGTAGTCACGCATCTCGCCGACCAGGATGACGTCCGGGTCCTGCCGCAGGGCGGAACGCAGGGCGGTGGCGAACGACTTCGTGTCGACCTCCACCTCGCGCTGGTTCACCAGGCTCTTCTTGTCGCGGTGCAGGAACTCGATCGGGTCCTCGATGGTCATCACGTGCTCGGTGCGGTTGGTGTTGATGTAGTCGATCATGGCCGCCAGGCAGGTCGATTTGCCGGAGCCGGTGGTCCCGGTCACCAGGATCAGACCGCGCCGCTCGTCGGCGATCGTCTTGAGGACCGGTGGCAGGGTCAGCTCCTCGATGCCGAGGATCTTGGCCGGGATGACCCGGAGGACCAGCCCCACCGTGCCCCGCTGCTGGAATACGTTGACGCGGAACCGCCCCAGACCGGGGACCGAGTAGGCCAGGTCGATCTCGAAGTGGTCCTTGAATTTCTGTTTCTGCCGGCCGCTCATGATGCTGAACGCCATGGCGATCGAATCTTCCTGCGACAGGCGTGGCAGCTCGCTCAGCGGGGTCAGCCGGCCGTTGATCCTGATGACCGGGTGGCTGCCGACCTTGAGATGCAGGTCGGAGGCCTTCCGTTCGGCGGCGATCTTCAGCAAGTCGTTAACGTGCATGCACTTTCTCCGGTGGGTCGGCGGATCTCCAGCACCGTGGAAATCTAGGGTCCGCCCCCCCGGCAAGTCAAGGGAACGACAGGTCGGTCAGGGGTTTACGGTCGTGGTGACGAAAGGGGCATCTAGCGGGCCACGGGGACCGGCCGCACCGCGGTGAGCCACCGGTGCCGGTCCGGGATGGCGCCCGAGGTCAGACCGCCGAACTCGGCCTGCAGCCGGGTGGTAATCGGACCGGGCGTGCCCCGGCCCACGGTGACCCGGTCGACCGACCGGATCGGGGTGATTTCGGCGGCGGTTCCCGCGAAAAACAGCTCGTCGGCGGTGTACAGCGACTCCCGCGGCAGGTTGCGCTCCACGACGGGAATCCCGAGGTCGTGCGCCAGCTGCATGACGCTGGCCCGCGTCACCCCCTCCAGGATCGACGCGGTCAGCGGCGGCGTCACCAGCGCGCCCTTCCGGACCAGGAAGACGTTCTCGCCGCTTCCCTCGCTGACGAACCCCGAGGCGTCGAGGGCGATCCCTTCGACGTAGCCGTTGACCAGCGCCTCCATCTTGATGAGCTGCGAGTTCATGTAGTTGGCGCTGGCCTTGGCGAGGGCCGGGAAGGTGTCCGGCGACTGGCGCCGCCACGACGACACCATCACGTCGACCCCCTTCTCGGCGGCGTCCTTGCCGAGATACGCCCCCCAGGCGTAGGCGGCCACGGCGACGTCGATCGGACAGGGGAACGGATCGACGCCCAGCGACTCGTAGCCCCGATAGACCAGGGGCCGCACGTAGCAGGCCTCCAGGCGGTTGGCCCGCACGGTGTCGAGAACCGCGGTCTCGATCTGCGCCGGGGTGTACGGAACCTCGATCCGGTAGATGCGGCAGCCGTCGAACAGACGCTCGATGTGATCCTGGAGGCGGAAGACCGACGGTCCCTGCCCGGTGCGATAGCAGCGGATCCCTTCGAACAGGCAGGACCCGTAGTGGACCACGTGCGACAGGACGTGGATCTTCGCTTCGTCCCAGGGGACGAGGCGGCCGTTCATCCAGATCGATTCGGCCTTCGCGAAGGCCATGGCGCCCACCCCCTGCCGCCGGCGACCCTCCGTGCCCGACACTGTTTTGCAGGCGACGCGCGAGTATAGAGCAGCCGATTCGACGCGATCAAGGCCCCGGGCCCGCGGGGCGGGCGCACGGGGTTGCGCCGCGCGGCACGGCGGCGCGCGCTGCTTGGTCGGCTCGAGGGCGCGCGGCGAGTCGAGGGGAGCTGTCGCGCAGCGACCGCGGACCCGTCCCGGGCGGGGGCGGGGC
>JBOGOE010000407.1:0-12111 GCA_050747445.1 Candidatus Polarisedimenticolia bacterium | reverse complement strand
GCCCCCGCCGGGCCGCCGGCCGCGCCGGCCCCGCGCTTCGCCGGAGGGGGACCGTCGCGCGCCCGCATCGCGCGGCTGCAGCGGTGGCTCGAGACGGTGCAGCGCGGCGCCCGGCCGGGGACGCACGCATGAAGGCGGTCCTGCAGGAGATCCTCGATCGGACCCCGGGCGTCGTGGGGGCGGCCGTTGTCGGGGCGGACGGAATCGCCGTCGAGAAGGTCTGCTCGGACGCCGCGATCAATCTCGATGTGGTGACGGCCGAGGGGATGCACGTCGTCAAGCGGGCCGCCGGGATGACGGGCGGGCGGCATCCGGCCGGGGTCGAGGAGATCTCGGTGACCGGCGGCGCCGGGCTTCTGGTGCTGCGATCCCTCGGTTCCGAATACTACCTGTGCATCGTGGCCCGTCCGGAATGCATCCCCGGACAGGTGCGCTACCAGGCATGGCGCGCCGGCCACCGGCTGCAGGCCGCGCTCTCATGAGCCCGCGCTGGCCACCCGAGGAGGGGCCGCCGCCGGCCGACGTGCCCCCGGCCGACCGCGCGACCGAATTGGGGTACCATACCGCGCCGGGCGGACGCCGCCCGACTCCGGAGGCGCCCGTGGGCGGAGGACACCTGGACCGCGAGATCAAGGAGCTGATGGAGTACATCGAGAACAGCAGCTTCGTCGAGTTCGAGCTCGAACGCGAAGGGTTCAAGATCAAGCTGGTCAAGCGGGCCGCCGGCAACGGACCGGCCCCCGGCATGGTGATGGCGGTCCCCGGGACGGCCGCGACGCCCGCGACCGCCGCCTCCCCGTCCCCGGCGGGGCCGCGGCCGGCCGACGCCCCCGACGTCCACGTCCTCAAGTCGCCCATTGTCGGGACGTTCTACCGGGCGAGCGCCCCGGGGTCGCGGGCGTTCGCCGAGGTCGGCGATCGGGTCCGCAAAGGGCAGGTGGTCTGCATCGTCGAGGCGATGAAGCTGATGAACGAGATCGAGTCGGACTGCGAAGGGGAGATCCTGGAAATCCTGGTCGCCAACGGCCAGCCGGTCGAATACGGCGAACCGCTCTTCAAGCTTCGCAGGACCGGGACCGCCTGAGCCACCCGGCGCCGCCGCCATGTTCCGCAAGATCCTGATCGCCAACCGCGGTGAGATCGCGCTGCGGATCATCTGGGCCTGCCGCGAGCTCGGCATCCAGACGGTGGCCGTCTATTCCACCGCCGACGCCGATTCCCTGCACGTGAAGTTCGCGGACGAGGACGTCTGCATCGGTCCGCCGCGCAACATCGACTCCTACCTCAACATCAGCGCGGTCATCGCCGCCGCGGAGATCACCGACGCCGACGCGGTCCATCCGGGTTACGGGTTCCTGGCCGAGAGCGCCGAGTTCGCCGAGGCCTGCGAGGCCTGCAAGATCCGCTTCATCGGACCCACCGCGAACGTCATCCGTCTCATGGGGGACAAGTCGAGGGCGCGTGAGACCATGCTGGCCGCCGGTGTGCCGATCATCCCGGGGAGCCGCGGCCTGGTGCAGGAGGACGACCAGGCGCAGGCGCTGGCCGGGAAGATCGGGTTCCCCCTCATCGTCAAGGCGGCCGCCGGGGGCGGCGGGCGGGGCATGCGCGTCGTCCACGGTCCGGACGAGCTTCCCGCCGCGATCAGCACCGCGCGCACCGAGGCGAAGGCGGCGTTCGGCGTCCCCGACGTCTACATGGAGAAGTACCTCAAGACGCCGCGGCACGTCGAGTTCCAGGTCCTGGGTGACGGGTTCGGCAACGTCGTCCACCTCGGCGAGCGCGAGTGCTCGATCCAGAGGCGGCACCAGAAAATCCTGGAGGAGTCGCCGTCCACCGCGCTGACCCCCAAGCTGCGGCGCCGGATGGCGGAGACCGCCCTCAAGGTCGCGCGCACCGTCAGCTATCAGAACGCCGGCACGGTGGAGATGCTTCTCGACGAGGACGGCCGCTTCTACTTCATGGAGATGAACACCCGCATCCAGGTCGAGCATCCGGTCACCGAGATGGTGACCGGCATCGACCTGATCAAGGAACAGATCAAGATCGCGGCGGGGGAGTCCCTCTCCTTCCGGCAGGAGGACATCCAGGCCGTGGGACACTCCATCGAGTGCCGCGTCAACGCGGAGGATCCCGAGACCTTCACCCCCTCGCCCGGAAAGATCACCACCTTCCATCTTCCCGGGGGGCCCGGTGTCAGGGTCGACACCGCCGCGCACCCCGAGTGCGTGATCTCGCCCTATTACGACTCGATGATCGCCAAGCTGATCACCCGGGGGAACAACCGGATGGAGGCGATCTCCAGGATGCGCCGCAGCCTGGAGGTCATGGTCGTCGAGGGGATCCGGACCAACATCCCCCTGCAGCGCCGCATCCTGAGCGATCCCGACTTCATCCGCGGCAACCTCGACACCGGCTTCCTCGATCGTCTCCTGCAGCGCAAGGAGACCGCGGCCGCCGCCTCGTAGGGTCGGGGGCGCGCGTGATCGGGCCGCGGGCCGTCTTCCTCGTGGGCTTCATGGGGGTCGGCAAGTCGACCGCCGGACGGGCGCTGGCGCGGATCCTCGGCTGGGACTTCGTCGATCTCGACGAGCGGATCGTGGAGCGCGAGGGGCGCGGCATCGCGAGCATCTTCGCCGAGGCGGGGGAACGCCACTTCCGCCGGATCGAGGGGGAGATCCTCGCGACGCTCCGGGGGCGGGAGCGGATCGTCGTGGCGTGCGGCGGCGGGACCTACGCGCAGCAGGCTCACCGCGCCCTGATCGACGCCCTGGGCGCCGCGGTCTGGATCCAGCTGCCGATCGAGGAGGCGTTGCGGCGCTGCGGGGCCGGGGCCGACCGCCCGATGTTCCGCGGTCCCGCCGAGGCGCGGGCGCTGTACGAGCGCCGTCTGCCGTCCTATCGCGCCGCGCGGCTGCAGATCGACGCCGAAGGCCTCGCCCCCGAGCAGGTGGCCGAGCGGATCGCGGCCCTGCTCGTCCGGGGATCGCCCGCGTGAGGTATCTGGTCCTGTCCGACGTGCACGCCAACCGGGAGGCGCTGGAGGCGGTCCTGGAGGACGCGGCCGCCGAAGGGTACGACGCGACCCTGCTGCTCGGCGACGTCGTCGGCTACGGCGCCGATCCGGAGGCGGTCATCGCCCGGCTGCGCGGGCTCCCCGGACTGGTGGCCGTGCGGGGCAACCACGACCGGGTGGCCGCCGGGTTCGACGACGGCGAGGACTTCAACGAGGCGGCGCGTGCCGCCGTCCTGTGGACGCGGGAGCGTCTCTCCGGGGAGGCGGCCGCCTTCCTGAGGGACCTGCCGCGCGGCCCGGTCCCCTTCGGACCGGGCCGGATCCTGAGCCACGGGTCGCCTCTCGACGAAGACCAGTACCTGCTGGAGCCGGCGCAGGCGCAGCGCTGCTTCGACACCGTCCCTTTCGAGCTGGCCTTCTTCGGCCACACCCACCTCCCCGGGGTGTTCGCCTGGGACGGAGGCCGCGCCGCGTGGTCGGCCGTCAGGGGGGCCGAGCGGGCCGTCATGGCGCTCCCGCCCGCGCGCCGGCACCTGGTCAACCCGGGATCGGTGGGCCAGCCGCGGGACCGCGACGCGCGGTGCGGATACGCCCTGTTCGACGAGGACGCCATGAGCGTCACGCTGCGGCGCGTCCCCTATCCCCACGCCGAATCCCGCCGCCGGATCCTCGAGGCCGGGCTGCCGGCATGGCTCGGCGACCGTCTGCTCCTCGGAGTCTGAGACGACCGTGAGCCTGTTCCTCGCGCACCGGATCCTGATCGGCACCGCCGTCGCCTTCTTCGTCTTCTACGGCATCCGGGAGTTCGTCCTGCCCGACAACGCCGGGAGCGCCGGTGGAGGATTTCTCGCGCTCCTGGCCGCGGCGGCTCTCGGCGCCTACTTCCGCACCCTCGGCCGGAAGGCCGGCGGGAACGAGCCCCGGGGAGGTCCGCGATGATCACGCTGTACGACGCCGACAACGACAACCGGATCGGGGAGATCACCGAGCCCCAGCTGGAGGTCCTGATCGAGGAGCTGGTCGAGGAGAGTCTCGACGAGTTCACCTGGAACCTGACGGGGCCCGTCATCGACAGCCTGGAAACCGCGGGGGCCGAGCCGGCGCTTATCGGTCTCCTCCGGCGCGCCCTGGGGAGCCGGAGCTCGATGGAGCTGCGTTACGATCCGGACTGACCGGGGCTCCCACCGTAGCGACGCGTAACGCCTCCGTCCACCAACGTCGTTCGTCCGCAGGACCCCTGTCACGATCCGTTCCACAAGTGTATCTTCATGCAGCACCATAATTTATAGTCAGTTGACAAATTCTGCGTTCGGCATTGTCGATATGTCAAAAATATGTACGGGGAATACCATGGTTCCCTTGACAGAAATTGTCCCCGTACATAACTTCACTCGCGGCAATGAGTCTCCATCTGTCGCGAGCGATCGCGGGCCGCCCGGCCCGCCGGTGAGGACCTGATGGCCGTCAAGCTTGGTGAGATGCTCATCAAAGCGGGACTCCTCACGCCACAGAAGCTCCAGGAGGCCCTCAACTACCAGAAGACGCACGGGGGGAAGCTCGGGCTCAATCTCGTCAAGCTGCAGTTCGTCAAGGAGGAGGACATCACCCGGGTCCTGTCGCAGCAATACGGGGTCCCGGCGGTCAACCTCGCCAAGCTCGAGATCGACGAGACGGTGGTGAAGCTGATCCCGAGCGAGGTCGCCCAGAAGTACCTGATCATGCCGGTGAGCCGCACCGGCGCCACCCTCACCATCGCGATGGTCGACCCGACCAACGTGTTCGCGATGGACGACATCAAGTTCATGACCGGCTACAACGTCGAGCCGGTGGTCGCCTCCGAGGTCGCCATCAAGGAGGCGATCGACCGCTACTACGGCTCGATCCACGCCCTCGAGCTGAAGAAGGTCATGGACGAGATGGCCCAGGAGGACCAGCGGGAGGAGAACCTCGAGCTGCTGGACGAGGAGCAGGAGGTCGATCTCGCCAAGCTGGAAGCGGCGACCGAGGAGGCCCCGGTCGTCCGCCTGGTGAACCTGATCCTGACGGACTCGATCAAGCGCGGCGCCTCCGACATCCACATCGAGCCGTACGAGAAGGACTTCCGCGTGCGCTTCCGGATCGACGGGGTGCTCTACGAGATCATGCAGCCGCCGATGAAGCTGCGCGACGCGATCACCTCGCGTCTCAAGATCATGGCCAAGCTGGACATCTCCGAGAAGCGGCTGCCGCAGGACGGCCGGATCAAGATCAAGATGAAGCTGCAGGGCAAGAACAAGGAGATGGACTACCGGGTCTCCGTCCTGCCGACCCTGTTCGGGGAGAAGATCGTCCTCCGGCTCCTCGACAAAGAGAACCTGATGCTCGACATGACGCGGCTCGGGTTCGAGCAGGAGTCGCTCAACAAGTTCGAGAAGGCGATCTTCAAGCCGTACGGGATGGTCCTGGTCACCGGTCCGACCGGCTCGGGCAAGACCAACACGCTGTACTCCTCCATCAGCCGGGTCAACACGCCCGAGACCAACATCATGACGGCGGAGGACCCGGTCGAGTTCAACCTGCACGGCATCAACCAGGTCCAGATGAAGGAGCAGATCGGCCTCAATTTCGCGGCCGCGCTGCGATCCTTCCTGCGGCAGGACCCGAACATCATCCTGGTCGGCGAGATCCGCGACTTCGAGACCGCCGAGATCGCGGTCAAGGCAGCCCTCACGGGTCACCTCGTTCTGTCGACCCTGCACACCAACGACGCCCCCTCGACCGTCAACCGGCTCATGAACATGGGGATCGAGCCGTACCTCGTGGCGACGTCGGTCCATCTGATCGCGGCGCAGCGGCTGGTGCGCCGCCTGTGCAAGGAGTGCAAGGAGGAGGTCAACATGCCGCAGCAGGCGCTCCTCGACATCGGCTACAGCCTCGAGGAGTCGCCGGGCGTGAAGCTCTTCAAGGGGCGCGGCTGCGGAATCTGCAACAACACCGGCTACAAGGGGCGCGTCGCGCTCTACGAGGTCATGGAGATCAGCGAGGCGCTGCGCGAGATGGTGCTGACGGGCGCCTCGTCCATCGAGCTGAAGAACAAGGCGATCGAGGAAGGGATGATCACGCTCCGCGGTTCGGGTCTGCGCAAGATCAAGGCCGGTCTGACGACCGTGGAAGAGGTCGTCCGCGAGACGGTGCTCTGAGGAGGGGCGCATGGCGGTCACGCTGCACCAGTTGCTGAAGACGCTCGTCGAGCAGGGCGGCACCGACCTGCACGTCACCACGAACTCGCCGCCGCAGATCCGCGTGGACGGAAAGCTCGTCCCGCTGCAGTTGCCGCCGCTCACCGCCCCGGAGACCAAGGCGCTGGCCTACAGCGTCCTGACCGAGAACCAGAAGCACCGTTTCGAGGAGAACCTGGAGCTCGACTTCTCCTTCGGAGTGCGGGGACTGGCCCGCTTCCGCGCCAACATCTTCAGCCAGCGCGGCGCGGTGGCGGCCGCTTTCCGGACCATCCCCTGGGAGGTGAAGAACTTCCAGGACCTGGGACTGCCGGAGGTGGTGTCGCAGCTGTGCGACAAGCCGCGCGGCCTGATCCTGGTGACCGGGCCGACCGGGTCCGGCAAGTCGACCACCCTGGCGGCGATGATCGACAAGATCAACAACGAGGACAAGGGGCACATCGTCACCATCGAGGACCCGGTCGAGTACCTGCACGGCCACAAGGGGTGCATCGTCAACCAGCGCGAGCTGTTCGCGGACACCCACTCCTTCAGCAACGCCCTCAAGTCCGTGCTGCGGCAGGACCCGGACGTCGTGCTGATCGGGGAGATGCGCGACCTGGAGACCATCGAGGCGGCCCTGCGGATCGCCGAGACCGGCCATCTTACCTTCGGCACGCTCCACACCAACTCCGCGGCGCAGACCATCAATCGCATCATCGACGTGTTCCCCGCCCACCAGCAGTCGCAGATCCGGGCGCAGTTGTCGTTCGTTCTCGAGGGGATCCTGTGCCAGGCCCTCCTGCCGAAGGCCTCGGGCAAGGGACGCTCCCTCGTCATGGAGATCCTGGTGCCCAACTCGGCCATCAGGAACCTGATCCGCGAGGACAAGATCCACCAGATCTACTCGATGATGCAGACCGGTCAGGCGCAGTACGGGATGCAGACCTTCAACCAATCCCTCGCGAGCCAGTACTTCAAGAAGCAGATCTCGCTGACGACGGCGCTGTCGTACAGCAGCAACCCGGAGGAGCTCCAGGAGATGATCAATCGGGGCGCGGGTCTGATCAACCAGCCGGGCGCGGCGGGGGCGCACGCGGCCCGCGCCATCCGCAAGTAAGAGGGCGGGGAGACGACGATGCCGACCTATACGTGGAAGGGCAAGAACCGGATGGGGAAGATGCAGGAGGGGACGGTCGCCGCCGAGAACAAGGAGGCGGTGATTGCGCTGCTGCGCCGCCAGCAGATCATGGTGTCGGCCGTCACCGAGAAGGGCAAGGAGCTGGCGATCCCGAAATTCGGCGGCGGGGTCAAGCAGAAGGAGATCGCCATCTTCACCCGCCAGTTCTCCGTCATGATCGACGCCGGCCTGCCGCTGGTGCAGTGCCTGGAGATCCTCGGCTCGCAGCAGAAGAACCGGATGTTCCAGAAGGTCCTGTTCCAGGTGCGCCAGGACGTCGAGTCCGGCTCGAACCTCGCCGACTCGCTCCGCAAGCACCCGAAGGTCTTCAGCGACCTGTACGCCAACATGATCGCCGCCGGCGAATCGGGCGGCATCCTGGACACCATCTTGCAGCGGCTCGCGGCGTACATCGAGAAGAACGTCAAGCTGGTCGCGGCGGTGCGCTCGGCGATGATCTACCCGGTCGCCGTCGTGACCATCGCCGTCGGCGTGGTGACCGTCATCCTCTGGAAGGTCATCCCGACCTTCGCGGCCCTGTTCGAGGGCCTGGGGGCAACCCTGCCGCTGCCGACCCGGATCACCATCGCCGCCAGCAATTTCCTCGGCCGCTTCATGCCGCTCATCGTCATCGGGATGGTGGCGCTGGCGTTCTTCCTGCACCGCTACAAGCAGACCTACCGCGGCGCGCGCCAGATCGACGCCTTCATGCTCAAGTTCCCGGTCCTCGGGGACCTGCTCCGGAAGATCGCGGTCGCCCGCTTCTGCCGCACCCTGGGGACGCTGATCACCTCGGGTGTCCCGATCCTGGAAGGCCTGGCGATCACCGCGCGCACCGCGGGGAACACCATCGTCGAGGACGCCATCATGGCGACCCGCAAGAGCATCGAGGAGGGCAAGACGATCGCCGGTCCCCTCGAGGAGACCCGGGTCTTCCCCACCATGGTCGTGCAGATGATCAGCGTCGGCGAGCAGACCGGCGCGCTCGACGCCATGCTCTCCAAGATCGCCGACTTCTACGAGGACGAGGTCGACGAGGCGATCGAAAACCTCATGGCCCTGCTCGAGCCGGCGATGATCCTGTTCCTCGGCGTCATGATCGGTGGCATCGTCATCTCCATGTACATGCCGATGTTCACGCTGATCGGGAAGATCAACTAGGCGCATGGATGGAACGGCAACAGCGGGAGCTACGCCGGCACCTCGACTGGCTCATGACCTTCCGGGTCGTGATCATCACGACCCTGCTGGTCTGCACCTTCGTCATCGAGCTCCTGTACCGCCCGCTGCTGTCCCTGCAGCCGTTCTACGTCCTGGCGATCGCCACCTATCTCCTCACCATCGCCTACGCCGCGGTGTCGCGCCGCCTCACCCCCGGGATCCAGGTCACGGTGCAGCTGGTCGGCGACCTGCTGATCGTCACGGGGTTCGTGTACCTGACGGGTGGGGCGGAGAGCCCCTTCTCGTTCCTGTACCTGCTGTCGATCATCATCGGCAGCATCCTGCTGGTCCGGCCCGGCGGGTACGCGGTGGCGGCCTGCTCCTGGGTGATGTACGCCGCGATGGTCGGTCTGATCGACCGGGGGATCATCCCGGCCTGGCCGGAGGGGATCTACGAGCCCGACGGTCTGCCGGCGGTCCGGCTTCTCTACTCCCTGGTCGCCCACCTGGTGTCGTTCGTCGGCGTGGCGTACCTGGCCGCGTACCTGACCGAGACCCTGCGCCGCACCGGCCGGGAGCTCGACGCGCGGCGGGACGACCTGGCGCAGCTGCGCGACTATCACGACAACATCATCGACAGCATGAACTCGGGGCTGCTGACGACCGACTGGGAGGGGCGGATCACGTTCGCGAACCGCGGGGCGGCGGAGATCACCGGCCGGCGCCCCCCCGCGCTGGTCGGGGAGGGGATCACCGCGGTCCTCGGGCAGGAACGACCCTTCCTGTGGAAGGTGCGCTCGGCCCTTGAGCGGGAGACCCGCTACCGCTTCGAGCTCGACTACGTAGACGCCCGCGGGCGGGTGCTGTTCCTGGGGTTCACGGTGTCGGTGCTGCGGGATCGGGCCGGCGAGGCCTACGGGCTGATCTTCATCTTCCAGGACCTCACGGAGATCCGGGTGCTGGAGGACGAGGTGGCGCTCAAGAAGCGGATGGCCGCGCTGGGCGAGATGGCCGCGGGCGTGGCGCACGAGCTCCGCAACCCGCTCGCCTCGATCAGCGGCTCGGTCCAGGTGCTCAAGCGCGATCTGCGGCCGCAGGGGGACGCCGGCGAGCTGATGGACATCGTGATCAAGGAGTCCCGGCGGCTCGACCAGATCATCCGCGACTTCCTGCTGTTCGCGAAGCCGGGGCGGTTCCACGCGGAGGAGGCCGACCTCGTCGCCCTGCTCCGCGAGACCCTGAGTCTCCTGGAGAACAGCGAGGAGCGCACCGAACGGCACGCGGTGACCACGACCTTCGGCGCCGAGCGGATCCTCGTGCCCGTGGACGTCAACCGGATGAAGCAGGTGTTCTGGAACCTCGCCAGGAACGCCCTCAAGGCCATGCCCGGCGGGGGCACGCTGTCGGTCGCCGCGGCGACGGCCGGCGACGCCGCCGTGGTCACCTTCGCCGACACCGGAATCGGCATGTCGGAGGACGAGATCGCCAGCAACTTCCAGCCGTTCCACGGTTCGTTCGCCGAGGGAACCGGGCTGGGGCTGGCGATCGTGTATCGGATTGTCGAGGAACACGGCGGCCGGATCCGCGTCAAGAGCCGGCCCGGGGTCGGGACGGAGGTGGCCCTCCACCTGCCGCGCCGTGCCCGGATCGCCGAGCCCTCGAAGGAGCGCGCGTGGACCGGATCCTGATCGTCGACGACGAGAAGGGGATGCGCGATTTCCTCTCCATCATGCTGCGCAAGGAGGGGTACGCGGTCACCGCGGCCGATGCCGTCGAACCGGCGAACGTCCTGGTGAGCCGCGGCGACTTCGACCTGGTGATCAGCGACATCGCCCTGCCTTCGCAGTCGGGTCTGGAGGTCCTCAAGCACAGCAAGAGCGTCAGCCCCGAGACGCCGGTCATCATGATCACCGCCTATGCCTCCACCGAGAGCGCCATCGAGGCCCTGAAGCTGGGGGCCTACGATTACATCATCAAGCCGTTCGACGTGGAGGAGTTGAAGATCATCGTCAGGAACGCGCTGGAGAAGCAGCGGCTCCAGCAGGAGAACCGCGCCCTCAAGCGCGAGCTGAAGGAGAAGCTGCGTTTCGACGAGCTGGTCGGGGAGAGCCCGCGGATGCGCGAGGTCACCGACCTGGTCGCGCGCATCGCGCCGACCCACAGCACGGTGCTGATCGTCGGCGAGTCGGGCACCGGCAAGGAGCTGGTGGCGCGCGCCATCCACGCCGGCAGCCCGCGCAAGGACCGCCCCTTCGTGTCGATCAACTGCGGCGCCCTGCCGGACGAGCTTCTCGAATCCGAGTTGTTCGGGCACACCCGCGGGTCGTTCACCGGGGCGCTCGCCGCCAAGAAGGGGCTGTTCGAGGTCGCCGACGGCGGCACCATCTTCCTGGACGAGATCGGCGACACCAGCCCGGCGATGCAGATCAAGCTGCTGCGGGTGCTCCAGGAGCGCAAGATCCGGAGGGTCGGCGGGACCGAGGAGGCCGAGGTCAACGTGCGGGTCATCGCGGCCACCAACCAGGACCTCGACCGGATGGTCCGCGAGAGGCGCTTCCGCGAGGATCTCTATTACCGGATCAACGTGATCCAGATCCGCATGCCGGCGCTGCGCGAGAAGACCGAGGACATTCCTCAGCTCGCGCTGCACTTCCTGGTCAAGTACGGCCGGATCATGGGGAAGAAGATCACCCGCATCACCGAGGAGGCGATGGAACGGCTGCGGGCGCACGACTGGCCGGGCAACGTGCGCGAGCTGGAGAATGTCATCGAGCGCGCCGTCGCCCTGGAGGCCGGTGACGCGATCACGCTCGACAGCCTCAGCCGCGAGGTGCGGCATCCCGGCGGGCGCGCCGCGCAGGAATTCCCGGTGAATCTCTCCGAGCAGGGGATTGACCTGGAGCAGCGGCTGGAGCGGCTGCGCGAGCAATTCATGGAGGAAGCCCTCAGACGGGCCAACGGCGTCCAGACGCGGGCCGCGGAGCTCCTGGGCATGAGCTTCCGCTCGTTCCGCTATTTCGCCAAGAAATACAATCTCCTCGATCTGCGCCGCGAGAGCCGCGCGAGCCTGTCGTAGAGGACCCCGTGGGCGCCCCCCGCGTGATCGGCGGTTTCGATTCGCTGGCCGGGTCCGCGTCCGGCCTGCCGGACGCCGCGCGCCGCGGTCTCGCCCGCCTGCTGCCCGCGGCGGCGCTCCTGCTCCTGGCGCTCCTGGCCTTCCGGGGCGTGGCGGCCGGGCGGGTCTTCTACCTCAGGGACGCGGTCCAGAATCACGGTCCCCTCCGGGCTTACGTCGGCGAGCGGCTGCGGTCGCTGGAGCTGCCGATGTGGAACCCCTTTCACGGCGCCGGCACGCCGTTGTTCGCCAATCCGAACGCCCTCGTGCTCCACCCGACGAGCCTGCTGTTCCTGGCGCTCCCGGCCGGGGCGGCGTTCACCGCGGCGGTGGTCCTGCAATACGGGCTTCTGATTCTCGGCGGTTACCTGCTGGCGCGGAGCGCCGGACGGCGCCCCGCCGGCGCGGCGCTCGCGGCGGCCCTGCTCGGGCTCTCCGGCCC
>JBOGOE010000406.1:0-11811 GCA_050747445.1 Candidatus Polarisedimenticolia bacterium | reverse complement strand
GGGCGCCCCACCGGCGCCCGCCGCGGCTGCCGCCCCTCGTCCAGCGCCGCCTGGGCCGCCGCCAGCCGCGCGATCGGAACTCGCAGCGGCGAGCAGGACACGTAGTCCATGCCGACGGCGTGGCAGAAGCGCACCGAGTGCGGGTCCCCGCCGTGCTCCCCGCAGATCCCGATTTTCAGTGCCGGCCGCGCGGCGCGACCGCGCTCAATCGCCCAGCGCACCAGCTGGCCCACCCCGTCGAGGTCGAGGGTCTGGAATGGATCGGAGTCCAGGATGGCCAGGCCCTTTTCATCGACGTACTCGGGAAGGAAGCGGCCGGCATCGTCGCGCGACAGGGCCATGGTCATCTGGGTCAGGTCGTTGGTGCCGAAGGAAAAAAAATCGGCCTCGGGTGCGAGCCGACCGGCCAGGATCGCCGCGCGCGGGACCTCGATCATGGTGCCCACGAGGTACGGCAGGCGGCGCCGTCCCTCCCCCAGCACGCCGTCCGCGATCTCCCGCGTGCGCGCCGCGAGCAGCCGCAGCTCGCGCGGATCCATCACCAGCGGGTGCATGATCTCCGGTCGCACCGGGATGCCCCGGCGGCGCACCGCAAGCGCCGCTTCCAGGATCGCCCGCACCTGCATGTCGAGGATCTCGGGGAATACGAGACAGACCCGGCAACCGCGGAGCCCCAGCATCGGATTCGCCTCGTGCAGCTGCGCGATCCGCCGCGCCACCGTCTCCGGCGGCAGCCCCAGCTTGCCGGCGAGGATCCGCTGCTCCGGCTCTTCCCCGGGCAGAAACTCGTGCAGGGGCGGGTCGATCAGCCGGATGGTGACGGGCCGGCCGGCCATCGCTTCGAAGATCCCCTCGAAGTCCTGCCGCTGCATCGGGAGCAGGCGCTGCAGGGCGCGCTCGCGCGCCGGCCGATCGGAGGCCAGGATCATCTCGCGGATCGCCAGCCGCCGCGCCTCGCTGTCGAAGAACATGTGCTCGGTGCGGCACAGACCGATTCCCTCCGCCCCCATCTCGACCGCCTTGCGGGCGTCGTAGGGGGTGTCGGCATTGGCGCGCACCCCGAGACGCCGCACGGCGTCGGCCCACGCCATGACCGTGTGATAGGCCGCGGGGAGGTCGGGGCGGATCAGCGGCAGCTCGCCCGCATAGACGCTTCCCGTGTCGCCGTCCAGGGTGATCGTCTCCCCCTCCTGCAGCAGCCGCTCGCCGAGCCGGACGGTCTTCCGGGCGGGGTCCACCGACAGCGCGGCGCACCCCACGACGCAGGTCTTCCCCCAGCCGCGGGCGACCACCGCGGCGTGCGAGGTCTTCCCCCCGGTCGCGGTCAGGATCCCCTGGGCGGCGTGCATCCCGGCGACGTCCTCGGGGGAGGTCTCGCGGCGCACGAGGATCAGCTTCGCGCCTTCCTTCGCCCGCGTCTCCGCGGCCCCGGCGGTCAGCACGATGGCGCCGGAGGCGGCGCCCGGCACCGCGCCGATCCCGGCGCCGAGGAAGCGGCTCTGCAGCTCCTCACGCCGGCAGGCGGGATCGATGACCGGGTAGAACAGCCGCTCGACCTCCTCGGGCCGGACCCGGGCGACCGCCTCGGCGCGGGTGATCACCCCCTCGCGGGCCAGGTCGGCGGCGATCTGGAAGGCGGCGCGGGCCGAGCGTTTCCCCGCGCGGCACTGCAGCATGTACAAGCGGCCTTCCTCGACGGTGAACTCCAGGTCCTGCATGTCCTTTCGGTGCGCCTCCAGGAGGTGCCGCACCCGTTCGAGCTGGCGATGCACGCGCGGCATCCGCCGCCGCAATGCGTCGAGACCGAGCGGAGTCCGGATGCCGGCCACCACGTCCTCCCCCTGGGCGTTGAGGAGCAGGTCTCCGTAGAGCCGCCGCTCCCCCGTGTTCGGATCGCGCGTGAAACAGACACCGGTCCCGGAACCCACCCCCAGGTTGCCGAACACCATCTGCTCGATGCTGCACGCCGTGCCGCGCAGACCGGTGATCTTCTCGACACGCCGGTAGGTCACCGCCTTGGCCGCCATCCACGAGCGGAACACCGCCTCGACGGCGCCCCACAGCTGTTCCCGCGCGTCCTCCGGGACGACGCGGCCCGCGGTCTCGCGGATGTGGGCCTGGAGCGCGCGGCACAGCGCCTCCATCTCGTCCGCGGGGACCCGGTGATCCTCGCGGACCCCGAGACGCTCCTTGGCCGACCGCAGGATCGCCTCCATCCCTCCCCGTGGCAGCCCGAACACCACGTTCGCGTACATCATCAGGAAGCGGCGGTAGGCATCGAAGGCGAAACGGGGGTTGCCGGTCCGGCGCGCCAGTCCCTGGACCGTCCTCCCGTTCAGACCGAGGTTGAGGATGGTCTCCATCATTCCGGGCATCGAGCGGGCCGCCCCCGAACGCACCGAGACCAGGAGCGGGTTCCCCGGGTCGCCCAGACGGCGCTTCGTGACCCGCTCCAGCCGGCGCACCGCCCGCCCGATCTCCGGCGCGAGGGCCCGTTCGAGCGTCCTGCGGCCGGACTTCAGGAACAGGGCGCAGGCCTCGGTGCTGATCACGAACCCGGCGGGGACCGGCAGGCCGATCCGGGTCATGTCGATCAGTCCCGCCCCCTTCCCCCCCAGGAGCTCGATCGGAGCGCCGTGCCCCTCGGCCCGGCCGCCTCCGAACGAGAAGACGTACCGTCCCGCCATCAGTCCTCCTCCGCCGTCGCTCCGGCGGCCGCCGGCCGCCGGGCCGGCGCCGCCGGATCGCCATCCACGATGATTTCCGAGAAGTCGGCAATGCGAAGGAACAGCGCCGCCAGCCGCTGCAGCAGCGCGAGCCGATTGCCCCGCGCCGCCGCGTCCTCCGTCATGACCATGACCTCCGTGAAGAAGCGATCGAGCGACGGCGTCACGCGGGCCAGCTCCCGGAGCGCGCCGGGGCAATCGCGTTGCTTCGCGGCGGCCTCGATGGCGGGGCCGGCCGCCTCGATCGCCTTCAGGAGATGCCGCTCCGCCTCGTCACGGAGCCGGGGAGGGTCGAGCCGGGCAGGGGGCTGATCTCTCAGGATGTTCTTGATCCGCTTGTGGGCCGTCGCCAGGGTCAGGAATGCCGGCTCGTGGCGCAGCGCGTCGAGGGCCTCCATCCGCGCGCGCGCCGCATGCGGGTCGTCGGCCCCCGCCGCCAGCGCCGCCCGGGCGCTGTCGGCGCGGATCCCGGCGGCCTCCGCCAGGTGCTGCAGGCGGCCGCGGTAGAACTCCGCCAGCAGGACGGCGGTCTGCGGATCGGGCGCCCCGTCGCGCGGCGCCCCGCCGTACCCGCCGAGTGCGGCCGCGAGGAGCTCCCCGAGCGCCACCGGCACGCGCCTTTCGATCAGGATGCGACAGACCCCCTGCACCGAGCGGCGCAGCCCGTAGGGATCCCGGGAACCGGTCGGCACGATCCCGACGCCGAAGATCCCCGCCTGGGTGTCGAGGCGGTCGGCGAGCGACACGATCGCCCCTTCCACCGTCGGCGGCAGGGGATCCGCCGCGCCGCGCGGCAGGTAGTGTCCGTAGATCGCCTCAACGACCGCCGCCGGCCGGCCATCGGCCCGGGCATAGAGCGCCCCGACGATCCCCTCGAGCTCGGGAAACTCGCCGACCATGAGGGTCGTCAGATCGGCCTTGCACAGGCGGGCCGCCTCCTCCACGGCGCGGGGATCGGGCGGCTGCCCCGCCGCCGCGAAGGCCGGGATCAGCCGTTCCGCCAGGCGCGCGAGACGCTCCGCCTTGTCGGCGTACGAACCCAGCTTCTCGTGGAAGGTGACCCGTGCCAGCCCCGCCGCGTGCTCCTGCAGGGTCGCCTTGCGGTCCTCCTCCCAGAAGAAGCGGGCATCGGTGAGACGCGCCTGGAGCACCCGCTCGTTGCCGCGCCGGACGGCTCCGGCCGGGTCGCCGATCATGTTGGCGACGGCCAGGAAGCGGCTGAGGAGCGCCCCGTCCGGATCCCGCAGCGCGAAGAAGCGCTGATGATGGCGCATGGCGGTGATCGGGATTTCGGGTGGAAGCCGCAGGAAGTCGGCGTCGAAGGTCCCCGTGATCACGTGGGGCCATTCGATCATGTGGGTCACCTCGTCGACCAGGGCGGGGTCCCCCTCGGCCTCCGGCGGGCTTCCCGGCGGTGCCGACAGGCGTCCCCCGGCCGCGCGGGCCCCCTCGCGCAGCAGACGCTCTATGGCGGCCCGGCGCTCGACCGGGTCGACCAGGACGTGGTGCCGCCGCAGCGTGTCGAGATACCCGGAGGGATCCGGGAGCGCCACCCGGGCCCCGCTGAGGACACGGTGACCGGCGGTCTCCCGTCCGGCGGCGACTCCCGCCAGCGACAACGGCACGATCGCTCCGTCCAGCAACGCCACCACGCTGTGGATCGGACGGACGAACTGGTGCTCGCCGCTGCCCCAGCGCATGGACTTCGGGAAGGTCAGCGACTGCACCGCGGACGGGACGAGACGCCCCAGCACCTCCGCCGCCGGTCGTCCTTCGACCGTGCGACGCAGGGTCACCACCTCCCCTTTCGTCGTGCGGGTCCGGCGCAGATCGCCCACCGCGACCCCCTGGGCCCGCGCGAACCCCTCCGCGGCCCGGGTCGGGAGGCCCCGGGCGTCGAACGCGGCGCTCGCCGGCGGCCCGGTGACCTCGATCTCACGATCCGGCTGGCGGGCCAGGAGCCCGGTGACGCGGACCGCCAGACGCCGGGGCGTTCCGAAGGTCGCGAGCGCCGCCTCCGGGACCGCCCCCGCCGGCAGGAGGCTCTCCTCCACGGCGGCCTCGAAGATCCGCCGACCCAGGTCGCGCCGGGCGCCGTCGAGCAGGCGGGCCGGGATTTCCTCGGTTCCGATCTCCAGGAGGAAGACCCCGCCCGCCGCGGGCCGGCCGCTCACCGGGCGGTCTCCGCGGGCGCGGCGTGCCGGAGGAGCGGAAATCCGAGGGTCTCCCGTTCCTTGAGGTACTGCTTCGCGCAGCCGACCGCCATCCGGCGCACGCGCTGGACGAACCCGGTCCGCTCGGTGACGCTCAGCGCGCCACGCGCCTCGAGGATGTTGAAGGTGTGGGAGCAGCGCAGCACGTAATCGTACGCCGGGAGCACCAGCCCGGTCTTGAGCAGACGCTGCGCCTCCTCCTCGTACTGGCGGAACAGACGCGCCAGAAGGTCGGCGTCCGCCGCGTCGAAGTTGTGCCGGGAGAATTCGATCTCCTCCTGAAGCCGCACGTCCCCGTAGGTGAGCCCGCCTCCCCACTCGAGATCGTAGACGTTGGCGACGTCGTTCAGGAACATGGCGATCCGCTCGGTCCCGTAGGTGATCTCGGCGGCGATCGGACGGAGCTCCAGCCCCCCCGCCTGCTGAAAATAGGTGAACTGGGTGATCTCCATCCCGTCCATCGACACCTGCCATCCGACACCCGCCGCCCCCAGGCTCGGCGATTCCCAGTTATCCTCCTCGAACCGGATGTCGTGCCCGGCCGGGTCGATGCCGAAGGCGGCGAGGGATCTCAGGTAGGTCTCCTGCACGTCCGGCGGGGAGGGCTTCAGAACCACCTGAAACTGATAGTGCCGGTAGAGGCGGAAGGGGTTCTGGCCGTAGCGGCCGTCCACGGGCCGGCGCGACGGCGAACAGTAGGCGACGCGCCAGGGCTCCGGACCGAGCACCCGGAAGAAGGTGTCCGGATGCATGGTCCCGGCGCCGACCTCGACGTCGTAGGGCTGCTGGATCACCGCTCCGGCGCGCGCCCAGAAGTCCTGAAGCCCCAGCACGAGCTGCTGGAAATTGAGACCCACCGCACCCCCCCCCGTATTACGCCCCGCCGCGCAGCGCGCGGAGCACCTCATAGCTCTTGAACCGCCGCTCGGTCAGATCGAAGAAGATCGCCCCGGCGAGCTCCCCCAGCGCCCGAAGCGCCGCCGCGGTCCACGCCTCGTCCCTGAGCCCCTCCGGCGGCCGCGTCAGGATCGCCCGGACGATCGGCAGGAAGGCCTCGGGCAGGGTCACGTCCCCGGCCGCCCGCTCCGGGCGGCAACGGACGCACACCACCGTCCCTCCCCGGCGATCGTAGATCGCCCCGCCCCGCCCCGGAGCGCGCCCGCAGCGGGGACAGACCAGCAGATCGGGAAGCACCCCATGGAGCCGGAGCGTCCAGATCTCGAAATACCGGAGCGCCGGGTCGAGATGGAGCCCTTCCCGCACCGCCCGCAGCACCGCGTGCAGCAGGCGGAAGAAGGCCTCGTCCGCCGCCTCCTCCCTCGCGAAGGCGTCGGTCACCTCGACGAGGCAGGACAGCGCCGCCGCGCGCTCGGGATCCTCCTGAAGCAGGTAGAACGACTCCAGGAGGTCCGCCGACTCGACCCGCGCCAGATCCGATCCCTCCCGCTCGAAGTACCGCAGGCGGACGCGTGACAGCGGCATCAGGTTGGCCCCGAACCGCCGGCGGCTCCTCCGGGCCCCCTTGGCGACCCCGCGCACCTTGCCCGACGCACGGGTCAGGAAGACGACAATCCGATCCGCCTCCCCGAGCGGCCGGCTCGTGAGGACGAACGCCTCGCTCTCCCGTTGAGGCATCCGTCCCTCCCGGGCCTGCCGCGGTCCTATCCTTCGACCAGACGCGGGCCGGCCATCCCGAAGAACACCAGCAATCCGAGGAGGTCGACCGACGTCGTCACGAAGGGGCTGGTGGCGACGGCCGGGTCGATGTGCAGCGTCTTGAGCAGCACGGGGAGGGTCGTCCCCACGACGGCCGCCATCGCCATCGACAGCCACAACGACAGCCCGACGGCGAGACCCGACGCGGGCGTCAGCTTCACCAGCCACACGGCCGCCAGTCCCAGGAGGGCCCCGTAGAACAAACCCAGAAGCAGGGCGATCCGGATCTCCTTGAACACCACGCCCCCAAGATCGCGCAACCGGATCCGCCCGGTCGCCAGACCGCGCACGATGATGGTGGCGGCCTGGGTGCCGATGTTGCCGCTCATCCCGAGGACCACGGGGATGAAGCAGGCGAGACGGACGAAGCGGCTCAGGAGCGGCGTGTACGACTGGATCACGAGGGCCCCCAGCAGCCCGCCGACGAACGCCGCGAACATCCACGGCAGCCGCACGCGCGCCGAGCGCAGCGTCGATTTCATCAGACGCTCCTCGTCGGACGTGCCCGCCATCTTGTAGAAGTCCTCGGTCGCCTCCTCCCGCATGACGTCCACGACGTCGTCGACCGTCACGATGCCGACCAGCACGTGGTCGGCGTCGACCACCGGCACCGCGAGCAGATCGTACTGGGACACGAGGCGCGCCACCTCCTCCTGGTCGGTCTCGGCCCGGACCGCAATCACGTCGGCCGACATGATGTCCCGCAGCCGCGTGGCGGGAGGCACCGACAGCAGGCGCCGGAGCGACAGAACGCCGCGGAGACGCCCCTGGTCGTCCACGACGTAGAGGTAGAACACCATCTCGGCCGCCTGCGCCTTCTGGACCGCGGCGATCGCCTCCTGGACCGAGGTCGCCTCCGCCAGCGCCAGGAAGCGCTTGGTCATGATGCGACCGGCGGTGTCCTCCTCGTGCTCCAGCAGATCCTGCACCTCCTCCGACGCCTCCTTCTGGAGGACCGCCAGGAGGGCCTCGCGATCCGGCGGCTCCAGGAGGGACGCGATCTCGGCGACGTCGTCGGAGTCGAGGCGGTGCAGCACCGGCGCGAGCTTCTCGGGGGTGATCCCGTTCAGGAGGTCGGAGCGGTGGGCCGGGTGCACCGCGGCGAGCAGCGCCGCCGCCTGCGCGGTGGCCCGATCCGCCAGAAGGCGGAAGGCGGCGCCGCGTTCCATCTCATCCAGGGAGGTGAATGCCTCGGCGAGGTCCGCCGCGTGCACCTTCTGGAGCATGTTGAGGAGGGGCGCCGTCGCGCCGCGGCGCAGCAGCTTCTTCACCGACTCCACGAGAATCGCGCTGTCTTTCATGACGCCACCGGGCCTCAAAGGGGCGCCATTCTACCGCACTGGGGAGCGATTCCCGCGGGATCAGGCGGTGACCAGCCCGAGGAGTCGCAGGATCCCGGCGTCGTCCCGCCAGCCCTCGCGCACCTTCACCCAGAGCTCGAGGTGGACCCGGTGGCCGAGGAAGTCCTCGAGGGCGTGCCGCGCCTCGGTGCCGATGTCCTTGATCATCCGGCCGCGCTCGCCGATCAGGATCGCCTTCTGCGATTCCTTGTCGACGTAGATCGTGGCGCGGACCCGCTCGAGACCGGAGTCGGTCGTGTCCATCGTCTCCACGAGGACGGCGGCGGAGTGCGGGACCTCCTGCCGGGTCTTCCGGAAGATCGGTTCGCGGATGAGCTCCGCGACCGCCATCCGCCGCGGCAGGTCGGTCATCATGTCGGGGGGAAAGAGCGGCGGCCCCTCCGGAAGGGTCCGCGCCAGGACCTCCTCCAGGCGGTCGCAATTCTCGCCGCCCAGGGCGGACACCGGCACGATCTCCTCGAACAGACCGGAGCGCGCCGCCTCGTCCATCAGCGGCAGCAGCCGATCCTTCGGCATCAGGTCGATCTTGTTGAGGATCAGGAGGCATTTCGCCCCCGACTCACGCGCCCGGTCGAACACGAAGCGGTCCCCCGGACCGAACCCCTCGGAGGCGTCGACGAGGATGGCGACCCGATCCACGTCGTGCAGGAGGCGGGTGGCGGTCCGGACCATCTCCTCGTTCATCAGGTGACGCGGGCGGTGGATCCCCGGTGTGTCGATGAACACGATCTGGAATCCGGACCGATGCAGCACCCCGCGGATCGGCACCCTGGTCGTCTGCGGCACCTCGGAAACGATCGCCAGCTTCGCCCCCACGAGCCGGTTCATCAGGGTGGACTTGCCGACGTTGGCGCGGCCGACGAGGGCGACGACCCCGCTGCGGAAACCGGCGGGGGGGGCCGGGAGGACGCCGGCGGGATCGGGGCCGCTCACGCCCGACTCCGGTCGGGGCGTCGCGACGCGGATCGCCGCGGGGGGTCGCCCCAGGGCCGCCGGCGCCGGCCGAGGACCACCCCGGCGTCGCGGCGCAGCAGGTCCGCTTCCAGACGGCGCATGGTGCCGTCGTCACGCTCGTGGTCGTAGCCCAGGAGATGGAGCACGCCGTGGACGGTGAGCAGCGCCGCCTCCTCGCGGAGCGCCCACCCGGCCCGGCGCGCCTGGCGCGCCGCCCGCGGGACGGAGATCGCGATGTCCCCCAGAAACGGGATCCCCGGTTCGAGCGTCCCGCCGGCGGGGAACGACAGGACGTCGGTCGGTCGATCCTTGCCGAGGAACTTCCTGTTCAGCCGCCGCAGGTCGGCCTCCGACGCCAGCAGCAGGCTGACGCCGGCCGTCCCGTGGCCCTGGCGGCGCAGGAGCCTCCGGACCAGCCGCCGCAGGTCCGGGACCAGCCGGCGGCCCGCGGGATGCCGCGCCACGACCTCGATGCGCGCCCTCATCGTCCCCACCGGCGGTCGCGGGTCGGGGGATCGGTGTGCGTGCGGCTGCCGCGGAACGGACGTTCGGGGGTCTTCTCGAAGTCGAACCCCGGGTAGTCGATCCGGTGGTGATAGACGCTGCACAGGCAGTGCAGAAAGGCGGCGCTGGCCCGCTCCAGATCGGCGAAGCTCAGGTCGCACTCGCTGAGCTGCTCGTCGAGCACGATGTCCGAGACGATGGTGCGGATCATGCCCTTGAAGCGCGCGGGGGACGGCGCTTCGAGCGTGCGTGACGCCGCCTCGATCGAATCGGCCATCATCAACAACGCCGCCTCGCGCGTCTGGGGCTTGGGACCCGGGTAACGGTAGTCGGTATCGAGAATCGCGCCGGAGCCGACCGCCTCGATCGCCTTCTGGTAGAAATAATTGATGCGGCGCGTGCCGTGATGCTGGGGGATGACGTCGAGCACCTGATGGGGCAGCCCGTAGCTGCGCGCCAGGTCGATCCCCTCCTTGACGTGGCTGGCGATGACCAGCGCGCTCATGTGGGGGCTCAGGCGATCGTGACGGTTCACCCCGTCCTGCTGGTTCTCCACGAAATACCCCGGCTTGAGCATCTTGCCGACGTCGTGGTAGCAGGCCGCCACGCGGCAGAACAGGGCGTTGGCGCCGACGGCCTCGGCGGCGGCCTCCGCCAGGGTGCCGACGATGACGCTGTGGTTGTACGAGCCCGGGGCTTCGACGGCCAGGCGACGCAGCAGCGGGTTGTTCAGGTTCGAGAGCTCGAGCAGGCGCACGTCGGTCAGGATTCCGAACACCGACTCGAGCAGCGGCAGGAAGAAGGACGCCAGCACCGCGACCAGGATGCCGCCCGCGAAGCCGCAGGTCATCTGGAACACCAGATGCCACCCCGGCAGACCCCTCCCCAGGACGTATTCGAGCGCCAGCACCGCGATGGCGTTCACCACCCCAAGGAGAATCCCCGCCTGGATCGGCGCGGTGCGCCGCCGGTAGGCTCCGATGCCGTAGACCCCCGCGAGGTTGCTCACCAGGCAGAACAGCATGAGCCGCAGGTCCCAATCCATCATCATCGCGAACAGCGGCACGTAGAACAGGACGTAGGCCATCCCCACGCGGGGATTCACCAGGAGCGTCACCAGCATCGCCCCCGTGGCGACCGGCATCATGTAGCGGTAGAACACCGGATCCGAGAACGGCTCGATCTGCACCGTGTCCACGACGCGATCGTAGAGCCACAGGAAGCCGCGGTCGGTCAGCAGGGACAGCAGCATCACCACCACCAGCAACGCGAACAGATGGCGATCGCGCCGGGACGCCATCTGGTAGACGAACACGTATCGCGACAGGAAGAACAGCAGGAGCGCGGCCAGCAGCAGGTTGCCGACCACCGTGCGGCCGGAGGCGCCGGCCCGGCGCGCGGCGCGCCAGGCCTGCAGGCGCAGGGCGGTCTCGCCGTCCGCCACCTCGCCCCGCCGCAGCAGGACCTTGCCCTTGGGGACGCGGATCCGGATCGGCTCGATGCGCTCCGCGGCCCCGGCCCGCCGCGCCGCGGTGAGGGGGGCGTTGAATTGCAACGTCGGGGCGATCAGCTCGCGCAGGAACGGCTCCAGGACGCGGCCCCGTTCGCCCGCGACACCGGCCTCCCGCAAGGCCGTGCCGAGGAAGGCGCGCGCATCGTCCAGCGTCAGCAGGTCCCCGGGACCGTCCTCCCGGCGCTCGACGTCCCCCCGCGCGTCCCGGAGCGACCAGGGGCCCTGGCGGGGAGCGAGGGCGCCGGTCGCCACGATCCGCCGGTCGAGGACCCGGCGCAGAACGCCGGCGAGTCGCAGCTCGAGATCGCGGTTGAACTGGGCGGTGTCGAGAAGCCGCAGGAGGGCGTCTTCCACCGGAAGCTCCGCGGCCTCGCGCAGCCGCGCCATCCGTGAGGCGGCCGGCTCGGAACCGGTCCGTTCCCGGGCCGCACGCCACGCGTCGAACGCGGCGGCGAGCCGATCCGCCGCGTCCGCGCCCGCCCCCCGGTCGAATTCGTAGACCGGCAGCACCGCCTCCCGGGCCGCCTCCTGGAGCGAGCGGGTCAGGGCGTGATCCACGTACTCGACGGTTTCCGGGGCCACCAGGTCGGCGGCCACGGGGACACCGGGGGCCGGTACCGGCAGCCGGTCGAGAAGCCGCGGCACCACGAGCAGGGGCGGAAGGACGACGAAGGTGAGGGCCACCCAGACGGCCCGCTGGGCGAACAGGCGCCCGGCGGACTCCTGCAGTCGCGCGCGCAGCGCCTGAAACCGGCCGCCCCGGTGCGCCGGCCGAGCCGTTCCCCCCGTCGCGCCGCCCGCGCTCACGGGTCGCCCCTCAGCGG
>JBOGOE010000405.1:0-3284 GCA_050747445.1 Candidatus Polarisedimenticolia bacterium | reverse complement strand
GCCCACAGCCGGGTCCGCCAGGCGATCTACGAGGGGCTCCCGGAGAGCCGGCGTCGCGAGCTGCACGCCGCCGCGGGGCTGGCGATCGAAGCGGTCCACGGTCCGGCCGCCGCGGACGTGGTGGACGAGCTGGCGCATCACTTCGCGGCCGCCGGCGACGCGCCGCGCGCCGCCGACTACGCCTGGCGCGCCGGGGTCCGCGCCATCGACCTGTTCGACTACGGCCGCGCGGTCGGCCACCTCACGAAGGTCCTGGAATTCCTGCCGCCCGAGGCGACCACAAGGAGACTGGAGGCGCTGGGACGGCTGACCTTCATCCACGCCTGGCCGGTCGGCGATCCCGAGAAGTGCCTCGCGAACGCCCGGCGGCTTCAGGAAGAGGCACGCCGCGCCGGGAGCGAGCTGCACGAGGCGAAGGCGCTCAGCTTCCAGGGATGGGCGCAGAGCTCGCTGGGTCAGGAGGAGGCGGCGCTCGAATCGGGGCGGCGCGGTCTGGCGCTGGTGCGGCGCTCCGGCGGACCCGCGGAGGTCTGCTCCGGGCTGAACCTCCTGGGGCTGATCTACGCGCGGCGGGGGGACAACCGCCAGGCCAAGGTCCACTTCGAGGAGGCGCTGGCGCTGGGCGAAGCGATGGACGACCGGCCGCAGATGACCGTCATCCTGGGGAACCTGGTGCTCAACGCCATCGGGCTGGGGGAAGGGGAAGCCGCCATCCCGATGGTCAAACGGCTCCTGACCTTCTGCAGCGATCTCGGGCTGGAGTACGACTACAACCGCTTCCTGGTGTCGCACGGGATCATCCAGGAGGAGATGGGGAACCTGGAAGCGGCGATCGAGGCGTCGCGCCAGGCCGCGGCGTGGGCCAGGGAGCGGGCCAACGCCGCCATCCTGATCGGGGCGCTCAACAACCTGGGGCTCTACTCGTGGAGCCAGGGGCTGCTCGACCGCGCCCTGCGCCGCTTCGAGGAGGAGAAATCCCACCGGCAGGAGGGCGGGGATCTCACCGGCATCCTCGCCTGCCTCGATTCGCTCGGCCGGGTCCAGCTCGACCTGGGACGGGTCGAACGGGCCGCGGCCATCCACCGGGAGGGACTGGAGAAGGCGCGCGCCGCGGGGACGCGGATGCAGGAGGGGTTCCTGCTGGCGGCGCTCGCCGCGGACCGCCTGGCGGCCGGCGCCTGGGACGAGGCCGCGCTCCACGCGCGCGACGCGCTGGCCATCGGCCGCGAGCTGGATCACGCCCGCATCACCTGCTACGCGCTGTGCGCGCAGGCGCTCCTGGCCGCGCGCCGCGGCGACCGCAAGGAGGCGGCGGCCGCGGTCCGGCTGCTGACCCGCGTCGAGACCAAGCGGGTGCGGTTCATCGACCGGCTGCGGATGAACCTGACCCTCGGACGGGTGGCACTCCTGGCCGGGAAGCCGGACGAGGCCCTGCGCGAAGCCCGCGCCGGCATCGCGGCCACCGAGCGGAACGGCTATCGCGAATTCCACTGGCGCTTCCGCGCGCTCGCGGGGGACGCGTGGAGCGCGAAAGGGTTGGACGAGGACGCGCTCGCCTCCTATAATGCCGCCCGCTCCGTCATCCGTGACATCGCCACCGGCATCGAGGACAAGGACGTGCGCGACGACTACCTGAACGAAGACGGCCGCCGCGACCTGCTGCGGCGCGAGCGCGGCCCTGTGGCCCTGCCGCCGGTCGCCGAGTCCCCGGTCGCCGAGGCCCCGGCCGCCTCGGACGACGCGGTCCGCCTGCTCTCCTCGATCTACGAGATCACCCAGGTCATCAACTCGATCCTCGACCTGAAGGAGCTGCTCAACAAGGTCATGGACCTGGCCATCGACAGCGTGCGCGCCGAGCGCGGGCTGGTCTTCCTGTACCGCAGCGAGACCGACGAGATGGAGATGGTCGTGGCGCGTAACATGGAGCACCAGACCATCCGCGACGCCACCGAGTACAGCCGCAGCATCCTGCGCGAGGCGGGCCGCGGCCAGTCGATCCTGTCGGTGGACGCGGTGACCGACGACCGATTCCGCCAGTACCGCAGCGTCCTGGCCTACAAGATCCGCTCGCTCCTGTGCGTGCCTCTGCGGATGCGCGACCGGATCATCGGCACGGTGTACGTCGACACCCGCAGGCCCGGGACGGTGTTCGCCGAGCAGGACCGGCGCTTCCTCGAGGCGTTCGCCAACCAGGCGGCCATCGCCATCGAGAACGCGCGCCTGTACGACCAGGTGCGCCAGGAGAACCGCCAGCTCAAGGCGGCGGTGCAGGAGCGCTACGGTTTCGAGAACATCATCGGCCGGAGCGCCCGGATGCGCGAGGTGTTCGCGCTCCTGTCGCGCATCTCCGGCAGCGGCATGCGGGTGATGATCCGGGGCGAGAGCGGCACCGGCAAGGAGCTGATCGCCCGCGCCATCCACCACAACAGCCCGCGCCGCGATCGCAGGTACTTCACCGAGAACTGCGCCGCCCTGACCGACACGCTCCTGGAAAGCGAGCTGTTCGGTCACGTCAAGGGGGCCTTCACCGGCGCCGACTCGTCCCGCAAGGGACTGTTCGAGATGGCGGACGGCGGCACCCTGTTCCTGGACGAGGTTGGCGACATGAGCCTGGCCATGCAGAGCAAACTCCTGAGGGTGCTGGAGCACGGGGAGATCCGGCCGGTCGGGGCGGAGACCTCGCGTCACGTGGACGTGCGGGTGATCTCGGCGACCAACCGGGATCTCGAGGCGATGATCCGCAAGAAGCAGTTCCGCGAGGACCTGTACTACCGGATGAACGGCGTGACGGTGAACCTGCCGGCCCTGCGGGAGCGGCGCGACGACATCCCGCTGATCATCGACCACTTCCTGACCCGCATGGCGCGGGAGAACGGCACCCCGAAGCTGCGCGTCGATCCGGCCCTCATGGCGCTCCTCGCCCGCTACGACTGGCCCGGCAACGTCCGCGAGCTGGAGAACCAGGTCTCCAAGCTGGCCCTGTTCGCCGCCGGCGACACTGTCACCCGTGACTCGGCCAGCCACGACCCGGCGTTCTTCCAGAGGATTTCCACCTCGGGCCGCGGCGTCGAGACCAACGTCACCGCCGACGACCTGCGCCGCGCCCTCCAGGAGGCCGGTGGCAACCGGGACCGCGCCGCCACCCTCCTGGGCATCAGCCGCGCCACCCTGTTCCGGAAGCTCAAGGAGCACCGGGTGTCGGACCGCCCCCAGCCTCCCGGCCGCCCGCCCCAGGTGTGACTCTCAGGGGGGCTCAGGGGCGGTCCGGCCGGTCTCACGGTTGG
>JBOGOE010000404.1:0-8135 GCA_050747445.1 Candidatus Polarisedimenticolia bacterium | reverse complement strand
GCTCGACACCGTCCGGGACCTGCTCAAACCCGCGGAAACGGGCGGATTCGTGCAGCAATCGTCCCACGGGCCCCTTCCGTGCAATCGCCCTGTTGTCACAGCTTTGCGCGAACCTACGGGCTCAGCTTCGAATCCGGTGGTCGGGGGTTCGAGCCCCTCCGGGCGCGCCACTCCCGTGATCGGCCGTCGAATCCCGGGTGCCGCGGGACGCGAGCGTTCCCGGGAGGCGCGCGCTTGACGCCGACACCCACTCCCGCTAGTCTCTGCGACCTGAAGCGCCCCTGCCGGCGGATGGGGCGGCCCGCCATGCGGCCGAGGAGACACGATGACCTGGTGGATCTGGATCCTGGTGGGGCTTGGCCTGCTCGTGATCGAGGTGGTCATCCCGGGGGGCGTCGTGCTGCTGTTCTTCGGGGCCGCCGCGATCGTCGTGGGGACGCTGGTCGGGTTCGGGGTCGCGGAGCCGGTCTGGCTGCAGTGGCTGCTGTTCTCGATCCTGTCGATCGTCTCGCTGGTCACCCTGCGCGGGCCGATCCTGCGCCGGATGCAGAAGGGAACGCAGGGGGCGCCGAGCGTCGATTCGCTGGTCGGCGAGGCGGTGGTGCTGCTGGAGGACGTCGCGCCGGGGGGCGAGGGGAAGGCGGAGCTGAGGGGGACGTCGTGGACGGCCCGCAACGTCGGCGCCGGGTCGCTGCGCAAGGGGGGCCGGGGCGTGGTCGAGAAGGTCGAGGGGCTCAAGCTGCTGGTGCGGTCCTCGTAGGACCGCGGGAGGACGTCATGCCGATGACCGCAATCATCTTCGTCGTGGTGGCCATCCTGGTGATCGTGACGATCGCCAAGACGGCGGTCGTCGTGCCGCAGCAGGAGGCCTTCGTCGTCGAGCGGCTGGGGAGGTTCCACAAGGCCCTCGACGCCGGTTTCCACATCCTCCTGCCCTTCGTGGACGTCATCCGCTACAAGCACTCGCTCAAGGAGAACGCCATCGACATCCCGGAGCAGGTCTGCATCACCCGCGACAACGTGCAGGTCGGCGTGGACGGGGTGCTCTATCTCAAAGTCATCGACCCGCAGCGGGCGTCCTACGGCGCGGCCAACTACCGGTTCGCCATCTCACAGCTGGCGCAGACCACGCTGAGGAGCGAGATCGGCAAGATCGACCTGGACCGGACCTTCGAGGAGCGCACCCAGATCAACATGCAGGTGGTCAACGAGCTTGACAAGGCGTCCGAGCCCTGGGGCGTCAAGGTGCTGCGCTACGAGATCCGCAACATCTCGCCGCCGCGGGACGTGCTCGACGCCATGGAGAAGCAGATGCGCGCCGAGCGGGAGAAGCGGGCCGTCATCCTGACCTCCGAAGGCCAGCGCGACGCGATGATCAACTCGGCCGAGGGGGAGAAGCAGCAGGCCATCAAGGCGTCCGAGGCCGTGCGGCAGAAGCAGATCAACGAGGCCGAGGGGGAGGCGTCGGCGATCAAGGCGGTCGCCAACGCCACCTCCGAGGGGATCCGCATGGTGGCCAACGCCATCCAGACCCCCGGGGGGTACGAGGCGGTGCAGCTGCGGGTCGCCGAGAGCTACATCGCGCAGTTCGGCGAGCTGGCCCGCACCTCCAATACCATCGTCCTGCCGGCGAACGTCGCCGACATCGGCTCGATGATCACCCTGGCGATGAATTTCATCAAGCAGGCCCGCCCCGGCGACGGCGGCGGCGCCCCCCCGCCGCGTCCACCCGCGCCGCCCCGGTCCGCCTAGCGCGCCAGCGCCTCCAGGTCGCCATGCACCGGCTTCCCCTCCAGCAGGGTCAGCAGGACCCTGGTCTCGGAGATCTGCGACGGCGGGATGGAAAAGAGGTTCCGATCGAGGACGATCAGATCGGCGAGCTTCCCCTCCTCGATCGAGCCGGTCCGGTCCTGGAGGAAGTTGACGTAGGCGGCGCCGATGGTGAACGCCGCGAGGGCGTCGCGCAGATCGATTCGTTCCTCGGGCAGGAACGGCGTCTTCGTCTCCCCGTCCGCCCCCATCCGGGTCACCGCGACCTCCAGCTCCTCGAGCGGGTTGGCGGAGGAGACCGACCAGTCGCTGCCGAAGGCCACGACGGCCCCCGACTCCAGGAGGCTCCGGATCGGGTAGATCCAGCGCCGCCGCTCCGGCTCCAGGAACGGCAGCGTCAGGTCCTTCATGTACCCGTCCTCGAAGGCCCACAACGGCTGGAAGTTGGCGATGACGTTGAGCTGCCGGAACCGCGGGATGTCGGCGGGGTCGAACAGCTCGAGATGCGAGATGTGGTGGCGCCCGTCGCGGCTGCCGTTGGCGCGGCGCGCCGCCTCGACCGCGTCGAGACAGTGCCTTATCGCCGCGTCGCCGATGGCGTGGAAATGGACCTGGAACGCCTCCTTGTCCAGCCGGGTGACGTAGTCCTTGAGCTTCTCCGGGTCGACCATCTCGAGACCGGTCACTCCCGGCTTCCCGACGTAGGGTCTGAGCAGGGCGGCGGTCTGCACCTCCATGACGCCGTCCTGCATGATCTTGATGGTGTTCGCGTTCACCCTGCCGCGCGTGTAGCGGTGCCGCAGGTCCAGGAAGTCCCGGATCTGCCCCTCGTCCCGGTTCCGGTCCCACCATAGGGACGCGACGACGCGCGCCGTGAGGGCATCCTTTTGATCGAGGATCCGGTAGGCCTCCAGCGACTCGCGCGGGGCGTTGGCGTCCTGGAAGGCGGTGACGCCGAAGCCGTTCAGCATCCGGAGGGCGTAGCGCAGTCCCTCCAGCCGCTCCGCGTCCGTGAAGGGCGGGATGTGGCGCGCCACCAGGTTCATCGCCTCGTCCTGAAGCCCGCCGACCGCCTCGCCGGTCCTGCCGTCGCGGTCGATCCGGCCGCCGGCCGGATCGGAGGTCTCCCGGGTGATCCCGGCGATCTGGAGCGCCTTGGTGTTGACCCAGGCGGAATGCCCGTCGCTCGACTCCAGATAGACCGGCCGGTCGGGGACCACCGCGTCGAGGAGCGACCGGTCCGGGATGCCGGTGGGGGTGAACGCGTCGAGGGCCCAGCCATCGCCGCGGATCCAGGGTCTGTCCGGGTGCTGCGCCGCGTACTCCTTCACCTTGCGGACGTACGCCTCCCTGGTCCCGAGGTCGAACAGGGCGCAGGCGTTGTAGGAGATGCCGCCGCTGATCGGGTGGATGTGGGCGTCCTGGAACGACGGCAGGACCATGCGTCCCTGCAGGTCGATCACTTTGGTCCGCGGGACGATCAGCGCGTCGGTGCCGGCGGACGGTCCGACGTAGACGATCTTTCCCCCCTTCACGGCGACGGCGTCGGCCCAGGAGCGGGTCGCGTCCATGGTGAACACCGCGCCGTTGCGCAGGACCAGGTCGGCCCCCGATCGCCCCGACCGGCCGGAGACGGCGCCGCCTCCGGACAGAGGGGAGCCGGCGGGCGGGCGCGGCGGGGCGGCCTGGGACAGGGCCATAGAACTGCACACGCACAGCCACGCGGCCAGGGCGACCGCGGAACGGGCGATGGTGCGGGTGCGGACCGGCATCTGTTTCACCTCCTGGACCAAGGGGCGGGTGCCGCCGTTCCATACCGGTGGCCGCCCGCTGGAGCCGCGATCCTGACGCGCCGGTCACAAAATTGCAATCGCTTGCGAAGCGCGGCCGGCTGCCTATCTTCTGCGACAGGCGCAGTCGATCCGCCGGCGGCCGGAGCGCGCCGGCGAGTGGCGGAGGTGCCCGGTGCGCATGCTGGTGCGGTCTCTCGTCGTCATGTTGTTCCCGGCCGTGGCCGCGGCCGCCGTCCCCGCCGCGGCCGTCGTTCCGGCGACCACCGTGTCCTGCTCGGCCTGCTTCCGGGCCTCCGATCCGCTCGAGTGCCACCAGGTGGCGGTCAGCCTCGCCATGGCACGCGACTTCAGGCAGGCGATCGCGATCGAAGAGCACGTGCGCGCCGCCCTGCCGGCGAACCCCGAGGTGGCCGCCGCCCTCGCCAAGATGTACCGGGATGGGACGCGCAACGTGGCCCGCTCGGTCGAAATGTACCGGACGGCCCTGTATCTGCGACCGGGATACCCGCCCGCCCTGATGGGTCTGGGGACGATCATGCAGGACACCGGCCAGACCGAGGTCGCGGCGCGCTACTACGAGCGGGCCGCGCGCGAGAACCCGGCCGAGCCGTTGTTCAAGATGCGGCTCGCGGAGACGCTGGTGCGTCTCGGGCGCGAGGCCGACGCCGAACCGATCCTTCGGGAGATCGTCCAGCGCTGGCCCGGCACGCCGGAGGCGGATTCCGCAAAGACCCTGATGCCGCGCTCGGCCCTGGCGAAGCCCTGAACGACCGTCCCGCCTCGCATCCTCCCACCTCTCCGGGCGGCTCCGCCCCGCTCGCGCGCCCGTCCGACGCGGCGAGAATCCTTGTCGTCGACGACGAGCCGGCGGTCGCGGCGCTGCTGCGCGAAGGGCTGTCGGACCACGGCTACGCCGTGACGGCGGCCGGCGGGGCGGAGGAGGCCCTCGCGAAGGTCCGCGCCGGCCGCTTCGACGCCGCCCTGTGCGACCTCTCGCTGCAGGACGCGCCCGGGCTCGTCCTCATCGACCGGCTCCACGAGCTCCAGCCGGATCTGCCGGTCATCGTCATCACCGGTCACGGCACGCTGGAGAACGCGGTCGAGTCCCTGCGCCGCGGCGTCGCCGACTTCCTGCAGAAGCCGCTGGTGTTCAAGGAGGTGCTGTTCTCCGTGGGCCGCGCCCTCGAGCACGGAGAGCTGCTGCAGCGCGTCGGATTGTACGAGCTGAGCCGGAGCCTGTTCGCCACCCTCGACCCGGAGGAGCTGTACGGCCGGGTGGCGCAGGCCGCCCTGCGCGTCTTGCGCGCCGACGACGCCTCGCTCATGCTCCTCGACGGAAACCGCGCCCTGACCATCGCGCTGTCGACCTCGCTCGACGCGGGGATCCGGGCCGCCACCCGCCTGCCGATCGGGGAGCGCATCGCCGGGCGGGTCGCGCTGCAGCCCGAGCCGATGCTCATCCTCGACGACGCCTCGCGCGACCACCGGTTCGCGGGTCTCGTGGCGCACCGCAGGATCCACGCGGCCATCGTCTGCCCCCTGACCATGCACGGCGAACCGCTGGGTGTTCTCAACGTCAGCCGGGTGCGCATCGCGGAGCCGTTCAACGAGCGGGACCGGCGGAGCGCCGCGATCCTGTCGTCCCTCGTCGCCCTCGCCCTCGGCAACGCCCGCCTGCACGAGGAACTGCAGGCGCGGGTCGAAGCGCTGCGCGACACGCAGGAGGAGGTCATTCAGAGCGAGAAGATGACCGCGCTCGGGAGCCTGCTGTCCGGCGTCGCCCACGAGCTCAACAATCCCCTGTGCGGCGTCCTGGGGTACGCCCAGCTGCTGCGCCAGGCGCCGGTGGACGACCGGACGCGCCGCGGCCTGGAGGTCATCCTGCGCGAGACCGATCGCGCCGCCCGCATCGTCGGGAACCTCCTCCGTTTCGCCCGCCGCGAGCGGCCCGAGAAGCGGCCCCTCGGTCTCAATGGCCTCATGCTGAAGGCGATCGAGCGCCGTGCGGCCGACCTGAAGATGTCGCGCATCCTGGTGGGGACCGACCTCGGACCGGACGTGCCGGACGTGCTCGGGGACCGGCAGCAGCTCCTGACCGCCTTCGGCAACCTGATCACCAACGCGCAGCAGGCGATGTTCGAGCACCGCGGCTCCGGGACCCTCTCGATCCGCAGCGAGCGGCGGGGCGGGATGGTGGCCGTGAGCATCGCGGATGACGGACCCGGGATCGCCGCGGAACACGTGCGCCGCGTGTTCGACCCCTTCTTCACCACCAAGTCCGTCGGCAAGGGGACGGGTCTGGGGCTCTCGGTGGCGTTCGCCATCGTCCGCGATCACGGCGGGACCATCCGGGTGGTCCCCGGCGCCGGCGGGGCGACCTTCGTCGTCGAGCTGCCGGTGGCGTCCGCCGAGGCGCTCGAAGAGGCCGGCAGGGCCGCCCCGCATCCGGTGTCCCCGGCGGCCGCGGTGGTCGCCGCCGATCCGCGCGGCGCATCCGACGACGATTGGACCGAGTCCGGTCCGCGGATCCTCGTGGCCGAGGAGGACGAGCGGATCCGGGATCTGCTGCTGATGGCCGTGACCGGGATGGGGTATCGCGCCGAGGGGGTCGCCACGGGCGAGGCCCTTCTCGACCGCGTGCGCGACGGCCAGTACATCGCCCTGATCGCCGACTACGCCCTGCCGCGCCTCGACGGCCACGGTCTCCTGGCGGCGCTTCGGAACGGACGCCCCGACCTTCTGAAGAAGGTGATTTTCATCGCGGCGGATGCCGCGGATCCCCGCCTTATGGCCTTCGCCTCCGACTCCGGCACGCCGGTCGTCCGCCGCCCGCCGGACCCCTCGACCCTGCGCGCCGCCCTGCATCGCCTGCTGGCGGCCTCCCTGATCGAAGAGGCCCCTGTCCACTGACGGCGCCCGGAATGCCCCGCGGGCGGGTGCCCGTCGGCGGTGGTACACATCTAAGGATACGGGGGATACTGCGGAAGGTCCCTAGAACTCCCAGCGCGCCCCGATGCCGGGATTCCCATCCTCGTCGAAGATGGGTCCGACCGAGTCCGGCTTCCATCGGCGGGAATCGCCGCCCTGCAGATAGGACTCGTGGGCGTCGACCACCACGTTGCTGACCCAGAATCCGATGCCGACGCCGAGCAACGAGTTGTAGGCGAAATGCTGCTGTTCGTTGACGCGCGCCAGACCGACCAGGATCGGTGTGCCGTAGGCGAAACCCTTCCCGACGCGTTTCCATCCACGCACCGCCCTGCTGTCGTCGGGTTCGATCTTCAGGTACATGCGCGACAGCACCCCGGCGATCGACGCCGAGGTCGAGCTGTGGCCCGAGATCCCGTGCCCCATGCCCTTGAACGGATGGATCGCGCCGCCCTCCCGGGGCCGGTCTTCGTTCAGGGCGAACTGACCGGCGCCCGTCATGATGGCGGTCAGGAGCGCCGATTGTCCGAGGAGCATCCCGGTCTCCTTGGCGCGATACCCGCCAAAGGTGGAGCCTCCAAGGTAAAACGCCAGCGCCACGGCCGGCACGACGCCCTGGCCTCCGAGCTGCTGGACCCCCTCGAAGAACAGCTTGCGGCGCGGCGTATCGCTCTCCTCGACCTCGGTCTGGATGCCGCGTTTGCCACCCGCCAGCACTGCGGCTCCCATGAGAAGACCGGCGCCCATGGTGCGATCGCGTCCCGTGGGATTGAAGAGGCGCCGCCAGAAATAGCGCTGGGTGAAGGTGAATTCGCGGGTATCGAGCCGGAAGCCGCGGGAGTAGTGCTCGAAATACGCCGCGGGATCGACGGCGGGGTCAGGTCGTGGATTCTCGTTCGCCTGCGGCTCCGGTTCGCCGCCCAGGGCGGGCGGCGAGCCGGCGCACCAGAGAACGCTCGACAGCAGCGCCGCGGACCCGAGAACTTTCCAGGAAGACCGGCCGGAATTGCCACTCACGGTACCTAATATGAGACCCCGGGCGCGAGGGGACCACCCGATTCACCGATACGGCGCGTAAGGCGCTGCGCCGGATCCGCGACGTTACGGTCGCGTGATCCCGGAGTCGCGATCGGGGCCAGGTTCGGCGGCCCACCGCGCCGCGGCGACCGCTGCTATATTGGGCGGGGCGAAAGTGGCGGAACTGGCAGACGCGCCGGACTTAGGATCCGGTGGGGCAACCCATGAGGGTTCGAATCCCTCCTTTCGCACCACTTGTCCTTCGCTAGCCGAGGTCAGCAAGACGTTTCTCAAGCTGCACGAGCCTGCTCGTCACGACGCCCGCAACTATTTCGCGAACGTCAACGTTCTGTTGCGCGATTTCGGCTTCGTCGCCCTTGACGCGGTCACGGTGCCAATGATTCTGCGCTTCAGGATCGAACGCATCGAGACCGACAGGGGGAAACCGTGGTCCGTCAACCGGAACGTGGCGTGTGTCTCTGCCATGTTCACCCGCATCATGACAGACCTCGAAGCGTTATAATCTCAAGCATGGATCGAGGCGAAGCGACAGAGTCAATCATCGAGTCGTTATGTCGCCGTGCCTTCTTAGCGGACTTCGTCGTTCGGTCGCCGAAGGCTCTTACC
>JBOGOE010000403.1:0-14382 GCA_050747445.1 Candidatus Polarisedimenticolia bacterium | reverse complement strand
GTGTACGGTCCCGAGGTGTCGTACAGCCGGATCGGCGGGTTCCCCGCCGCCGGCCGGCCGCCGGCGCCGAATCCTGCGGGGGAGGGCGACTGCACGACCTCACGCACCGGGACGCGGAGGGAAGGGTCGGACCCGGTGACGTAGATCTTGCGGGACCCCGGAAGCGGCTCCCGCGTGCGCGACGGGCTCGGTGACGCGGGCGGGTGCTGCGCGTGGGTATTCACGGGTTCGCTTCCCTGCGCCGGTCCTAACCGGTGACTCGGGCCGCCGCGCCGCAGCGCGGTCCCGACAGGTTCGAGGGCTCCGGCGTGCGTCGCGCCCGCGATCGCGCGAAACGCCGTCTCAGGCCGTCCTTGCGGCCGCACCCAGCGACGGAGACGATCGCCCGGGAGGATAGTGCAAACCACCGCGGGGCTCAAGGGGGAATCTGACGGCCGGGGGATGCCGGCCGGGGGATGCCGCGCGGGGAATGCCGGCGGGAGGACGCCGGCCCGGATCGCCGGCGCGCCGGATCGGCGTTGCCGGGACGCCCCGCCGTGCCTAGATTGACGATATGGGAGGACACACCACGAGACCTCCGAAGCGCCTGTCGGTACTGGGGCTGTCCGCCGGGATGATCTGGATGGTCGCGTGGCCGGCGGCCGGCGCCGCTCCTGCGGCCGACGCGCCCGCGGCGCCCGCCGCCCGGCCCCCCGAAGGGAGCTGCGAGCGGGGCGACCCCGGGGTCTGCGTCGAACAGGGCGCGTGGGCGGAGAAGGCGGGCGACCTGAAGGAGGCGCGCCGGCTCCTGACCCTCGCCTGCAACCGCGGCCGGGAGGAAGGGTGCCGCCGTCTGGCGCCGGTGCTGGTGCGGGCGGGCGAAGTCGACAAGGCCAAGGTCCTGCTGGCGCGGCTGTGCGAGAAGGGGTCGGTGGTCGATTGCGCCACGCTCGCCGGGCTGCACGAGAAGGGGAGCGACATCGAAGCGGCGGAGAAGCTCTATGGCTTCATCTGCAAGAACCATCCGGCGGACACCGGCTGCCTGCGGATGGCCGAGATGTACGACCGGCTCGGCAGCAAGGTGAAGGCGCGCCGCGCCTGGGTCACCTACTGCGAGGCCAGCAACGACTACACGCGCTGCATCGACGTCTATCAGAAATGGTGCAGCGACGGCGACCAGGACGCCTGCCGGTCTCTGATGGACATCAAGGGCTAGAAGCTGGTCCGGAACCGGCGGCGGCTCAGCCGATCGAATCGAGGACGCCCGACAGGGCCTGATCGAGGCGGTCGATCTCGGTCTGCAGCGCGGCGCAGTCCTGCGGGGCGTTCTCCAGGTCGCCGGTGCGCGCCCGCTCCTCCAGGCGGCGGGCGACCAGATAGGCTCCCCCCTGGCACCAGTGGGCCACCGCCCCCTTGAGGAGGCGGGCGGCCTGCTGCATCCCCTCCCGGTCGCCGCGCTCGACGGCGGCCGCCAGGTCGGCCAGCAGCCGCCGCGACTGCTCGCGGAACAGGTCCGACATCCGCCGCAGCAGACCGGCGTCGCCGTCGGCCTCGCGCAGCAGGGTCTCCCGGTCGAGGAGCCCGGGGTCGCCGCCGGGTCCCGCGGGTGGCTCGGGTCCCTCGGGACCGGGCGCCGCGAGACCGAGGTTCTCCAGCAGGTTGAAGAAACGCCGCGGGTGGATCGGCTTGGCGATCGAGCCGTCCATCCCCGCGTCGAGACAGCGCTCCCGATCCCCCTTTGCGGCGCGCGCCGCCATGCCGACGATCGGCACCGGGTTCCAGCCGGAAACCCGCTCCTGGTCCCGGATCAGGGTCGCCGCCCGCACGCCGTCCATGCCGGGCATCTCCACGTCCATCAGGACCAGATCGAACCGATCGGTTTCGAACGCCGCGACGGCGTCCCGGCCGTCCCGTGCGATCACCACCGAGTGCCCGCACTCCTCCAGCACGCCGCGTGCGACCATCTCGTTGAGGCGGTTGTCCTCCGCCAGCAGGATTTTCAGGGTGGGGGCGCGCCGGCCCTGATCGCGCAGGAGGTGGCGGGTGACCAGCGGCGGCCGCTCCTGCCCCCGGCGGCGGGCGCGGACGGTCAGAAGCAGCGCCTGGCGCAGGATCGGCCCCTCGACCGGCCACGGCAGGTAGGCGTCGATGCCGATGACGCGGCAGCGGGCCGCGTCGCCGCGCTGTCCGGCCGCGGTCAGCAGGACGACGGCGAGACCGCTCTGCCCGGGGGTGGAACGGATGCGCCGCCCCAGATCGAACACGTCCGAGCCGCTCCCGTGGACGTCGAGGAGCACCAGGTCGAACGGGGCGCCCCCCGCGGCCTCCCGCTCCAGCTCCCGCAGCGCGGCCGCCGGGTCCGCCGCCACCGCGATCCTGACCTGGCACCCGGCCAGCAGATCCTCCAGATGACGGCGCCGGACCGGATCGTCGGACACCGTCAGGACCCGCAGGGCGCGCAGGTCGACGCCGGCGCCGCCGCCTCCGTCCCCCCGCGGCCGCGACAGTCCGAAGCGGGCCGTGAAGTGGGAGATGCTGCCGTAGCCGATCTCGCTCTCGAACCAGAGCTCCCCCTGCATCCTGCTCACCAGCTCCGCCGCGATCGTGAGGCTGAGTCCCGTGCCGCCCCTGCGCGGCACCGCGGCGGGCCCGGTGCCGCGCACGCTGACGTGCAGGGTCACCCGGTCGTCGGCCAGGCCTTCCGTCTCGAACCGCACCCGGATTTCGCCGGCGCCCGCGGATCGGACGGCGTTGGCGGCGAGATTGAGCAGGACCTGCCGCAGGCGACCCGGGTCGCCGACCAGGAGGTCGGGAACGTCGGCCGCCACCTCCCAGCGCACCGCGAGTCCCTTCTGCCGCGCCTCGAGGGAGGGGGCCCGCAGGGTGTCGCCCACGCACCCCCTGAGGCTGAACTCGCTCGAGTCGAGTTCGAGCCTCCCCGACTCGATGCGCGACAGATCGAGGACGTCGTTGACCACGTCGGTGAGGGAATCGGCCGCGGCCCGGGCGACACGCAGGTACTCGCGCTGCTCCGCCGTCAGGTTCGTCTCGAGCGCCAGCTCGAGCATGCCGATGACGCCGTTCAGGGGCGGGCGGATCTCCCGGTCGAGCTGGGTGGCGCGGTGACCGGCGGGCGCCGGCGCCGCACCGGCGCGCCGCGTCCCGCCGCGGGCGGCGGTTCCGGCGGATCGATGCGGCAGCGTCCGGTCGCGCCGCTCCAGGGCGCGCAGCACCGCCTCCCGGAGGAGCTCCGGGGTCAGCCCGGTCTTCGGCAGGCAGTCGCTCGCCCCCTGATCCAGCGCGCCGGCGGCGATCCGCTCGTCCTCCATTCCGGTCATCAGGAGGAGGGGCAGATCCAGCCCGGCCGCGCGCGCTTCCCGGAGGAGTTCCAGTCCCGTCCCGGGAGCCAGCCGGTAGTCGACGATCGCCAGGTCGAAGGTCCCCGTGCGCATGGCGGCGAGACCGCCGGCGGCCTGGGGGGCGATTTCGATTTCGGGTGGCGGCTCACCGAGCCCGCGGCGGAGCATCTCGGCGAGCAGGAGCCGGTCGTCGGGGTCGTCGTCGACGATCAGGATCCGGAGGGGGCGGGTGGGATCGGTCATGGGTCCTCAGGACGTCCGGGGCAGCTCGACGATCTCGAACCAGTACCGGCCGAGACCCCTCGCCACCTCCACCAGCCCCTCGAATGTGACCGGTTTGCGGATGAAGGTGCTGGCCCCGATGTCGTAGGCCGCGAGGACGTCCTCCTCCGACTTCGAGGTGGTCAGGACCACCACCGGCAGCCCGCGCAGGGATCGATCCTCCTTCATCTCCTTGAGGGCGGTGCGGCCGTCCTTCCGGGGCATGTTGAGATCGATCAGGATCAGGCTCGGGGCGGGCGCCTTCTCCGGGTCCGCGAACGCCCCCTGCCGGCGCAGGTACTCCAGGAGCTCGACGCCGTCCTTCACCCGGAGGAGCGGGTTCAGCACGCGGGCCTCCTGGAGCGCGTCGCGGATCAGCGTGTAGTCGTCGTCATCGTCCTCGGCCAGCAGGATCACCGCGGGCGTGCCGCGTTCCTTCATGCGGGCTCCTTTCTCAGGCCGCCCGCCGCCGCGCGTCGGCGCGCGCCGGCAGCGTCACCGTGAACGTCGCGCCGCGTCCGGGGACGCCGTCCGCGACGATGGTCCCCCCGTGGCAGGCCGCGATCCTCCGGCAGATCGCCAGCCCCATGCCGCTTCCCTGGGCCCCGTCATCGGCCCGCAGCCTCTGAAAGGGGCGGAACAGCCGCTCGGCGCGCCGCGGGTCGAAGCCACAGCCGTTGTCCGCGAAGCGGTCAGGTGGCGGCCCCGGCGGCCGCCGGGATCCCCGGCAGCCGGATGATGAACACGCTCCCCTCGCCGGGGCGCCCCTCCGCCGTCAGGCTGCCCCCGTGCCGCTCGACGATCCGCCGGCAGATCGCCAGCCCCATGCCGGTCCCGTCGAACTCGGCGCGCGTCACCAGGCGCTGGAACGGCTGGAAGATCTGCTCGGCGTACTGCGGCTCGAAGCCGATGCCGTTGTCGGCCACCCGGATCTCCCGGGTGCCGCGCGGTCCGGCGGCACCCGAGAGGACGACCCGCGGCGCCAGACCCGGGCGGTGGTACTTCAACGCGTTGCCGATCAGGTTCTGGAACAACTCGCGCATCTGCACCGGATCGGCGGGGAGCGCCGGCAGCTCGCCGATCTCGACCGAACCCCCGGCGTCCCGGATCCGCTCCTCGAGATCGGTCAGGACGCCGGCGATCACCGCGCGCAGGTCCACCTGCTGGACGGGATGCGCCTCGGTCGTAACCCGGGAGAGCTGCAGCAGTCCGTGGATCAGGTCCCCCATGCGCCGCGCCGCGTCCTGCATCCGATCGAGATAGTCCCGGCCCCGGTCGTCGAGCCGCTCGCGGTACCCGTCCCGCAACCGGTCGCCGAAGGCGCTGATCTTGCGGAGCGGCTCCTGCAGGTCGTGGGAGGCGGCGTAGGCGAACTCCTCCAGCTCGCGGTTGCTGCGCTCCAGCGCGGTCGCGTAGTGCCGGAGCTTGTCCTGGGTGATGCGCCGCTCGCTGACGTCGCGGATGGCCGCGGTGACCAGGATCCCGTCGGGACTCGCCAGCGGCGACAGGCTGATCTCGACCGGGAGCTCGGTGCCGTCCTTGCGGACCGCCGACAGCTCCATGCCGGCCCTTAAAGGCCGGACCCCCGGCTGTCGCATGTAGGCGGCGCGATGGACCGGGTGCGCCTGGCGCAGGCGGGGCGGCACCAGGATCTCGACCGGCTGGCCGATCAGCTCGTCGCGCGAGTAGCCGAACAGGATCTCCGTCTGGCGGTTGACCATGGCGATCCGGCCGTCCGCGCCGGAGATGACCAGCGCGTCGGGCGCCGCCTCCATCACGCCGCGGAACCGGATCTCGGCCCTGTCCCGCTTGGCCGTTTCCCGCTGCAGCGCGGCGGGGCTCGGCAGCCGGAGCGCCTGCGGCACCAGGCGGACCATCAGGATTGCCGTGGCGACCGAAACCGCAGCGGTCACCGCCTTCACCGTCCCCGACAGCCAGTACAAGGGCACCCACAGGGTCCAGATCTCCATCGCGTGCGTGAGACCGCAGGCGACGATGAACAACCCGAAGGCCGCGAACATCCAGTGGAACGGCAGGTCGGCCCGGCGCCGGACGAACCAGGCGAGGGTGACCGGGATGGAGACGTAGGCCAGGAAGATCAGCCCGTCGGAGGCGGCGTGGAGCCACACGAGCGCCGGCTGCCAGAGGTAGCAATGACCGTGCGGCATGAAGCCGTCGGTGCCGAGCAGCCGGGCGAGCGCCTGCACCTCGTCTCCGCGCGATTCCGATTCGCCATGGATCCGCCTGCGGGGGCCGGGCGCGATCCTGCCTGCGCCGCAATATGGGGCCGGAGCGCCGGGAGGTTCAATAGGGTCAACACCCCCTGAGGGCGGAGGAACGGCCGCGTCGGCCGCTATCCCTGGCGGAAGGAGTGGAAGTGGTCGAGGGGGCCGACCCCCTTGCCGAGGGACGGGGCGGCCTTGAGGGCGGCGGTCAGGAACTCCTTGGCGCGGGCGACGGCATCGAGGGGGGGCAGGCCGTGCGCCAGATAGGCGGCGATGGCGGCGGCGAAGGTGCAGCCGGTGCCGTGGGTGGCCCGGGTCTCGACCCGCTCCGCCTTCAGCTCCTCGAAATCCTTCCCGTCGTAGTAGAGGTCCACCACGTTCGGGCTGTCGGTGTGACCGCCTTTGATGACCACGCGCCGCGCGCCGAGGGCGTGGATCCGCCTGGCCGCTTCACGCATGGTGGCGAGGTCGGGGATCTTCATTCCCGCCATCACCTCGGCTTCGGGGATGTTGGGGGTGGTCACCTCGGCGAGCGGCAGGAGCTCCCGGTTGAGGGCGCCGATGGCGTCCTCCTTCAGCAGCCGGGCGCCGGTCTTGGCGACCATGACCGGGTCGACGACCAGGTTGGGGATCCGGTTGCGCCGGATCGCCGCCGCCACCGCCCGGATGATCGGGACCCCCGACAGCATGCCGGTCTTGGCGGCGTCGACGCCGATGTCCTGGGCGACCGCGTCGATCTGCGCCGCCACGACGTCCGGATCGATCTCCTGGATGCGGGTCACCGCCACGGTGTTCTGCGCGGTGACGGCGGTGATCGCCGAGGTTCCGAACACGCCGAGGGCGCCGAAGGTCTTGAGGTCGGCCTGGATGCCGGCGCCGCCCCCCGAATCCGAACCGGCGATGGTCAGGGCCCTCTTCATCGTGCGGCCCCCGTCACCGGGCCACCGTCCGCCGGGCCTCGGCAATCCGCCGCTTCAGCGCCCGGGCCGCGGCGCTGACGTCCTCGGCGGCCACCACCGCCGAGACCACCGCCGCCCCCGCCGCCCCCGCAGCGAACACGGCGGCGACGTTGTCGGCGGTGATTCCGCCGATGGCGACGACCGGGATGGAGACCGCCGCGGCCACGGCGGCCAGGCGGTCGGCCCCGATCGCCTCGCCGGCGTCCGGCTTGGTGCCGGTGGGGAAGACCGGACCGACCCCGAGATAGTCGGCGCCCTCCCGCTCGGCCCGCTTCGCCTCCTCGACGGTCCCGGCCGAGACGCCGAGGATCCGGGGGCGCGGCAGAAGCCGCCGGGCCTCGCGGGCCGGCAGGTCCCGCTGCCCGACGTGGACGCCGTCCGCGTCGGAGATCAGGGCCACATCCACCCGATCGTCGACCGCGAACAGCGCCCCGAATTTCCGCGCAAGCGGCTGGATTTCCATGGCGATGCGACCTAAGTTACAGGCCGTGGCGGACTTGTCGCGGAGTTGGACGGCGTCGGCCCCGCCCTCCAGGGCCGCGCGGGCGATCTCGACGTGCGATCGGCCGCGGGCCAGGTCGGGGTCCGTGATGACGTACAGGTCGAAGCGCGGCCAGCCGGCGGGCATCCTGTCTCCGATCTCCGACGAGTCCGCGATTGTAGCACCATGACCGAATCCGACCGCCAGCATCCACCCGCTCCGGCCACCACGGAGGGCGAGGGTCCCGCCGCCCGGCGCAGCGAAGGACCGCCCCCCCTTCCACCCGCCCGTTCGGGCGGGGACGGCGCCGTGGCCGTCCCGGTCGCCGACACGGCCGCCGCCTTCATCCTCGCCCACCTCGATTCGCTCAAGGAAATCCAGAACACCCTGGCGCTCGAGGGGCGGGACGACGGCATCCTGCGGGAAGGGACCACCGGCATCGTCGAGATCGTCGGCGCCGACTGCTCCATCGCGGTGATCGACGCCGCCAACGGCTTCCCCGGGATGCGGTTCGGGTGGTCGGAGGGGCGCCACATGGCGACCCACGAGATCGAGGTGATCTACCGCCGGCTGCAGGATGCGGTGGCGCAGGTGCGCCAGGGCCGCGCCAGCCGCGTCCTCCTGGGGACCGATCTCGGCGCCGGCGCCGAAGGGATCGGGTCCGGGGGCGCCGGCGGTCCGGGCGGGGACGCACACGCCGCCCCCCCCGATGCGGCGGCGTCGTTCGCCGAGCAGGGGGTCGCCTGCAGGACGCACCGTTTCGGGTCGGTCCTGATTCTCGAAGCCGGCGCCGGGGTCGGCCGGCGCGGCGTCCTCATCCTGGCGCGTCACGATGCGGTGCCGTTCGCCCGCGAGCAGGTGCTCCTGGCGGAGATCCTGGCGGCCCAGATGACCATCCAGATCGACCGCGCGCGCCGGGCCAACGACGCCCGCCGCATCAGCGAGCGGCTGGAGCGGGAGGTCGAGGAGGCGACCGGCAGCCTGCGCGAGCGCAACCGGGAGCTGACGACGCTCAACGCCATCGCCACCGTCTCCGCGCCGTCCCTCGATCCCGATCGGCAGGTCGAGGGGGCGCTCCGCAAGGCCATCGATCTGACGCGTCACGTCCTCGGCGCGATCCATCTGACGGCGGAAGAGGACGGCGTGGAAACGCTCCGGTTCGCGCATGGCACCGGAGATGCGGCGGGACTCGATCGCCTGCGCGCCCTGCCGGCCGGACGCGGCCGGGGGATCCGGGGCCGCGTCCTGGAGCGCGGCGAGCCGTTCGCGCTGTCCGACCTCGCCGGGGCGACCGAGTTCGAGGAGGCGGACGCGGTGCGCCGCTCGGGCTGCCGGGCGCTGGTCTGCGTCCCCCTGCGGGCGCGCGGTCGCGCGGTGGGGACCCTGCTCCTGGCGGCCGACGACGGGCGGCGCTACGGCGAGGCCGATCTGGGTCTCATGCAGGCGATCGGCGACCAGATGGCGGTGGTCCTTCAAAACGCGCGGGTGATCTCGGACGTCATGCACTACAGCCTCGACCTGGAATCGCGCCTGCAGCAGTGCGAGCGCGAGCTGCGGCGCCGCGCCGCGGAAGCCGAGGCGCTGCGGATCGTGCTGGAAGCCGGCGGCCGTCCCTCGGATCTGCGCGGCGTGCTCGAGGACGCCATGGCCCAGGTCGTCCGCCTGCTGGGCGAGGAGGGCGAGTCGTCCGCACCGGCGAGCGTCGGAGCGGCGCGCGCGCGGGTGCAGGCGGCCTGCGTCCACCTGATCGATCCGCGATCGCGGGCGCTGCAGCTGCGGGCGCACCACGGGATGTCGCCGGAGTCGGTCCAGGCCCTGGGCACCATGCCGGTCGGCCGCACCCTGGTCGGCCGGGTGTTCGAAGCAGGGGAGGCGCATGCGGCCGAACCCGCGGGGGGCTCGCCGCGCGACGCCGAGGACCGCCTGGACGTGACCGGCCTGCGGATCCTGGCGGCGGCGCCGCTGCGCACCGCCGGCGGCGTGCACGGCGTGGTCTCGGTGGCCGGACGCACCGCCGAGGCGATCGACCCGGAAGAGCTGGGGATCCTGGAGCGGCTGGGGCGCCTGCTCGGGATCGTGGTGGAGAATCGCCGGGCCTTCCAGGAGGCGGCGCCCGGAGTGGGACCCGGCGCTTCAGGGGCGGGGAAGGATCTGCCGCCGCAGCTGGTGATGGCGCAGAAGATGGAGTCGGTGGGGACGCTGGCCTCCGGCATCGCCCATGAGTTCAACAACATCCTGGGGGCGATCCTGGGGTACGCGAGCCACATCAAGGGGCTTGCGACCTCCGACAACCCGATCCACCGGCAGGCGGTGGTCATCGAGCAGCAAGCGGTGCGCGCCGCCGAGCTGACCAAGCAGCTCCTGGCGTTTGCGCGCGGCGGACAGTACGCGCTGGCGCGCGTCGATCTCAACGACGCGGTCCGCGAGGTGGCGTCGTTCCTGCAGAAGAGCGCCGGCCCCCACGTCGCCGTCGAAGTCCAGACCGAGCCCGACCTGCCGCTGGTCGAGGCCGACCTCGACCAGATGAGGCAGGCGATCCTGAACGTGGCGGTCAACGCCGTGGACGCCATGCCCGAGGGAGGGCGGATCACCCTCGAGACGCGTGTCGCCAGCCTCGACCGCCGCTTCGTCCAGTCCTGCCCGGGTCTGCAGCCCGGCGACTACGTTCAGGTCGTGGTCGGCGACACCGGCGTCGGCATGGCGCCGGAGATCGCCGATCGCGCCTTCGAGCCGTTCTTCACCACCAAACCGGACGGCAAGGGGACGGGGCTGGGGCTGTCGGTCGTCTATGGCATCGTCCGCAACCACGGGGGCCACGTGGCGCTGGAGAGCACCCCGGGTCTGGGGACGACGGTGCGGTTGTACGTGCCGGCCCTGGTCCGCGACCGGATGCGCGTCGAGCCGCCGCGCCGTGGCGACCCCGAGCCCGCCGGGACGGAGCCTGTCGGCGCGATGGAGCCGCCCGCGGCGCCGGACGCCGGACCCGTCCCCCCCGTACCGGCTCCGTCCGGAGCCGCCGGTCGCATCCTGATCGTCGACGACGAGCAGGCGATTCGCGAGATGATGAAGGACATCCTGGAGAGCGCCGGGTTCGAGGTGGTGCTCGCTTCGGACGGTGTCGAGGCGCTCGAGGTGTATCGACAGGAGTGGGGCCGGGTGGCGCTCGTCCTGCTCGACATGGTGATGCCGAGGATGAGCGGCCTCGAGACCTTCCGCCGCATCCTTGGGATGGATCGGAGCGCGCGGGTGATCCTGTGTTCCGGCTACGCCGACAACGCCCAGGCGCAGCAGGCGATCAGGGAAGGGGCGCTCGGCTTCTTCCCCAAGCCCTTCACCATGTCGGAGCTGCTGACCCGCGTGCGGCGCGTCCTCGGCGGGGAGAAGCCCGCCGGCCGCTGAGAATTGATAGAATCCGGCCCGACGGAGAACGGGATGCCCGCGCCGGCCCTCGGTTTCTACCACAAACCCACCTGAACCTCCTGCCGCAGAGCAAAAGGTCTTTTGCTCGGAAGGGGGGCGCGGTTGCGGGAGCGGGACCTGGGGAAGGATCCCCTGGGCGAGGCGGAGCTCCTGGATCTCTTCGGCGACCGCGACCCGCGCGACTTCCTCAATACCCGCAACGAGCTCTACAGAAAGAGGAACATGGCGGTGCGTCCCCCCTCGCCCGCGGAGACCGTCCGCCTGATGGCGCAGCATCCGAACCTGATCCGCCGCCCGATCGTGGTGCGCGGGCGGACGATCGTCCTGGGGTTCGACGAGAAGGCCCTGGTCCGTCTCCTTCGCTGAGGGCCGGTCCTCACCGCGGCTCCGGGTCCGACCGGCGCCGGTGCTATACTCCCCGCCCCTTGAGCGCGAAACCGTCCGTTCCCTTCTATCTCAACGTCTGGTCCAGCGGGGCGCCCGGCGGCCGCAAGGCATCCGCGGCCACCACGACGGTGCGCGCCCGCGGGTTCACGGTGACGCAGGCCGACGGCAGCGTCCTGGAGGACTGGGGGGGCCAGTACTTCGTCAACAACATCGGCACCGGGCGGAGCGAGGTGGCGCGCGCCCTCGCCGCGCAGTCCCGCCGGATGTCCTGGGTGTCGCCGACCGACTTCACCGACGTCCGGCTGGAGCTGACGCGCGACCTGCTGGCGATCCTTCCCGCCGGTCTGGGCGTGCCGCACTACACCGTCGGCGGGTCCGACGCCATGGAGGCGGCGCTGCGGATGGCGCGCAAGGTCACCGGCCGCACGCGCGTCCTCACCTTCAGGCAGTCGTACCACGGCGACACCATGACCATCGAGAACATCTGCGGCGGCCCGTTGATGCCGTACGGCGATCGCCGGCCGTGGGCCGTGAAGACCCCCTCCCCCTACGACCTGTGGGAGAAGTCGGGGCGGGACTGGACCGTGGCGGCCGACGCGACGCTCGAACGGCTGGAGGCCACCCTGGTACGCCGCGGGCCCAGGACGTTCGCCGCGATCTTCGTCGAGCCGGTGATGGGGACCGGCGGCGCCGTCCCGCTCACCCCGGACCTGGCGCGCGGGATGCGCGCCTTGTGCAACCGCCACGGGATCAAGCTGGTGGCCGACGAGGTGGTCACCGGCTTCGGGCGGACCGGTCGCTGGTTCGGGTCGGAGACCGTCGGTCTGCGACCGGACGCCCTGGTCTGCGCCAAGGGGTTCACGGGTGGCTACGCCCCGCTCGGCGCGGTGATCTTCGAGCGCGGCTGGGGGGAGGTGCTGCGGCGCACCGGGCTGAACCACGGCCTGACCTTCGCCGGCCATCCGGTCGGCTGCGCCGCGGCGCGCGCCACCCTCCGGATCCTCCGGCGCGAGGGGCTGGTGGACCGCGCCGCGGCGGTCGGCGCCGAGTTCAAGCGACGACTGGAGGATCTGCGTGCCGCCCACCCGGACCGGATCCTCGACGTGCGCGGTCACGGGCTGCTTCTGGGGGTCCAGTTCGACACCGCGGAGCGGGTCGCGGCGATCGCCGCCGCGGCGCTGCGCCGCGGCGTCCGCCTGCTCCCCTCGACCGACGGCCGGGCCCTCCTGTTCTGCCCCCCGTTCACCGTGACGCGGGCGCCGATCGATCGCCTGCTCGGGCTGCTGGATCGACTCATCGCGGCGGTCTGAGCGCCGCCGCGGCGGCGGCCGCGGGTGCACGGTGCGGGATCGCGTGCGGCATTGCCGCCGTCCGGGCCCGGTGCTAGGGTGCGGGGGCGCTCCGGCATGCGCCAAGCGCCACGCGCGCGGACGGGTTGCGTGCTCCTCCAGACCCATCTGGGGCGGCCGATCGACCTCGACGCCCTGGATCGCGCGGTCACCTACCAGGTGCGGTACAGCTGGTGGGCCCGGGGCGGCGCCGGCCCGTCAACCCTCGATCGACGTCAGGGTCACCACCCCGCCCGGCCGCACCCGCGCGAGGCGCCGGGCGTCGCCGGTGAGGCGGGCGAAGACGTTGACCGGCGAGGCGGCGACCGGTTCGTCGCCGGTGCTGGCCGGCGTCCTGCCGAAAAACAGGGCGATGGCGGGACCCTCGGGCCAGTACCCGATCTCGCCGGCCCGGACCTCCCGACGGGCCCCGGCCTCCGCCGGGATCCGCAGAGGGACGTTGAAGTAAACCTCCTCCCCCCAGACCTCCGCCTTTCCGGACAGAGGCAGCGCCTCCCAGACGGCATCGGCGGTCGGGCCGGTCGCCAGGACGGCGTACAGGCGCACCCCGTCGGCTTCGACCCGGAGGGCCCGCTCGGACGCCATCTCAGTAGGTTTCCCGCGGCGGCAGCGAGCGGGCCGCGTCCAGCCACGCCTTGACCGGAGGGTGCTCCAGGACCGCCGGGAGGTAGCGGGCGGCGAGGGGCGTATCGGCGGTCGGAACGCGGAACGCCGCAAGGCGGACGATCGCCGGGGCGTACATGACATCGGCCCCGCCGAACCCGCCCGCCAGGAACGCCCCCTTCGACGTGTTCGCGCCCAGCGCCTGCTCGAAATAACCGAGCATCTCGCGTGCCTCCGCGAGGGCTTCGGGGGTCGGCTGCGGCGGGCGCGGGAGGAAGCAGAGATTGAACGACATCGACTCGCGCAGCTTCATGAACCCGGAGTGCATCGCCGCGGCCATCCAGCGCGCCCGCGCGCGCGCGTCCGGATCCTGCGGCCACAGGGCCGGGTGCGCGGGCGGCGGGAAGGCCTCCTCGAGATATTCGAGGATCGCGAGCGAGTCGGGGATCACGCGCGCGCCGTGATGCAGGACCGGCACCCGTCCCGTCGGGGACACCCGGCGGCGCTCGCTCCGATCCTTGTCGGTCCGCAGCTCGATGGACCGCTCCTCGAAGTCGAGCCCCTTGTGGCGCAGCGCCACCCAGGCCCGCATGGACCAGGAAGAAATGTTCTTTTCGCCGACGTAGAGCACCAGACGATCACGCATGCGGTGACTCCTTCAGGGGACCAGATTCCAGGACGTGCGCACGAGGACCCCCTCGCGGCCGTCGCGGGAGCCGAGTTCGTAGGTGAGCAGCGAGGCGTTCTTGACTTCGTCCTGCCGGTCGAGCCCCAGGACCTCCTGCTCCTCCATCCGTTCGAGGAGCCGACGGAACAACAGGACGACGACGCTATGGGTGATCACCAGCACCTTCCTGCCGGCGTGCTCCCGGACCAGGGTTCCCAGGAACGAGTGCAGGCGCAGGTTGACGTCGGGATACGACTCCCCTCCGGGGGGCCGGTAGTAGTACTTGCCGACCAGGGTCTTGCGCGCCACCTCCTCCGGATGGCGGTCCCGCACACCGTGCTTGGTGAGATTCTCCAGCACGCCGAACTCCCGCTCCCGGATCCGCTCCTCCAGGACGAGGGGGACCGGGTGGCGCATCTGCTCGAGGAGGATCTCCGCCGTCTGCCGGGTGCGCAGGTGGGGGGAAACATAGAGGATGTCGAACGGGCCGTGACCATCGAGCCATCGTCCGGTCCTGGCCGCCTGCTCGCGGCCCAGGGGGGTGAGCGGTGAGTCGGCGTCGCGCCGGTCGCGGCTCACGTAAGCCTCGCGGGTCCCGTCCTTTTCCAGCCGCTGCCGGTGCCGGTTCGACTCGCTCTCGGCGTGCCGCATGATCACCAGACGGGCGGGCCATTTCGAGCGGGGAAGCGGCG
>JBOGOE010000402.1:0-4553 GCA_050747445.1 Candidatus Polarisedimenticolia bacterium | reverse complement strand
CTCGGCGTGCTCCCGGCGATGGCCGGGATGAAGACGCACCAGGTCAAGGCCGAGGTCGTCTCGATCGACGTCGAAGGGAAGAAGCTGACGATCAAGGACGAGGCGGGGGAGACCAAGACCGCCCCCGTCTCCGAGTCCGCGGTCGCCACCCTCAAGACCCTCAAGACGGGCGATCACGTCACCCTCACCTGCGAGGACAACGAGAAGGGGGAGCACCAGTCGGTCAAGGCGATCAGCCTCGAGAAGAAGGCCTGACGCCGTAGCGCCGCCGACGGCGGCCCGCCCCGCGGGCGGCCGCCTGACGAAGACAGGGCGCCGGGGCCGCGAGACGGCCCGGCGCCCTTGATCGTCAAATCCTCGATCGCCGACCCTCAACCGATCCGTTGCAGCAGGAGCAGGGTGGTGTCGTCCTGTCGGGACGTGCCGCCGAGGTGATCTCCCAGGGCGGCGGTGATCCGCTCCGCCGCTTTCTCCGGCCCCTCCGCCAGTCCCTCCCGCGCCACCTCGAACAGCCGCTCTTCGCCGAACTCCTTCTCCCCGCCGCCGGTCTCCTCGGTGACTCCGTCGCTGTAACAGATCAGCAGGTCCCCGGGGCGGAGCCGGGCCTGCCGCACCCCGATGGCGGCCTCCTCGAACATGCCGAGCGGCGGCCCGGTGACCGGCAGGCGTTCGGGGGGGCCGTCGCGGCGCAGGAGGCAGGGCGCGTTGTGACCGGCATTGAAATACTCCAGCCGGTGTGTCGCGGGATCCAGGATGGCGAAGAACAGGGTGACGAAGCGGTTTTCGGGGATCTGGCGGCACAGGAGGCGGTTCAGCCGGGCGCCGATCTCCGCGGCCGGCAGCGCCAGCCCGGCGAGGGCGCGCAGCGCCGCCTGGAAGGAGCACATCACCAGGGCTGCGGGCAGCCCCTTGCCGGCCACGTCCCCCAGGCTGACCGCCCAGCGTCCATCCGGCAGCTCCAGGAAATCGTACGTGTCCCCCCCCACCTCGCGGCAGGGGAGGCTGCGTCCGTGGAGCCGATAGCCGGGGATCGACGGTCCCGCGGACGGCAGCAGGAAGCGCTGGATCTCCGCCGCCCGCTGCAGGTCAAGCTCCATCCGTTCGGCGGCGAGCGCCTGCCCGAACAACCGGGCGTTCTCGATCTTGACCGCGGCGACGTTGGCGAGATGTGTGAGGATCCTGAGGTTGTCCTCCTGGAACAGCCCGGCGCGGTGCCGGTTGTCGACGTAGATCAGACCGATCACCTCGCGGTTGCTCCACAGCGGCACGCACATCACCGAGCGCAGGTGCTGCGCCTCGACGCTCGCCCCGCGCATGAACCGGTCGTCGTGGAGCGCGTCCGAGGTCAGGACCGACTCCTTGTCGCGCACCACCCGATCGGCGATGGTGCGGCTGACCGAAAGCGGCCGGGCCGCCTCGTCGGGCGGCACGCGCACCACCTGCGGGACCAAGCGATCTCCCTGGAGCAGCATCAGCAGGCCGCGCTCGAACGGCACCGCCCGGCGCGCCAGATCCATGATGGTCTCGAGCAGCTCGGGGAGCGGGCGGTGGAACACCAACTGCTCGTTGGCCTCGGCCAGAATCGCCGTCCACGAGGGGGCGTCGCGCGGGCCCGGGGCCGGGGTTCCCAGGACGGTGGCGGCCCGAAGCACCATCGTGCCGCTCCCCTGGTGCAGCGGCGTGTCGGTGAATTCCACGCCGCCGGTGTCCGCGGCGTTGAGGATCAGGGTCGTCGAACCGAGACGGAAGCGGTCTCCGGGATGGAGCCGCGCCTCCCCCTCGACACGAGTCCCATTGACGAAGACGCCGTTCTTGGCGCCGGCGTCCTCGATGTAGAAGCCGTCGGCCCGCAGCGACAGCCGGGCGTGGATCCGGGAGACGTTCGGATCGTCGAGGGCCAGCTCGTTGTCCGCGGCCCGCCCGATGCGGACGCTCTCCGGCCCGATCTCACGCCGGAGCGTCCGGCCGTCCGGCGTGAGGATCGTGAGGAAGTCCATGACGCGCTACTTTATCGAAACCACCACGTCGTGGGAGGTTCCGTCGTCCAGCGTCGTCCGGATCAGGTAGCTCGTCATCGGGGCGAGCGGCATCGTATCGAGGTTGTAGACGTACTGGTCCTCCGTCGCGTCGTAGCGGTACAGGTTGTCGGTGTTCGACGCCGCCTGCGACGCCACCTCCTCGATCTCGGTGCCGACGACGCCGGCGGCGTAGAAGAAGACCTCCACGGTGGCGATCGCCCCGGTCACCGGCGCCCCGGAGCAGTCGGCGAGCCGGAACTTCAGGGGGATGGTGCGGCCGCGGCGGAAGATGCTGCTGCCGTCGGCATTCACCGGCGGCCGGTAGCCTCCGAAGACGTACTGCTCGTCGGTCAGTCCGTCGCAGTCCTCGTCGCGGCCGTCGCAGACGTCGGTGGCGGCCGGGAAGTTCACCTGCTCGCAGTGCAGCGCCCCCTCGAAGCAGGTGGTCAGCCCCTCGGCGCAGGCCCCCAGCAGGTCCGGCACGACGCACGCGGCGTCGCCGCCCGGGTTTCCCTCGTCGATGACGGTGTCGCAGTCGTCGTCCAGCCCGTTGCAGGCTTCCGTGGCGCCAGGATGGATGGCGGCGATCCGGTCGTTGCAGTCGGCGTCGGCCGCCCCCGCGGCGCACAGCGGCGCGCCGTCGAGATCGGCATCGACGTCCGGCCCGCCGACCGGCAGCCCCTCGTCGATCTCGCCGTCGAGATCGTTATCCGTGCCGTCGCAGATCTCAGCCTGCACGGCGCAGGCGATCTTGACCGGCGACCATTGCTTCTTGCCCGACAGGCGCGTCGGATCGGGGACGACCGTGAAGATCGGGATGACCGATTCGGTGATGTCGTCGAATGGCGGGAAGGTGAGCCCCCCGTCGGCGGAGCGCGAGAACAGCAGACGCAGGCGCGGGTCGAAGTCGCCGTCCTTCTTGTAGACCATCTCCGTGTCGCCGGCGATCGGCGAATCGACGGTCAGGATCCGGCAGGGGAACGGGTCCTCCGCTGCCGACGCCTCGTACCCGGGGGGGAACGCCGGGTCGTCCCCGGACGGAACCTCGGACGCGCAGGCGGCGGTCCCCGCGGGGGTCTCCTCTCCATTGGTGATCGCCAGGAGGATCCCCTCGCCGTCGCACAGCACCTCGTCGGTCAGCGGACCCTCGCCGACCGTCTGGAAATCGGCCGGCAGGCGGCATTCGAACCCCTCGAGATCGGTCACCACCACCGTGCCCGAGGCGTCCATCCCCCCGTCGGTCGGCGACACCAGGAAGGTCGTGGAGGAGGCCCCCCGCTCGAAATCGGGGTCCACCGAGAGCGTGAGGTTGAAGGACCCCTCGTCGAGCGCGATCGAGGCGATGCCGCTGTCCCCGGGCGCGCTGTCGGTGGCGCTCCCCTGGATGAACGCGCCGTCGCCGACGAAGGGATCGCCGCTGCAGACCGGCGGGTGCGTGTCGGACGTCTCCGCGGCGGTCCCGAAGATCAGGTCGTCCACCACGAACTCCTCGTAGCCGCCCCCCTGGATGCCGGCGATCAGGGTCACCCGGAACACCGGCGCGTCGGCGGTGAAGCCGAAGAAGACGTTGACGATCTCCTCGCCGGTGGTATTCCCCACGAACAGCGAGGCCGTGGTCTCGTCGGTGAACTCGATGCGCACCTCGAGGTCGGTGCCGGCGGGGTCGTACGCCCCGAGCTGGAAGGCGAAGGCGGTGATCGTCGGGTCGAAGTCCATGATGATCGCTTGGCGCACGGTGGAGCTGCCGGGAACCTCCCCCCCGTCCAGCACGTTCGGCGCGCTTGCCGCAAAGGTGTAGGCGACGGCCCTGAGCGGGACGTACCCCGGATGCTCCATGTTGGGGGACGAGAGCACGAGACCGGGGATCTGATCCGTCAGGACGGTGGGGGACGCGAAGCCGTCGAAGCCCTCGAACGTCGGCTCCCCCGCGACCGCCGCCAGGAACGCCCCCTCCGAAGACCAGGGGACCGGCGTGCCGGCCGCGGCGGGCAGCCCGGCGCAGACGAGCGTCAGACAGAGAATCAGGACACGGGGCAGGCGTGCGGGAGAATGCATCGGGTTCTCCTTGATGTACTCCGGGTTGTTCGACGAAGCGCCCCGCGGCCGACGCACCGGCGCTGGGCGGAAACGGACCTAATATGCCCCGAACACCGCCCCTGTCAATCCTTTTCGGAAGCCGCCGCTCCGGGCGGGGCGGCCCCGGACGCCGGAGCCCCGCCGGTCGGCCGCAACAGGACGTCCAGACGCTCCGCCTCCGCCGCCCGCCCCGCCCCCCTGAACAGCCTCTCGGCCTCGGCGGCGAAGGCGCGGGTGGCCGGACGCCCCAGGAAGAGGGGCAGGATCTCCAGCGGAAGCCCGTCGCGCATCTCCGCCAGCGGCTCCAACCCGGCGGCCGCCGCCTCGGCCGCCTCCGGGGTCCGGCCGGCGGCCCGGAACGCCGCCGCCAGGAGCGCGCGCGCCTGGAAGAGGATATCGCGCTGCAGCAGGGGGGAGGCGGCCGCGATCGCCTGCTCCGCCTGCCGGACCCCCTCGGCG
>JBOGOE010000401.1:0-6824 GCA_050747445.1 Candidatus Polarisedimenticolia bacterium | reverse complement strand
GGGGACGGGATCATCAAGATCGAGATGCACTTCCTGCCCGACGTGTACGTCACCTGCGAGGAGTGCAAGGGACGCCGCTACAACCGCGAGACGCTCGACGTCCGGTTCAAGGAGAAGAACATCGCCGACGTCCTGGAGATGTCGGTGAAGGAGGCGCTGCCGTTCTTCCAGAACATCCCGGTGGTCCACCGCAAGCTGGAGACCCTCGACGCCGTCGGGCTGTCGTACATCAAGCTGGGACAGTCCGCCACGACCCTCTCCGGAGGCGAGGCCCAGAGGATCAAGCTGTCGAAGGAGTTGAGCCGCCGCGCCACCGGCCGCACCGTCTACATCCTCGACGAGCCGACCACCGGTCTCCACTTCGCCGACATCCAGAAACTCCTCGACGTCCTCAACGCCCTGGTGGACCAGGGGAACACCGTCATCGTCATCGAGCACAACCTCGACGTCGTCAAGACCGCCGACTGGATCATCGACCTGGGCCCCGAGGGGGGTGACGAGGGCGGCCGGATCGTCGCCGAGGGGACGCCGGAGGAGGTCGCGGCCGTCTCCGGCTCGCACACCGGCGCCTTTCTGAAGCGCCTCCTCGCCCGTTCCGGCCGCCCCGCCGACGCAGCCGCCGCCCGCCGCCCCGACCCGCGCGCCCTGGCGACGGCCTGACCCGGGGCGCCCGGGAGCAGGCCATTGATCCGCCCCCCCGCGGCGTGGCAGGATGGGGGCCATCCGTCGCGACCGCTGCCTCGAAGGAGGCCCGCCATGATGAAGCGAGTGGCCGTTCCGACCCTGCTGGCCGTTCCGATCCTTCTGGCCGCCTGGGCCCTGTCCGCCGGGCCGGCGGAGGCCCAGACGGGCACCACGTCGTCCGTCCTCTACCGGCTCGGCGAGCGAAGCCGGTTCGAGGAGGGGTGCTTCGACCCCTGTCTCTGCGTCACCCACACGATCGAGCGGGCCGCCGGCACTTTCAAGCTGACGCGCGCCGCGGGCGACTGGCCGTTCACCGACTTCAAGGTCACCGAGGTGAACTGGCTGGTCCCCCTGCCGGCCGGCGATCTCCGGGTCACCGGCTCCGGAACCTATCGCGTCGGCGGCGAGTTCGCCCGCTCGCACCAGCTCACGCTCGACCTCCAGGTCGGCGACCGCGAGGTGCAACGCTACGACAGCGGCCTGGTCCCGGCGTCCTCGGCCTTTCCGGCGATCGACATCGAGGTCTCGATGAACAACCGCTTCTGCCACGACACGGTCTTCACGCTGGCGGCGGCGCCGGTTCCGGCGACCGGCATCGCCCGCTACTCGCTGTCGGAGAGCAACTACCTCGAAGGATGCTTCGGGCCCTGCGACTGCCCGGTCGCGACCCGGCCGATGGTCGGCCGGTTCGGGCTGGTGGAAATCCTGGAGACCGACATGCGGCTCGACTTCGCCGTGGTCGACGCGCGCTTCAGCGTGCAGCCGGCCGACGCGACCTCCACCGACGGCTTCCCCGCCTCCGGTCACGGAGTCTACGGCCTCGCCCGCCGCGCCCGGGAGCAGAGGATGATCCTGGACCTGACTCTCGCCGGCCGGGGACCGCAGCGGTTCGACAGCGGCGCCGTCCCCTGGTCCGGCAGCCTGCGCCGCATCGATCTGATGCTGCCGGCGAACGGCTTCGCCTGTTTCGACCGGGTGCTCGATCTGCACGCCGTCCGGATGCGCCGGAGCGCCTTCCAGCCGTCGTACCACCCGCTCGACTGAGTGGCGGCGCCCGGGGACACGACCCCCTCATGACGGAGCCGGTGGGCCGGTGAACCGGGACCTGGAGCACCTGGGTCTCCTGTCGCTGTTCCACTTCGTGCTGGCCGGGTTGACGTTCCTGGCGTCGTTGTTCCCGCTGGCGCACCTGTTCATGGGGATCGCCATGGTGACCGGCAGGCTTCCGGGCGGTCCCCGGGACCCCGCGATGCGCGCTTTCGGATGGGCGTTCGTGGCGGCCGCGGGTCTCCTGATCGCCGCGGGAATGACCTTCTCCTTATGCCTGGCCGCGGCGGGCCGCTGTCTGCGCCGCCACCGGCGCTACCTGTATTGCCTCGTGATGGCGGGCGTGGCCTGCATCCTCCCGCCCCTCGGCACGGTGCTTGGCGTGTTCACGCTTCTGGTCCTGCGGCGGGACTCCGTGAAACGGCTGTTCGGGCGGCTGCCCGCGGCCCCCGCGGTGCCGGCCCCGTGAGACAGGGGGGATGGCTCGTCCTCCTGGCGCTGGCCGGCACGTCCGGCGCCGCCGCCCACCCTCCCGCCACGGCGCCCCCGGCCGCGACCTCCTGCGACGAGGCGCGGCGGAACGACGGCTGGTGCGAGTCCGGGAACGTCGGATACGTGGCGTCGGTCGCAATCCGGTCGCGGATGCTGTTTGAAGCGCTCGACGCCCACGGACACGCGATCGATCCGACGGGAATCGCCTGCGAGACCTGCCGCGCCGCCATCGCGAGCGACGGGTTCTGCGGAATTCACCGCATGGGGTACGTCGGAGGCGAGGCCTACCTCTCGCCACTGACCTGGCACATCGCCCGGAGCCGGCGGATCGAACCTGCGTCGATCGCCTGCCGGACCTGCCGGAAGCACACCCGGGGGATCGGCTGGTGCGACCGGCACGGCGTGGGCATCGCGGGGCGCGTGGCCATCGACGACCGGCGGCGCTTCGAGGAGTTCCGGGAAGCCTACCGGCTGCTGCTCGACGCGATCGAAATGTCGGACCGCTGCGAGACCTGCGCCGCCGCCATGGTGGCCCAGGGGTACTGCCCGATCCACCGCACGCGCTTCAAGGAAGGCCGCGCCGTCGCGCAGCCCCCGCCCTAGGAGCCGGTCCGGGAATTCCGTCCGCCCGCGGAGCCGTTACGGCGACACGTGGCCACAGCTGTTGGCCACGCTCTTGACCAGGGCGCAGGTTCCGGAAGCCCCGCCGTTGCCGGGGCCGAGCCGCTCGTTGCCGGCGCCATCCCTGCCCCACGACCCCTCGGTGGCGCGGTCGTCGGTCGTCACGACCAGGAACCAGATCAACCCCGGACCGTCGGCGGCCGACGGGACGCCGGTCCAATCGTACTGACCGGCGGTTCCGATGCCGCAGACGCTGCCGAGCAGGCTGAAGGCGCCCCCCGGGGAGGCCGGCAACCCGCTTCGTTCGCCATACAGGATGTGGTAGTCGGCGTCATTGGTGCAGGTCGAGGCGTCGAAGGACAGACGCAGGACCGAGGCGCCCGCGTCGCCCGGCGCCGCCGTCATCGGCGTGGTCCCGCCGGTCCCGTCGGGGACGCCCGGCGGACCGCTGACGGCGTTGACCGACCCGGTCGCGCCGGCGAAGTTGGTGGGGGAGTTGACGGCGACGAACGTCGTGTCGCCGGCATCATTCGGGTCCTTGTTCAGCGACCCGGTTCCGTCGATCGGAAGCCGTCCCGCCGGGAAGATCAGCGTGTCGTAGACGGAAAAGGTGATGGTGTCGCCGGTCGTGGCGATGAAGCCGTCGGCGATGATGTGATCCGGCGCGGGGCCGCCCGGCAGGGCGTCGAAGGCGCTCGTGGCAAGGAGGACGTGCTTGTTGAGGGTCGAGCCCACGACGTTGGCCGGGAAGGTGAAGGACCTGCCGGTCGCGGTGCTGCGCACCACGTGCCCCGCCAGGAAGTTCTCGCCGGTCGAGCCGCAGCAGGTGGCAATCTCGATGAACTGGACCGTGCCGTCGGCGTTGCTGAAGATCTCCTTCACGCGCCACAGATGGACGCCGGCGGCCGCCGGCAGGGCGCTGCCCAGCAGGACGCCGCAGACAATCGCCGCTTTCATCGACAGGGATCGAGGTCTCATCGTCGCCTCCCGCCGGTGCGCGCGCCGGTCCGGCTCAGGTGAGGCCACTCCCCACTGCGTGGTCTCGGATACCCCGGATCTATACCCCGACCCGGCCCCGATGTAAAGCACCATGTCGGCGCGGACGACGCGCGGAGGGGTCAGAACTTCTTGGTCACGGTGGCGCGGAAGCTCCGTCCGTCCTGGGGGATGACGTCCTGCACGTGTTCCTCGGAGCCGGGGTCGCCGTACTCCTCGTCGAGCAGGTTGAAGACGCCGGCCGACAGGGTGAGGCCGGCAGGCAGGAATCCGGTGACCGTCAGATTGGCGAGGGTGCGTCCCGGCTCGCGGGTGTCTTTCGGCGTCCGTCGCCCGCTCATGGAGAGCAGTTCGAACCCGGTCTCCAGCCTGTCCCTGAGAAGGGAGAACCCGGCGTGCAGCTTCGACAGGTGGCGGGGGGAATTGCTGAGGCTCATGCCGGCGCCCAGGTCACGCGTACCCTGGCAGGCGTGGCTGAACCGGAGCCTGTGCCCCTCCGCCCAGCGCCGCTCCACCTCGACCTCGAGACCACGCCCGCGGACCCGCTCCAGGTTCCGGAACACCAGAAGGCCGTCCCCGGGATCCGTCGTCAGGCTGATCAGGTCCTCGATCTCGTACTGGTAGGCGGAGGCCGCCACCCGGACGCTAGGCGTGGGCTGGTGATCGAACGTCACCTCGTAGGTGTCGATGGTCTCCGGATCCAGGCCCTCGCTTGCCTTGAAGCTGGCGCCGCCGTCGTTGTAGAAGAGCTCGTAGACGTTGGGCGCCCGGAATGCGGTGCCGTAGAGGAACTTCACCGCCGCCCGCTCCCCCAGGGTGCGGATGATCCCCAGCCTCGGGTTGAGCGAATCCCCGAACAGTTCGTGGTGATCGTAACGGAGACCGGCCTGGATCCTGAGACGCGCGCCGGCGCGGATCTCGTCCTCGACGTAGAACCCGGCGTCGACCGAGTCGTGACGCTCCTCGGTGTAGAGCGCATAGGGTTCTTCGTCGTGGCCCACAAGGTCCTGCTGGAGGTTGAAGCGGGTCTCGGTCCCGAGGGTCAGACGATGCCGTCCGTACGCCCGCGTCCGGACCTGCCCCTCCACCGTCAGCCAGTATCCCGTCGCGGGATCCGTGTAGACGGTGGGTGGCGGGTAATCGTACGGATACCGGCCCCGGTACCAGTAACGATCAGCGGCGACCCGAAGGAGGAGATGCTCGCCGCGCTCGAAGTCCCGCTCGTACGCCAGATCCGCGTAGCTCCGCTCGTCCATCGTCCGGGCCCGCGGATCGTTGAAGATCGTGCCGAAGGACGCTGTCGGATAGTCCTTGGTCCGGGTGGCGTGGGCCGCCGAGAGCGTGAAGCGGCCGCGCCGCCAGCGCGCGTAGAACCTGCCATAGCGGTCGGCGTCATGATCCACCCGGCCGTTGTTGGTCGCGGGATCGTCGAATTCCGGGTAGAACAGGTCCTGTCCCCCGCTGTCGAGCCAGGAACCGGAGACCAGCAGATCGCCGCCGCCGGGGAAATGGCGCGTATGGCCGGCGCGCGCCTGTCCCGTCGAAAAGCTCGAGCCGCCGGCGGCGATCCACGTCTCCGGAGACTCCGGGACGTGCCGCGTGACGATGTTGACGACGCCCAGGAACGCCCCCGTGCCGTACACCGAAGACGACGGGCCGCGGATGATCTCGATCCGCTCGATGTGCTCCAGATCGAGAAGCTGCTCGGTCCCGACGTATGCGGCGGAATAGACCGCTTCGTTGATCCGGTGACCGTCCACCAGCATCAGAACGCGGGTGTTGTAGTCCCCGGGCCGCTGGAATCCGCGGATCCCGATGTAGGAGTAGTTCCGGTCGTTGGTCGCGTAGGTCCCGCGGACCCCCTGCAGCACCTCGGCGAGCGTCCGGTAGCCGAAGCGCCGGATCTCCGCCGCGGTCACCACCGTGACGGAGGCGGGGGCCTCGGTGGCCTTCTGTTCGTACCGGGAAACCCCCACGACGAGCGGGATTTTCATCAGCTCCTCGAGGGGCAGATCCGTCAGATCGGCCGGGGCCGGCTGCGCCGACCCGGGCACGGACCACACCCAGGCGACCCCTGCCACGACGAGCCCCGCGCCGAACCGATTCAGGGAGTTCATGCGGACCTCGAACCGCCGACGGGAAATCAGGTGCGACGCGGATGGCGATGTCCCGGCTGCAGGGGGAATCTAGGGGCGCTGAACGGAAGCGCAAGTCCGGCGCTCACCCGATCGCCCGGGTCCGGCCGAGCCGGCGGGCGATTACAGGTTCAGGATCCGGAGGGGACTTTCGTGGCGTGGCCGCGACCGACGCGGCGAGGGAGTCCCGCCTCAGCAGCAACCGGGCCGGTCCGCGGCGCAGCCGCAATCGACGCAGCCATGGGTGGCGCAGGTGCCGCAGGCGCGGACCAGGCTCCTCCGCAGCGCCTCGCGCGCCCGGTGCAGGCGGACCCCGGCATTATTGGCGGTGATCCCGGTCTCCGTCGCGAACTCCCGGACCGCCGCCCCTTCCAGATCGACCCGGCGCAGCACCGCCGCGTACTCCGGTTTGAGGGTGTCGAGGAGGGAGGTCACACAGGTGCAGACCGTATCCATCAGGTCGTCGTCGGGGGACGGCGCGACGGCCTCCACGGCCTCCCCGGCTGCCACCCTCCCGAGGGCCCGCTCCTCGGCGCCGCGCCGCCGGTAATGATCGGCGATGGCATGGCGCAGCATGCGGTAGAACCAGGCGACCACCGAGTCCCGCTCCCGGAGACCGGACACCCCGTCGATGCCGCGCACAAAGGCATCCTGGAGAATGTCCTCGGCGACCTCCCGCGACCCCACCCGCCGCTCCAGGAAGGCCAGGAAACGCCGGTGGTTCTCCACCAGGACGTCCAGGCCGGCGGCCGCCGGAGCCCGACCATCGACCCCTTCAACCCCGCCGCGATCCATCGTCCCCCGCGCCGCCCCCGAACCGGAGGATATCAACCCCGCGGCGGCCGATCC
>JBOGOE010000400.1:0-12136 GCA_050747445.1 Candidatus Polarisedimenticolia bacterium | reverse complement strand
GTCGCCGCCTGGCTCGCCGGGCCGCAGGCGGCGCCCTTCTACCGCCGGCATGGATTCATCGTCGCGGGCGTGGCGCCGTGAGCGGGATCGTCGTCCCCCTGGTCCTCAGCCTGAAGGTCTCCCTGTGGGCCACCCTCCTCGTCCTGCCTCCCGGGATCCTGCTGGGGCTGCTCCTGGCGCGCCGGAGGTTCCCCGGCCGGAGCGTGCTGGAGACGATCACCTACCTGCCGCTCGTCCTGCCGCCGACCGCGGTCGGCTACCTGCTGCTCGTCCTGCTGTCGCGCCACGGTCCGTTTGGAAGGGAGACCCTGGGATTCGATCCGGACCTCCTCCTGACCTGGAAGGGGGCGGTGCTCGCGGCGGCGGCCATGTCCCTGCCGCTGGTGGCGCGCACGGCGCGCCTCGCCTTCGAGGAGGTCGATCCCCGGCTGGAAGGCATGGCGCGCACGCTGGGGTACGGACCCCTCCGGACCTTCATGGAGATCACCGTGCCGCTCGCCCGCCGCGGGCTCCTGGCGTCGGCCATCCTGGGGTTCAGCCGATCCCTGGGGGAGTTCGGCGCCACGGTGATCGTCGCCGGCAGCATCCCGGGCAGGACGCAGACGCTGGCGCTGGCGATTTTCGACGGCATCCAGATCGGGCGCGAGCGGGAGGCGCTGATCCTGGTGGGGGTCACGGTGGCGCTCGCGTTCGCCGCCGTGTACGGCGTCGAAGCGCTGCTGCGCCGCGGACCGGTCCGGGCCCGATGAACCGGCGTCTGGTCCTCGATCTGACGGTCCCGCTGCACCGCTTCGACCTTCGCGTGGCGTGGGAGACCGACGAGCCGGCGCTCGGGGTCTTCGGTCCGTCGGGAGCCGGCAAGACGACGCTCCTTCTGGCCATCGCCGGTCTCCGCCGGGACGCGCGCGGGCGCGTCCACGCCGGCGGCGCCGACTGGCTCGATTCCGGACGCGGCATCGATCGGCCGCCCGAGGCGCGCGGGGTCGGTTACGTGCCGCAGGACGGGCTCCTGTTCCCGCACCGGACCGTCCTGGGAAACGTCCTGGCCGGCGGCCGCCGCGCGTCGTCGCGCGGCCGGCCGGGGATCGATCCGGAGCGGGTCCTTGAGATCCTCGAGCTCGGAGCGCTCCGCGATCGCGGGGTCGGCGAACTTTCCGGCGGCGAGCGGCAGCGGGTGGCGCTGGGTCGCGCCCTCTGCTCGGGACCGGAGTTGCTCCTCCTGGACGAGCCGCTCGCCGGCCTCGACCTGCCGCTGCGCCGCCGCATCCTGAACGACCTCCTGGCGATCCGCGACACTTTCGGGCTGCCGACGCTGCTGGTCACGCACGACCCGACCGAGGCGCGGGTGCTGAGCCGCGAGGTGTGCGTCCTGGCCGCCGGGCGGGTGGTCGCCCGCGGGAGCCCCCAGGAATTGTTCGCCCGGCCCGAGGTCCTGCCGCTGGCCCGCTCTGCGGGGGCCGACAACCTGCTGGAAGGGGTCATCGTGGAACGGCGCGACGGATCGGCGGTCGTCGAGCTGCGGCCGGGGCTGCGGATCGTCGTGCCCGCCGACGGCCTCGACGTGGGAACGCGTCTGTCGGTCGGGGTGCGCGCCGAGGACCTGATCCTGGCCATCGGCGCCCCCTCGGGTCTGTCGGCGCGGAACCGGATCGCCGGACGGGTGCGCGAGGTCCGGGAAACGCCCCCCGGCCGCCCGCAGGACGGGGACCGGGCGGGGACCGGGGAGGTCCTCGTGCTGGTGGACGCCGGTTCCCTCCCCGCCCCCCTGGTGGTGTCGATCACCGCCGAGGCCCAGCGTCAGCTCGGGGTCCGACCCGGGATCGAGGTCCTGCTCCTGTTCAAGGCCGGCGCCTGCCGGGTGCTCGCGGCGCGACGGGGACCATGGGCCGGTTCCGGGGACCCGCCATCGAAGGGGGACGGATGAACGGACGGATCGATCGGTGGCGCCGCGCGGTCCGGCGCGCGCGGCTGGGACGGGGCGCGGTCGTCGCCGCGCTGTGTCTCCTGGGTTCGACGCCGGCCGGCGCCTGGTTCACCCTGTCCGACGGGGAGAAGGGGAAGGTCGATTCCGAGGTGCGTCTCATGTTCTGGGGGACGGCCTCGGGCGGGGAGCTGGTACCGCCCGGCACGCCGGTCCAGGAGGAGCGGATCCATGACTTCCTGATCCGGCGCGGGCGACTGATCGTGCGGATGCAGACGAAGGGCCGGCTGGAGCTCTACTTCCAGATGGGCCAGGACTATGCGTTCAGCAAGATCGCGGCCGACGAGGCGGGGCTGCGCATCAAGGACCTGTATCTCAACTACCGGATCGCCGAGGCCTTCCAGATCACCGCCGGCCAGTTCAAGGTGCCGTTTCTGCGGCAGAACCTCGCTTCCGCCTTCAACCAGCTTCTGGTGGACCGCTCCGCCGTCCCGGCGCTCCGGCCGGCGCGCGAGGGATCGCGCGACACCGGGGCCATGCTGTGGGGGAACCTCGGGACCTTCCAGTACCGGGCTGCCCTCCTGGACGGTTCCGACCAGGAGGACACCAACTCCCGCAGCGCGCTGCGCGGGACGGCCCGCGTCGCCTGGAACCGGTTCGAGAGGGAGACCGGCATCGGCGCCACGGGCACCGCCATCGGCGCCAAGCGGATCCTGCAGGTGGCGGCACAGGTCGATCTCCAGGGAGCCCGGCACGACGCCAGGGACGAGATCGGTTTCACGACGGCGTTGCGCGACTATCGGGCCTGGGCCGGCGAGCTCTTCTACGACCAGCCCTTCGACGGTGGAAGCGCCCTGACCGTCGAAGCGGCCTGGCTGGAACGGCGGGACGACTACAGGGATCCGGGGTTCGCCACACGGGAGATCGCAGCGTCTTACGCCCAGGCGGGATGGCTCCTGGCCCCGGAGATCGGCGGTGGCCGGCTCCAGCTCGCCGCCCGGTACGAGAAGGTCCGCTCGGACCGGGGGGGTCTCGAAGCCCGGTCGACCGGCCGGACCATCGGAGTCAACTGGTACGCCGCCGGGCACGACCGGAAGATCCAGGCCGACTACACCCGGCGGAACGAAGAACCGGTCGGGATCGACAACGACGAGGTGCGTCTCTCCCTCGTCGTGGTCTTCTGACCGCCGCCACCGATCCGCCACCGGAAGGTCACGTCGTCACGCGTCCGTCACCGTGGGGACAACGGTCCGTCACCCGCCCGCCGCATTCTGCCGCCCGAACCGACGCGCCGCGGTGGCGCCGGTCACGAGGAGAGCGAAGACGATGCGCACCCGAATCGCGGTCCCGGGCCTGCTCCTGGCGCTGCTGGCCCTCGCCGGCGCGCCGGCGACGGCGGCGGAAGACGAAGGCGGCAGGGAGTGGGGGTACAACAAGGGGTTCTTCTTCAAGCAGGGGGTCTTCGAGCTGAAGATCTCGACCCGCACCCAGTTCCGCTTCACCCAGACCTGGTTCGACGCGGCGTCGACCGACGAGGACCGGGGGGACTTCAGCCTGCCGCGGACCCGGCTGTCGTTCGACGGCAAGGCCTGGTACCCGTGGCTGTCCTACAAGATCCAGTACGACTTCACCGGCCACACGACCGTCGAGGAAGTCGACTTCACGGGCACCACGACCGAGGACGCGAAGAGCCCCGACCTGCGCGACCTGTACCTCGATCTCGCGAAGAACCCGATGGCCGCGGTCCGTATCGGCCAGTTCAAGGCGCCGTTCGGGCTCCAGGAACTGACCTCCTCCGGCAACCAGGAATTCGTGGATCGCTCCATCACCTCGGCCGCCTTCGCCCCATCCCGGCAGCAGGGGGCGATGCTGTGGGGGCTCACCGGGACGAAGAAATTCGGCTACGAGGTCGGGCTGTTCAACGGCAACGGCCGCAATCAGTCGGCCAACGACAACGACGGCTACATGTACGCCGCCCGGATCCATTTCGACCCGAACGGGGAGTACAAGCTGGCCGAGACCGCGGTGGAGCACCCCGACAAGGTCAACTACACCGTAGGGGTGGGATACCTGATGAACCAGGAGGACGCCACCGCCGACGTCGACGGCACCACGATGGAGGCATTCTTCGCCCTCAAGTACAAGCGGCTGTTCGTCCTTGCCGACTGGTACGACCAGACCGAGGAGGCGCCGGGGGGGGACATCGACCGGGACGGCGGAATCGCCCAGATCGGCTGCTTCGTCATCCCGAAGAAGCTCGAGGTCGCCCTGCGCTACAGCACCCTCGACCCCGACACCAGCACCGACAACGACGAGGAGACCGAGGAGCGGATCGTCTTCGGCTGGTTCTTCAGCAAGCACGAGCTGAAATTCCAGGCCGACTACGGCCGGCTGACGGTGGAGACCCCGGGCATGCCGGACGAGGAGACCGATGTCCTCCGGGCGCAGTTCCAGATCGTGTTCTGAGGCGGTCCGGAACGGGCCCCGGTCCGCCGGGCCCCCGGGTCGCGGGGGCTCCGTCACGCGACCGTCACACGAACGCCACCCCCGGGATACCAGCCCGGGCGAGGCTTGACCCGAAACCTCAACAGGACCAGGAACGGAGGCTATAAAGATGATACAGACGGCGGTGCGCAGGGCGGCGGTTCTCGCTGCGGCGGTGCTGGCGGCATCCGGTCTGGCGGCGGCGACCGCCACGGCGGATGCCAGGCTTTCGGCCTACAAGGCGGTCAGCGGGGTCTCCGGCAATCTCTCGAGCATCGGTTCGGACACCCTCAACAACCTCATGACCCTGTGGGCCGAGTCGTTCAACAAGTTCTATCCGAACGCCAGGATCCAGATCGAGGGGAAGGGATCGTCGACGGCGCCGCCGGCGCTGATCTCCGGCACCGCCCAGCTCGGACCGATGTCCCGGCCGATGAAGGCGACCGAGATCGACGCCTTCGAGAAGAAGTTCGGCTACAAGCCGACGCCGATCCGGACCGCGGTCGACTCGCTGGCGGTCTTCGTCCACAAGGACAACCCGATCAAGTGCCTTACGCTCTCCCGGGTCGATGCGGTATTCTCCAAGTCCCGCCGGGCCGGACACCCGGAGGACGTGGCTACCTGGGGCCAGCTCGGGCTCACGGGGGACTGGGCCGCCCGGCCGATCAGCCTGTACGGCCGCAACTCGGCCTCCGGCACCTACGGCTTCTTCAAGGAGCACGCCCTGAAGAACGGCGATTTCAAGGATTCGGTCAAGGAGCAGCCGGGGTCGGCGTCGGTGGTGCAGGGGATCACCGTGGATCGCTACGCCATCGGGTACAGCGGCATCGGCTATACGACGGCCGGGGTCCGCGCCGTCCCCCTGTCGGAGAAGGACGGCGGGGCCTGCGTCGACGCCACGGCCGGCAACGCCTACAGCGGGGCCTATCCGCTGGCCCGCTTCCTGTACGTGTACGTCAACCGGGCGCCGGGGAAGCCGCTCGATCCGCTGACCCGCGAGTTCGTCCGGCTGGTGCTGTCGCGCGAGGGGCAGGAGGTGGTGGTGAAGGACGGGTACTTCCCGATCCCCGCCGGCATCGCCGCCGAAGAGACCGGAAAGCTCAATTAGGAGCCGGCGTGTCGGACGTCGAGGCAGCAGCCCGGGCCGGGCCGCCCCAAGCGGCCCGGCCCGCGTCTTTCGGAACGGCATTGTCGCGCCGGTTGATCCTCGACCGTCTGGCGCGGCGCACGGTCATTCTCGGCGGGATGGGGATCATCGCCTCGATCCTGGCGATCCTGGCGGTGATCGTCGCCGAGGTGGTCCCCCTGTTCCGCCCGCCCGCGTCCGACTTCTCCGGCATGGTGGCGGCCCCCCCCGGTGCGGCCCCGCCGCTCCTCGCCGACGTCGAGGAGTACCGGGAGATCGCCTGGCTGCTCGATGCCGGCGGAACCATCCGCTTCGTTCGCCTCTCCGGCGACGCGCCTCCTCCGGTTCCGGTGCCGCTCGCCGGTCTCGGGGGGATTGCGCCCGCTTCGGTCGCGCCCGCTTCGGTCGCGGCGACCGGCGACGGTCTGTACGCCGCAGGCACGGCCGACGGGCGGATCCTGCCGTTCCGCGTCGTCTTCGAGACCACCTGGAGCGGGGGGGTCCGGAGCCTGGCGCCGCGGGTCGAGGAGCAGCCGGCGCTCGACGTCGATCCCGGGACACGGCGCCCGATCGGTGCGGTCGCCTGCGCCCCGCGGGCGGAGGAGGGGCTGCTGTGCGCCGCCCTCCTCGCCCCGACCGAGATCGTCCTGCACCTGGTCCGGGAGCGGCGCTCCCTGATCGGGGAAACGACCCGCGAGGAGACGCGCCTTCCCCTGGCCCCCGGATATCGGGGTGCGGCGCGCATCCTGGCGATCGACGGCCGGGGGGACGACCTGTTCGTCGGCACCTCGCTCGGGCAGGTGGCCCGTTACGACCTGCGGAACCGGGAGGCGCCGCGTCTGGCGGAGGTCGTCGATGCGGCGCGCCGACCCGGCGCCGCGATCACGACCCTCGGGTTCCTGATCGGCGACCGCACCCTGGTCGCGGGCGATGCCGCGGGCGGCGTGAGCAGCTGGCAGGTGGTCCGCCCGGCGGAGGGAGACGGGTTGCGCACCGCGCGGGTGCGCGTCTTCGGGCCGCACGCGGCCGCAGTCGCCGCGTTCTCGCCGTCGCGCCGCGACAAGGGGTTCGCCACCGCCGATGCCTCGGGGATCGCGCGGCTGCACTACGAAACCTCCGGGAGGACGCTGCTGGAGTTCACGCCGCCGGCCGCCGGCGCGGGAGCGGCCGCCGCGCCGCCGCGCGCCGTGGTGATCGCGCCCAAGGGGGACGGTCTGCTGCTGGTCGATGCCGGCGGGGGGCTCGCGCGCTGGGACGTGCGCAATCCCCACCCGGAGGCGACCCTCGGGACGCTGTTCGGCCGGGTGACCTACGAGGGGTACGACGGTCCGGAGTGGGTCTGGCAGTCGACCGGCGGGACCGACGATTTCGAGGCGAAGCTCAGCCTGACGCCGCTCCTCTACGGCACCCTCAAGGGGACTTTCTACGCCCTGCTGTTCGCGGTGCCGCTGGCCCTGCTCGGAGCGCTCTACGCCTCGCAGTTCATGCACCCGTCGCTGCGCGCCGTGCTCAAGCCGACGGTCGAGATCATGGCGGCCCTTCCCAGCGTCGTCCTCGGATTCGTCGCCGGATTGTGGCTGGCGCCCGCCATCGAGCGGATCCTGCCGGGTCTGGCCCTGGCCCCCTTCGTGATCACCGGCATCGTTCTGCTCGGGGCAATCGGCTGGCGCTTCGCCCCCGCCGGGCTGCGCGGCCGGCTGCGCCCGGGAAGCGAGGTGCTGCTTCTGGTGCCGCTGGTGGTCCTGGGCGCCTGGGCCGCTTTCGCCCTCGGCGCCGCCCTGGAGGGGTCGCTGCTGGCCGGCGACTACCGCGGCTGGCTGCTCCGCTCCCTCGGGCTGGCCTACGACCAGCGCAACTCGGTGGTCGTCGGCATCGCCATGGGGTTTGCGGTGATCCCGGTGATCTTCACCATCGCCGAGGACGCCCTGGCGAACGTGCCGCAGCACCTGACCGCCGGATCGCTGGCCCTGGGGGCGACCCGCTGGCAGACGGCGCTCCGCGTCGTCTTGCCGACCGCCAGCCCCGGGATCTTCTCGGCGATCATGATCGGCTTCGGCCGCGCCGTCGGCGAGACCATGATCGTCCTGATGGCGACCGGCAACACGCCGGTCATGCAGGCCTCGCCGTTCAACGGCTTCCGGGCGCTGTCGGCGAACATCGCCGTCGAGCTGCCGGAGGCGCCGGAGGGGGGCACCCTGTTCCGGGTCCTGTTCCTGGCCGCGCTGCTCCTCTTCGCCCTGACCTTCACGGTCAACACCGCGGCCGAGATCGTGCGTCTGAAGCTGCGCGAGAGGTATCGCTACCTGTGAGCGCCCCCAATCGCTTCCGTGGATTCTGGAAGAGCGGCGACCCGTTCATCTGGCTGTCCGGCGGGACCCTGGCGATCAACCTGGTCCTGGTCGCCGGTCTGGTCCTGCTGGTCCTGGTGAACGGGCTCGGGTTCTTCTGGCCGAAGGACCTGATTCACGTTCGTCTGCCCGACGGGCGGGAGATCCTGGGGCAGGTGGTCCAGCGCGAAGCGATTCCCGACCCGGGGGCGGCCGGCACGGCGCCGGCGCGGCACCGGATCAAGATCAAGCAGGGGAATCGCGATCTCTACGGGGTCGATTTCGTCTGGGTGGACGAGGCGGAGATCGCCACGCGCTCCGCGCCGCCGGCGGCGGTCGCCCTCGAGCGCAACGAGTGGGGCGACCTCTACGGAACCCTCGGCGAGGTGCGGGAAGGGGGGACCGCGGTGGCCGCGGGGCCGGAAGCGTCGTGGGCGGCGCTCCACGAGCGCCTCCCCGGGACGACCCGGACCACGCGGCGGATCCGCCGCATCGAGCGGCGCGAGATCGGCGCCATCAACCAGACGCAGGAGTCGCTCCGGCTGCGCCTGCGCGGTCTGGAGCTGCGGGGGGTGACGGTCGGTCCCGAGGTCGACCGGATCCGCCGCGAGCTGGCGACCCTCGCCGCCCGCTACGACGGGAAGGTGGCGGAAGTCGGACGGCTCCGGGACGGGCTGACGGCGAGCGTCCTGGTCGTGGCCGCCGGCGGTATGGAGAAGGAGGTGCCGCTGGCGCAGATCGTCCGGGTGTGGCGCCCGAACGCGATGGGCCCCTTCGCGAAGTCCGGACATTACCTGGCGAAGCTGTGGGAATTCGTCTCCGACGACCCGCGCGAGTCGAACACCGAAGGGGGGGTCCTGCCGGCGATCTTCGGCACCGTCCTGATGGTGTTCCTCATGAGCCTGCTGGTCACTCCCTTCGGGGTCCTCGCCGCCTTCTATCTCCGCGAGTACGCGAAGCAGGGGCCGCTGGTGAGCGCCGTCCGGATCGCGGTCAACAACCTGGCCGGGGTGCCGTCGATCGTCTTCGGAGTGTTCGGCGTCGGCTTCTTCATCTATTTCGTGGGTGGGGCGATCGACCGGGCGTTCTACCCGGAGGCGCTGCCGACCCCGACCTTCGGCACCGGGGGGATCCTGTGGGCCTCCCTGACCCTGGCCCTCCTGACGGTGCCGGTGGTGATCGTGTCCACCGAGGAGGGGCTGGCGGCGATCCCTCGCGGGCTGCGGGAGGCGTCGCTGGCGCTGGGTGCGACCAAGTTCGAGACCACACGGCGGATCGTCCTGCCGGCGGTGATGCCCTCCATCCTGACCGGTCTGATCCTGGCGATGGCCCGGGCCGCCGGGGAAGTGGCCCCCCTGATGATCACCGGGGTGGTCAAGCTGGCGCCGACCCTGCCGGTGGACGGGCAGTGGCCGTTCCTCCACCTCAACCGGAAGTTCATGCACCTGGGGTTCCACATCTACGACGTCGGCTTCCAGTCCCCCAACGTGGACGCCGCCCGCCCCATGGTGTTCACCACCACGGTCCTGCTGCTGGGCATCGTCCTGCTCCTGAACCTGGGGGCCATCGCCCTGCGCAACCGGTTGAGAAAGAAGTTCTCGCTGTCGTCTTTGTAGGTAGACTATTCATGTTGAACACCATGCCCGAAGTGCGGATCGCGACGGAGGTCAGGAGCCGACCCGTGCCGGCCGGACAGCCCGCGGAACCGATGGTGCAGATCGAGCGCCTCCATCTGTCCTACGGCGCCAAACCGGCCCTCAAGGGGGTCACCCTGTCGGTTCCGGAGCGGCGGATCACCGCCTTCATCGGTCCCTCGGGGTGCGGCAAGACCACCCTCCTGCGCTGCCTCAACCGGATGAACGACCTGGTGGACGGCGTGCGTCTGGAGGGGAGGGTCACCATCGGCGGCGTCGACATCTACGGCCCGGAGATGGACGTGACCGCGCTTCGCAAGCGGGTCGGGATGGTGTTCCAGAAGTCCAACCCGTTCCCCAAGACCATCTACGAGAACGTCGCCTACGGGCCGCGCATCCTCGGGGTGCGGCAGCGGAGCGAGCTCGACGCCATGGTCGAGAAGAGCCTGCGATCGGCCGCCCTGTGGGACGAGGTCAAGGACCGGATGCACGACAGCGCCCTGGGTCTGTCGGGCGGGCAGCAGCAGCGGCTGTGCATCGCCCGCGCCATCGCGGTGGAGCCGGACGTGCTGCTGATGGACGAGCCCTGCTCCGCCCTCGATCCGATCGCCTCGGCGCGGATCGAGGAGCTGATGGAGGAGCTGAAGGACAACTACACCATCGTCATCGTCACTCACAACATGCAGCAGGCGGCGCGGGTGTCGGATTTCACCGGCTTCCTGCTGATGGGGGAGCTGGTCGAGTTCGGCGACACCGCGCGCATCTTCACCACCCCCGCCGACAAGCGGACCGAGGATTACATCACCGGACGTTTCGGATGAGACCCATGCGCCCCCTGGAGCACACCAGCCGGCACTACGAACGGGAGCTGCAGGTGCTGAAGGAGAAGATCCTCTTCCTCGGCGGCACCGTGGAGGAGATGATCGCCTCTTCCATGAGGTCGATCCTGCAGCGCGAGCCGGAGCGCGCCCGCCAGGTGATCGCCTCCGACCCCAAGGTGGACGCCGCCGAGCTCGACATCGACCATCTCTGCCTGAATCTCCTGGCCCTGCGCCAGCCGGCTGCCTCCGACCTGCGCTTCATCGCCACCGCCCTCAAGATCGTCACCGACCTGGAGCGGATCGGGGACCTGGCGGTGAACATCGCCGAGCGCTCCCTCGAGCTGAACGAGGAGCCGCCGCTCAAGCCGTACATCGACATCCCGCGCATGGCGACCGCCGTGCAGACCATGCTGCACCAGTCCCTCGACGCCTTCGTCAACCGCGACCCGGCGCAGGCACGCGCCGTCCTCGGCGCCGACGCCGCGGTGGACGACCTCAACGTGCAGCTGTTCCGGGAGCTGCTGACCTACATGATCGAGGACCCCCGCTCCGTCAGCCGCGCGCTGCGCATCACCTTCACGGCAAAATACCTGGAGCGGATCGGCGACCACGCCACCAACATCGCCCAGATGGTGATCTTCATGTGCGAAGGGCGCGACGTCCGCCACCCCGACGTTCAGGATCGCGCCGACCATCAAATCTGAAGCGGGCGACACCTCTCATCCCATGCGGCCGGAGCTGCGGGAAACGCTGGACTTCCTGAAGCCGCGGCTCGCCGGCGGCACGCGGCGCCTCCTCGAGGTCGGCGCCGGCGAGGGGGATCTGGCCGGGGTCCTCGCCGCGCTCGGGCACCGGGTCACCGCCCTCGACGCCGACGCCGATTCCGTCGAGGCGGCCCGCCGGCGCGGCCTCGACGCGCGCGTCGCGCGCTGGCCCGACTTCGAGGGCGGTCCGTACGATGCGATCCTGTTCGCGCGCTCGCTCCACCACATGGAGGATCTCGATGGCACGGTCCGCCGGGCTCGCGAGGTCCTGGGGCCGGGTGGTGTGCTGCTGGCCGAGGAGTTCGACGTCGCGGGGGTGGACGCGCCCACGCTCGACTGGTTCACGGGGGCGGCCCGGCGGTGCGCCGCCGCCGTTCCGATCGGAGCGGACCCCCCCGCGCTCGTGACCGCGGCGATCGACAAGGGCGCGACGCTCGAAAGCTGGGCGGAGGAGCACGGCCCCCATCTGCACACCGCCGAGGCGATGCAGCGGGCGATCGGGGAGCATTTCGATCTCGACCCGATCGCGACCGCGCCCTACCTGTACCGCTATCTCGCCTGGGCGATGCCGGAAACTCCCGCCGCGACCGACCTGCTCGAGAAGATCCTCGAAGAAGAACGGCGGCTCGGCGCGAGCGGCGTCATCCGGTTTCTCGGCCGGCGGTTCGCGGGACGGACGATCGGCTGAGGGGTGGGCGGATCGGGGGCGGCGGACCATGCCGAACAAGGGCGGGCCCCCGAACGAGCTCCACGGCGCCGACCGGCGTCGTGAGGGTGCGAGGGCCCGCCCTCGTGATGGGTGCCCCGCTCCGGGCCGGGCCTCGGTAGGCCGGCCCGTGCGCCCGCCGATGAGGCCGGCGGCACGCTGCGGGGTGTTGGCGCGGGAGGTTCCTTACGCCGCGCGATACTTCCGTGCCAGCTTCCTGTAGGACGCGACCGCCCGGGCGAAGCGCTTCCGTGCCTGGACGCTGTCCCGGAACGCCCGCTTGACCCTCATCTGCAGCTTCCTGCGTGTCTTGGTCATCGTTCACCTCCGGCCCCGAACATAATTCCGCCGGC
>JBOGOE010000399.1:0-5322 GCA_050747445.1 Candidatus Polarisedimenticolia bacterium | reverse complement strand
GGCGTGCGCCGGCGCCGGCTACGCCAGCCACGCCGAGTGGATCGCCGTGCCGCGCCACCTCGCGGTCCCGGTGCCGGCGGCCGTCCCGCTGCGCGACGCCGCCTTCACGACGCTCGGGGCGATCGCCCTGCAGGGAGTGCGCCGCGCCGGGCTTTCGATCGGCGAATGCGCCGTGGTCCTGGGGCTGGGTCTGATCGGCAACCTGGGGGCCCAGATCCTGCGGGCCGCCGGGGTGCGGGTCCTCGGCTTCGATCTCGATCCGGATCGGGCGGCGCGGGCGCGCGGGCTCGGACTGGAGGCCTGGGGGCTGGCGTCGCGGGATCCCATGGAGGAGGTGCCGCGCGTGAGCGCGGGGCTCGGGGCCGACGCGGTCCTGGTCTACGCCGCCGCCCCCGGTCCGGAGGCGGTCAACCTGGCCATGCGTCTGTGCCGCCGGCGCGGCCGCGTCGTGATCATCGGCGACGTGGGGCTCGCGATCGAACGCTCCCTGATGTACGAGAAGGAGCTCGATCTGGCGATGAGCACCTCGTACGGACCGGGGCGGTACGACCCGCAGTACGAAGAAAAGGGGATCGACTACCCGGCCGCCCACGTCCGCTGGACCGAGAACCGGAACATGGCGGCCTTCCTCGAGCTCCTGCGCGAGCGGCGGGTGGCGGTGGCGCCGCTGGCCGACCGGATCGTGCCCCTCGACGAGGCGGCCGCCGGCTACGCCCTCCTGGACGGCGAGGGAGCGCGCCCGCTGGGAATCCTCCTGCGCTACGCCGCGGAGAAGACGCCCGTCGCCCCGCCGCCCCCCGCGCCCCCCGCGGGGGAATCCGGGGCGGCTCCGGCGCCCGGCGCCTCCGGCGGCGTCCCGGACGCCGTCGAGCCGGTCACGGCGGCGCGCCGCGCCCTCGGCGTCGGTCTGATCGGCGCCGGCGCGTTCGTAAGGAGCGTCCATCTCCCGTTCCTTAAGCACGATCGTTCGTTCGCGCTCGCCGCGGTCGCCACCCGATCGCCGGTCAGCGCGCGCGAGGCGGCGCGCCGGTACGGCATCCCGGCCGCCCGCGCCGACTACCGGGAGGTGCTGGCCGATGAGGGGGTCGACCTGGTGCTGATCGGCACGCGGCACGACCTGCACGCCGTCCAGGCGCGCGAGGCGCTGGCCGCGGGGAAGCACGTGTTTGTCGAAAAACCCCTCTGTCTCGAGGAGACGGATCTCGAACCGATCCTCGAGGAGGCGCGTCGCCGGCGGCGGCTCCTCGCGGTCGGCTTCAACCGGCGCTACAGCGTCCTGTCGCGCCGGCTCCGGGAAGCGCTCGATCACCTGGAGGGGCCGGCGCTGGCGATCTACCGGGTCAACGCGGGGAGGCTGCCGGCCGGTCACTGGGCCCTCGACCCCGGCGTGGGGGGCGGGCGCCTCCTGGGGGAGTGCGGCCACTTCCTGGACCTGCTCCTGTTCCTGCTGCGCGCCCCGCTCACCGAGGTGCGCGCCGCGGCCCTCCCCTCCGATGGAATCCGGGTGGTGGGGAGCGACTCGTTCGCCGCGACCCTGGGCTTCGCCGACGGCTCGCGCGCCCTCCTCGCCTACACCGGGCTCGGCGATCCCGGGCTCCCGAAGGAGCGGCTGGAGCTGTTCAAACAGGGAGCGGCGATGGTGCTGGACGACTTCCGCAGCCTGCAGGTCCACGGCGCGCCGGGCGGCTCGTTCGAGCCGGGCCGCCAGGACAAGGGGTTCGAGTCGCAGTGGCGGGCGATCGCGGCGGCCCTGCGCGGCACCCCCTCCGAGGTGATCACCCTTCAGGAGATCGAAGCCGCCACCCGGGCCACCTTCCGTCTCGACCGCGCGGTCCGGGGGGAACGATGGACGTCCTGATGTGGGAGCATTTCGCTCCGGGCGGGCCGATCCGCGTCGCCGGCCATCATCTGGCCGGGCGGTTCGTCCGGGCCGGCGCCCGGGTCGCCTGGTTGGCCGGCCCCCTGTCGCCGCTCAACTTGGTGAGGCGCAACGACGAGATCGAGGCACGGCTCCGGCTGTGGCGGCGGGGCGGCGAGTGGCGGGAGGACGGCCGGCTGTTCGCCTACGCGCCGATGACGCTGCTGCCGCACCGACCGCGTCTTCTCTTCGACACGGCGGTCGTGGCGCGCCGCACCCTGCGCTTCACGACCCCCCCCTGGGGCGCCGTCCTGAAGCGCGCCGGCTTCGGACGCTTCGACCTCCTGTTCCTGGAGCCGGGCAGCCCGTTCACCGCGCTGCTGCGCGACCTGCCGCACGCCCGATCGGTGTTCCGGATGAGCGACGACACCGCGGCCTTCCCCGACGCGCCGCGCACGCACGCCCGGCTGGAGGCCGAGGCGGTGCGGCGCTGCGACCTGGTCATCGCGCCGGCGCGCGCCCTCGCCGCCCGCGCCGCCGAACTCGGGGCGCGCCGGGTGCTGCATCTGCCGAACGCCTGCGAGCCGGAGCCGTTCGCCGCGCCGGATCTCGCCGAGCCGGCCGATCTTTCGCCCTGGCCGCGGCCGCGGGCGATCTACGCCGGGTCGATCGACTGGTGGTTCGACGCGGATCTGGTGCGCGCCGTGGCGCGGCGGCTGCCGCGCTGGAGCTTCGTCCTGATCGGGCCGGCGCGTGGCCGGTGCGGCGCGGCCCTCGCGGGTCTGCCGAACGTCGTCCTGCTCGGCGGGCGCCCCTACGAATCGCTCCCGTCCTACTTCGCCCACGCCGACGCCGGGTGCGTGCCGTTCGTCGTGGATCGGATGACCGACGCCATCCACCCGATCAAGGTCTACGAGTACCTGGCGGCGGGGCTGCCGGTTGTCGCCACGCCGATGCGCGAGACCGCCGACATGGGGGCGCCGCTCCGGCTCGCCGCGGACCCGGCGGGGTTCGCGGAGGCGCTTGCGGCCGGGCTCTTTGACGACGGCGTGGCGCGCGCGGCGCGGCGCGCCTTCGCCCGGGCCCACACCTGGGACGACCGCTTCGAAGCGCTCTCCCGGGCGCTCGATCTTCGGAGCGTTCCGGCGGTCCGCCGCGCCGCGGGAGGGACGGCGTGAGGAGCGGCGCGGCCCTGCCGCTCCCGCGGCCCGTCCCGCGGACCGCGCGCCGGCGGATCCTGCAGGTGATCTCGACTCTCCTCCCGGGGGGGACCGAGCTGTCGGTGCTGCGCCTGATCCGGAGTCTCGACCGGGAGCGCTACGAGTTCCACGTCGTCTGGCTGCGGGACGAGCCCCTCCTGAAGCCCGAGTTCGAAGCCGCCGGCGCGCGGGTGACCGGTGTCGGGTTGCGCGCCAAGGCCGACCCGCGCGCCCTCTGGCGGCTGGCGCGCACCGTGCGGCGGGAACGGATCGAGCTGGTCCACACCCACATGGACCTCGCCGACTGGTACGGCGCGGCGGCGGCCCGCATGGGCGGGGCGCGCGCCCTGGTGTCGACCAAGCACAACGCCGACGAGTTCCGCACCCGGCGCACCTGGAAGCGGCCGCCGTTCCTGCTCCTGGAGCGGCTGTCCTACGCGGCGGCCGACGCGGTGATCGTGGTGTCGGAAGGGCTGCGGGCGTTCCTGAGACGCTCCGAGCACCTGCCGTCCGGCAAGCTGATCGTCCTGCCCAACGCGGTCGATCCGGGGATCGCGACCGCCGCGCCGCCACGCGAGCGGGCGCGGGCGCTTCTCGGGCTTCATGATTTCGACCCGATTCTGGGGACCGTCGGGCGCCTGGCGCCGCAGAAAGGGCAGATCGATCTGCTGCGGGCGATGCCGGAGGTGCTGCGCGCCTTTCCCGGCGCCGCCTGCGTCCTGGCCGGGGACGGGCCGATCCGGGCGGAGCTCGAGCAGGAGACCCGCCGGTTGGGAATCGCCGGGCGGGTCGTCTTCCTCGGCTTCCGGAGCGACGTCCCGGCCGTGCTGCGGGCGCTCGACCTGTTCGTCCTGCCGTCGCGCTGGGAGGGGATGCCGCTGGCGCTCCTGGAGGCGATGGCGCTGGGGCTGCCGGTGGTCGCGGCGCGCGCCGTCGGCACCGGCGAAGTGGTGCGGGACGGGGAGAACGGCCTGCTCGTCGAACCCGGTGACGTCGCGGGGCTGGCGGCGGCGATCGTCGCCCTGCGCCGGAATCCCGAACGCGCCGCGCGGCTGGGGGAGGCGGGACGGCGCGCAGTCGTGGAGCGGCATTCGCTCGAAGCCGCGGCGGCGCGCGTCGATCGGTTGTACCGCCGGCTCCTGGGTGAGGCGCCGTGAGCGGCCCTGGGCTGCGCGCGGCGGCGGGGGAGCCCCGCGTCCCCGTCCTCCCGGATCCGTCGTCGGTCGCGGCGCCGGTCCACCGGCCGCGCTCCCCCCGCCCGCGCGTCCTGGTGCTGACCGTCGGATTCACCATCGGCGGGGCCGAGCAGCTGGTGCTGATGACCGCGCCGCGGTTGCAGCGGGAGGGGTTCGAGGTGACCGTCGCCTGTCTCAAGGGGTGGGGACCGGTCGGGGACGAGCTCGAAGCGCGGGGGGTGCGGGCCGTGGCGCTCGGGGCGCGGCGGCCGCTGGATCTCCGGGCGGCCGGCCGCCTGCTGTCGATCCTCAGGCGGGATCGGATCCAGATCCTGCACGCCCACCTGTTCCTGGCGAACGTGGCGGCGCGTCTCCTCGGCCGGATGGCCGGGGTGCCGGTCGTGATCACGAGCCACCACGACACCGACGTCTGGATGGGGCCGCATCACCGGCTGGTGGAGAGCCTGACCGCCCCGTTGTCGGACGCCGTGGTCGCCTGCTCGGAGGCGGTGCGCCACTGGGCCCGGGAGCGCTACGGACTGCGGCCCGGTCTGGTGCGCACCCTGCACAACGCCACCGAGATCCCGGCGCCCGGGGAGGACGATGACGCGGCGCGGGCGCGGGTGCGCCGCGAGCTGGGGGCGGCCGACGCCGACCTCCTGGTCGGCGCCGTCGGCCGGCTCGACGAGCCGAAAAAGGGAATTCCCATCTTCCTCGCGGCGGCGCGCCTGCTGGCGCGGGATTTCCCGCGCGTCCGCTTCGCGGTGGTCGGCGACGGCCCCGCCCGCCAGGCGCTGGAGGCGCGGGCGGCCCGCGAGGGGGTGAGCCACCGGACGGTGTTCGCGGGCGAGCGGCGCGACATCCACCAGGTGATGCGGGCGTTCGACCTGTTCGTCCAGCCCTCCCTGTGGGAGGGGTTCGGGGTCACCCTGCTGGAAGCGATGGCCGCGGGGACGCCGATCGTCGCCACCCGGGTCGGAGGGGTGCCGGAGGTCGTGCTCCACGGGGAGACCGGGCTCCTGGTGCCGCCCGGCGACCCCGACGCGCTGGCGGCGGCCGGTGCCGCGCTGCTGCGCGATCGGGACCGGGC
>JBOGOE010000398.1:0-5630 GCA_050747445.1 Candidatus Polarisedimenticolia bacterium | reverse complement strand
CCCCTGCGGAGCCCGTCGGGCACGACCGCGGCGGAGAACGCCGCCCGCCGCGCGAAGACCATGTCCTCGAACGCCAGCAAAGTCAGCGCCGTGCCCAGCCGCCGCAGGCCGTCAAAATCGGCGTCGGCGAGCGGGGCGCCCGGGACCCCCACGACCAGGTGGCTCTGGGGCGAGGCGAGGACCCGCGAGTACGCCCCCGGCTGGGCGGCGTCGCTGGCGCGGGCCTCGACACCGGCTCCGGACGCACCGTCGGCCGCCGGCGGGACCTCCTCCCCTCCCTTCCAGGGGCCGAACAGATCCCGGGCCAGGCGAATCGTCTCCGCCGGCTCGACGTCACCGGTGATCGCCAGGGCGGCGCCCCGCGGCGCCAGACGCCGGGCCGCCGCGAGCGCGTCGGCCCAGGTGGCCGCCTCCAGCCCCGGAGCGCTCCCGACCGGCGGGTGGGCGTACGGGTGCCCCGCGTACACCTTCTCGCGGAACAGCTCGAGAGCCAGGAAGGACGGATCCTGGAGGCTGCGGGTCAGGGCCTGGCGGGCGGCGCGCCGGACCGCCTCGAACATCTTCTCGTCCCGGGGTCCCTGACGCAGGGCCGCGGCCAGACCCGCGAGCGCGCGGCGCACATCGACAGGGGGGCCCTGGAAGCGGATCTCGGTGAAATCCCGGCTGACCTCGGTCTCCGGGACGACGGATGGGGGCGCATCGGCCCCGGCCGCCATCGGGCGGCTTCCGGCGATGGCCGCGTCGCCGTCGGGGCGGGCGTAGCCGCCGGCGGCGATCAGCAGTCCCGCGAGATTCGCCAGCCCTTCCTTGCCGGATGGATCGTCGCCCGAGCCGCCCCGCAGATGGAGCGAGGCCGCGGCGCCCCCGAGGCGCCGATCCGGCTGGACCAGCACGGTCAGGCCGTTGTCGAGCGTCTCCCGGCGCGGCGCGGTCAGACCGCGCGCCTCCGCCGGGTCGCCCCAGGCGGTGGTGGTGACCCGGTCGGCGGCTTCGGCCGGGAACAGGACGCGATCGAATCGGGCGGCCGGCGCCCCTTCCTTCCCCAGCCGGTCGAACACGTCGTGGAACCGCTTTTTCGACTCCTCCGAAAGCGGCGGGGTGTCCTTCGGCAGGACCAGCACCAGGCGGAGGTTCTCCGGCACGATCCAGGTGTCGAGCACCCGGCGCAGGTCCGTCTCCGTCAGGCGGGAGTAGACCGCCGGCAGGTCCCAGTAATAACGGACACCTCCGAACAGCGCCGCCTCGCCGAGGGCCTCGGCCCGTTCGGCCAGCGACTCGCCGCGGCGGCGGTGCTCCTCCACGATGCGCCGGGCGGCGCGCCGCACCTCCGCGGGGCCGGCTCCCGCCTCCTTGATCCGGAGCATTTCCTGGAGCACGGCCGCCGCCGCGTCGTACGACAGCTCCGGCGTGGCCGGATTGAACGAAACGTAGAGCAGACCGCCGTCCTCGAGCGTGTACTGCAGCGCCCGCGCCGACGAGGCGGAGCCGGATCGAACCGCCGACGCGAGGACCGGGTGCCCGCCGAGGTCGTCGAGAAGCCGTGCCAGGACCTCGAGCGCCGGCCGGTCGGGATGACGGTACCCGGGCGTGGTGAACACCAGCGCGCCCCAGTTCTCCCTCAGCTCCACACGCTTTTCGATGTCGCTGTGATCCGGGAAGCTCGCGGGGGCGGGTGGTTTGGGGGGCAGCGTGCCGCTGCGCGCCGCCCTGCCGAAGACCGCCTCCACCCGGGTCATGGCCCGCGCCGGCGCGAAATCACCGGCGACGACCAGGACCATGTTGTTCGGGACGTAAAGGTTGCGGTAGAAAGCCGCCAGCGGCTCCCGCTTCATGGCGCCGATGGTCCGGAAGTTTCCCAGCGGGGGGAAGCGATACGGGTGACCGGGAAAGGCGGCGCGCACCGCCTCCAGGAAGGCGACGGAGGAGGGGTCGTCGTAATAGTTCCGCACTTCCTGGATGAGCGGACCGAGCTCGCGATCGATCTGGTCCGCCTTGAGGTCCGCCCCCAGACCCATCGCCGCCGCGGCCGCAATCAGCTCGTCGAGGGTGGCGGGCGTGCCGGTCAGCGTGATCTGGGTCCGGTCGTAGTTCGATCGGACCCCCAGCGCTCCGCCCCAGCGGTAGGCCAGCCGCTGGTATTCGAACGGCCCGGTCCCCGAGGCGCCGCGCTGCACCAGGTGCTCCAGGAAGTGAGCGAAGCCGGCCGAGGACTCGATCTCGTCCTTGCTGCCGCAGTGCACCCAGAGACTCACCGCCACCAGCGGCACCGCGTGGTCCTCCAAAAGGACGACCCCGAGCCCGTTGGGAAGCCGGCGGGTTTCGGGCGTTCCCGGGGCGGCGATCGCCGGCGACAACGCCGCGGCGGCGAGGATCAGGGCGAGGAGCGGTGATGACGACGGACGAGGTGGCACGTCGGGCCCTCCAGGAGACCGCGCATTATAGCGCCGGGCGCGCCAGGAAGCCGACACCTCCCGCACAACCCGCCTGGGGCGCGGCTTTGCCGCGACACGGAGGGGAAATTCCGGTTGCCCGGGAGGGGTTTGCGCCGTATATGGACGGGCAACTTGGCGCCCGCGTCGCGGGCCGGTCGCAGTCGGGTTGGGGACGGCCGGTCCGCCGAACGAGCCGGAGCGGTCTCCGGGACCGGGCGCCGCGGGAGGAGAGGGATGAAGCGTTTCCTTGCGCTCGCGGTCGTGGTGTGCCCGGCCGCCGCGTTTGCCGACCAGACCTACACCAACGCCGACCTGGCGCGTTTCCAGGTGCCCGGCGCCTACACCAACGAAGATCTCAAGAGGCTGCCGCCCCTCGCGGTCCAGCGGCCGCCGGCCGCCGCGCCGCTTCCGGAGATGCCGCCCGTCGCCATCAGCGCCTATCAGGGGGGCTTCGACACCCTCGCCCGCGCCCGGCGCGCCCTGCAATTCGAGCGCGACATCGAGCTCCGGCGGATCGAGGTTTCCGAGTCGTATTTTTCGGGAGACGCCTACGAGATCGGTCTCCGTCCCGGGTACCGGAGCCGCGCCACGCGGCTGATCCTGGAGCTGGAAAAGCGGCTGGAGCTGCTCGACGCCCAGCTCGATGCGGTGCGTGACGTGGCCCGCCGCGCGGGCCCGCCGGTCGATCTTGGGGAAGTCACATGGTGATCTGGGGGGACTAGAGAAGCTGCACGACCCGAACGGCCCCACAGCGCGAACGCCCCCCGATGAAGGGGAGCGCCCACCACAGACGGGACGCGCCACGGACGGTCCGCGACACCGCCCGTGGCGCATTCGTCTTTTCGGGGACGGTCAGGAGGCGGCGCGCCGGTTGGCGATCCGGTCGACCGCCTCGATCAGCGATTCCAGCTGGAACGGCTTGCTCAGGAACCCGGCCCCGATCGAACCGAGGTGGTCGACGGTGCTCTGACCGAACAGGATCCCCGAGATGAACAGGATCTTGTCCGAGAGCGACGGGTTGAGCCGTTTGATTTCCTGCGCCAGGATGAAACCGTTCATGTCGGGAAGCAGCAGGTCGAGGATGATCATCGAGTAGCTCCCCCCCTTGACCCGCTGGATCGCCTCCTGGCTGTTGTTGGCCGTGTCGATGGTGTAACCGCACCCTTCGAGGGTCTCACGGACCAGGTCGAGGACCGTGGGGTCGTCATCGACGAGCAGGATCCGTGCGGGGGTTGCCATGGCTCTCCCGGGCCGCGCTTGGCCGACGCGATTCAATATAAGGACGGCCCGGCGGAACGCAAGCGGCCCGCGGACAACTGCAGGGGCAGCGGGCGTCAGCCGTTTGGCGCTCCCCGTGGTCCGCGGGAGGGGAGACTATAATACGCGCCATGGGCCAGGCGCCGGCCATCCACGCGGGGCGCAGTGTCCTCACCATACTTCTGATGTTCCTCGCGGCCGCTGCCCTGCTCCGCCTGTGCGCCCTGGACCGCCTCCCGGTCGCCCACTACCGTGACGTCGCCCTGACCGCCACCGACGCGCTGCGTGCCGCGTCGGGCGCCCCCCGCCTCCATTACACCTACGACGAGGGGCTGTACGCCAACCTCCTCGGCGCGGCATTCGCGGTGGCCGGCCCCTCGGATGCGATGGTCCGCCTGCCGGGAGCGATCTTCGGGTTGCTCACGATCTGGGGAGTGTTCCGGCTCGGTCGGGCCCTCGGAATGGAACGGGCGGGGCTGTTCGGGGCCGGGCTTCTGGCGGTGTCGTGGTGGCACCTCGTCCTCAGCCGCAGCGGGTTCCGCGCCGTCCTCCTGGTCTGTCTCCTGGCGCACGCCCTGGCGCTGTTCGCCGAGTCGCTGGCCCGCGGGGCGCCGCGCCGGGCGTTCGCCTCCGGGGCGCTCTTCGGTCTCGGAGTCCATGTCTACCCTGCGATCCGTTTCGCGCCCCTGATCCTGCCCTTCTTCCTGGCGTCCCTCTGGCGCCGGGCGCCGGGGGAGAGAGGGACGCTGAAACGACAGGCGGGGTGGTTCGCCGCCGCGGCATCTCTTGCGGCGCTGCCGATGCTGGCCGACTACCTCCGGAACCCGGAGCATTTCACCATGCCGCACCGGATCGTGTCGGTGTTCAGTCCGAAGCTCGAGCCCGGCGAGGCGTCCCGGGGCCTGCTGGAAAACGCCGGCCGCGTGCTGATGATGCTGCACCTGCGCGGCGACGATAATCCACGGCACAACCTGCCGTCCGCGCCGCTCATGGATCCCCTCTCGGGCCTCCTTTTGATCGTGGGGGGGGCCGCCCTGGCGCGCGGCGTCCGCGACCCGATGGTCCCCCGCGGGGTCTCCGTCGGCGCGACGACGCTGGCGGAGGCGCTGCCCGCCGCGGCCGGTCCGCTCCTTTGCGGATGGATCGGCTCCATGCTGCTGCTGCCGAATCTCCTCTCGGTCGAGGGGGTCCCCCACGGGTTGCGAAGCAGCGGGGCCATCCCGGCCCTCTGGCTGCTCGCGGGACAGGGGCTGGCCGTTGCCGAAGCCCGGCTGGCGCGCCGGACCGGGGCCGGCGCCGCCCTGGCCGCGTGCCTGGCGTCGATCCTCCTGCTGGGGATGGCGACGGGCTGGCTCTACTTCCGGCATTGGGGCCGCGACCCGATCGTGGCGCTCGAGCACGACGCCCCCCTGCGTGCCGCCGCGCACGTGCTGCGGCAGGCCCCTCCGGACGTCGCGCGGTTCGTCCTGGCCAACGGCGAGAGCTTCACGGCCTACGGACATCCGGTCGAGACCCAGGTCTTCCTCTTCGAGATGCGCGACCGGCCTCCGGTCATCCTCGGACCGAAGGACGCCCCGCGGCTGGTGCTGCAGGGCGGCCGGGCGCTGATCGCCTTCGAGCGCCGCGACGAGAGGGCCCTCGTGATCCTGAAGCGTCTCAATCCCGGCGCGACGGTCTCCGAGCTCGCCGCGCCCGGTCTGATCCCGGAATCTCCGGTCTACGCGGTCGGCGGGCCATGAGCGGGGATCAGCGGGCCAGGACCCGGCCGCGGCCCGCGACCGCTTCACCGATCAGGGTCCGCAGCCGCCCGAGGGCCTCCTCCGGGGTGCCGCACTCGTCGACGTCCAGGACGTTGACGCTGTCGCGATGCTTTCTGAGGTACGACCCGACGAGCTGCCAGTCGATGTCGAAGGCGGCCGGCGCCGCGGCATCGCCGGCGCC
>JBOGOE010000397.1:0-4758 GCA_050747445.1 Candidatus Polarisedimenticolia bacterium | reverse complement strand
GGGCTGGCCCGTGCTCGTAGCTCGTCGCCCCACAGGCATTCCGAGACCGAACCACGAAGAACTGTCCATCTCCCACGGGTGGATCGGGGAGACCGTGGTAGAGGTACGACGAGGAGATTGGCGTTACCTCGCAGGCGCTTGAAGCCATTTCGCCCGATCCGTGCAGGGCGCTGAGCGAGCCGATGAAGGCGTCGTAGGTCACATCCCTGCCCTGATCCTGCCAGGTCACCAGATCACCTGTCGCGGTGGGCAGGTCGATCTGAGGCACTGGGGCCACGGTTGTCCAGGCGCTCAGGCTCAGGGGATCGCAGTCGCAGGCATCGCCGCGTTTATCCCCGTCTATGTCGCTCTGGTTGGTGTTGAACGCAGCCGGGCAGTTGTCACTTCCATCCGGCGCCCCCGGGCCACGGGGGAATTCATCGGCGAGGCAGAGGTCGGTCGCCCGGGTCGCGAGGTTGACCCTGCATCGCTCCCGGGGAGGAGGTCATCGTGCCTCACCACCCGGCGGAACTGATTTGAGGCGACGTCCGGAGCCTGTGTTCGCAGACGGACGGCCCACTCGCGGGGGCGCCTTGGCCGCGGAGCGGACAAGCGGTTGACCGGCAACGGATAGGGTTGAGGCCACCCTCCCGGCGCAGTTCGTGCTCCGCCGCGAGGCATGGCCGACGCCGCCTGCGCCGGGCCCGCCGCGTATCACCCGCGCCGCGCGCGCGACTCGCCCCTGTACCGGCTGGCCGAGGCGCACCACGAGACCTTCAAGCAGGTCTACGACGAGCGCTTCGCCGGGCGCTACGGCGCCTGGCGGGCGGTGGTCGAGCGCACCCTGTTCGCCTTCCTCGACTGCGGAGTGGAGGAGCGCGGTTTCGCCCGGGTGCGCTGCGACGCCTGCCGGCGCGAGTTCCGGGTGGCCCTCTCCTGCAAGACCCGCGTCTTCTGCCCGTCCTGCCACGCCAGGCGTGCCGTGCTGTGGGCCGAGTGGCTGGCCGGGCGGGTGCTCGCGCCGGTCGATCATCATCCGTGGGTGTTCACCTTGCCCAAACGGCTGCGGCGGTTCTTTCTCCATGACCGGCGGCTTCTGGGGGCGCTGGCGCGCTGCGCCTGGGGCACGGTGCGGGACCTGTACCGCGCGGGGCTGCGGGATCGACGCGCCGTCCCCGGCAGGGTGGTGTCCATCCAGACCTATGGGGACCAGGCTGCCAACTGGCAGCCCCATCTTCACGCCCTGGTGACGGCGGGCGTTGTCGATGGCGCGGGGGCGTTCACCCCGCTCACGCTGCCGCCGGCCGCCGTCGCCGAGGAGCTGTTCCGGCGCCGGGTGATCGCGCTGTTGCGGCAGCGGGGCCGGCTGGAGGACGAGGCCGCGGCGGGGCTTTTGGCCTGGAGCCATTCGGGATTCTCGGTGCACAGCGCCATCCGGGTCGAGCCGTGGGACACGGCGGGGGTGGAACGGCTGTGCCGCTACCTGGTGCATCCGCCGATCGCCGTGGGGCGGCTGCAGTACGACGGGACCCGGGCTACCTACCGCGGCCGTCGGGCCCCTCCGGTGACCGGCGAGCCGAGCGTGACGCTCGACCCGCTGGAGATGCTGGCGCGGCTCTGCCAGCACCTCCCGCCGACCGGGTTCCATCTCACACGGTTGTATGGAGCCTACGCCACCCGCACGCGGGGCGCGCGGACGCGGCGCAGCGCCGCGGCAGGGGAGAGGCCGCCTCCAGGCGCCGGCGAGCCAGACATCCCGGCAGCGTCGCAGCGCGAGCGCCGCCGTCAGTGGGCGCGGCTGATCGCGAAGGTCTTCGAGGTCGACACGTGACGCTGCGCCTGCGGCGGGACGATGCGCCTCGTGTCGTTCATCCTCGATCCCGCGGTAATCCGCAGGATCCTCCAGCACCGGCCCCGGCCCGAGGCGCGGGCCCACGCGCCGCCGAGTGGGTGAACGGCGCGTCCTCCGTCGACACCCGCAACGGGGCGTGGGCCCTCGCGGGCCGGGGTGTGTCCGGTTTCAGAGTGTTCGTGCCGCGACAGCCCGGACGGGCACTTCAGCCGGCGGCCACGATGGGGCGCGCGGCGCGTTCGGCGGTGCGGGGAGGGGGATTCGAGCTGGCCGCGCGGCGCCCGGCGGCCCTTCCGGCCCGGCGCGCACCGCCACGGTGCCCGGGAGGGTGATAGAATTCCCTACACTTCTGAGGCAGCCGGGCCCCTCCGAGGCGGCGGGGCCGGCCTGAAATGGCCGGGGCGGGCCGGCCGCCGGCCTTGCCGACCCTTCACGCGACCGCCACCCGTTCGTCACACGCCTCCGCCATCGTTGACCCGACGCCATCATGAGCACCTTGCTAATCCTGCACGCTTCCTGCGGCGCCGGTCACCGGCGAGCGGCCGAGGCGATCGCCACCCGCGCCGCGCACCGGCCCGGCGGCCCGCTGCGCGTCGTGGTGCGCGACGTTCTCGACTTCGCGCCCTCCCCTTACCGGCATTCCTATTCCCGAGGCTACGCCGCCCTGGTCCGGAAGGCGCCCCGGCTGTGGGGTGGGCTGTACGCCGCCACCGACGGCGATGGACTGCGCGCCGGCGGGCGGGCGCTACTCCGGCTGTGCGACCGGGCCGCCGTCGGCCGCGGTCTGCGCCGGGCGGTGCGCGACCTGGCCCCCGATGCCGTCGTCGCCACCCACTTCCTGCCGCTCGCCATCCTGGCGGGCCGGGAGCGGGACGCGGAGGGCGGTCCGCCGCTGACCGGCGTGGTCACCGACTATCACGCCCACTCGCTGTGGGCCGCGCCGGGCGTTTGCGCCTACGCCGTCCCCTCGGAGGAGGCGGCCAGCGATCTGGCGGAACGCGGCATCCCCCGCGATCGCCTGACGGTCACCGGCATCCCGGTCGATCCGGGGTTCGCCCCGGTGGGCGCGCGCCGCCCGGCCCCGCCCGACGGCGGCCTGCGCCGCATCCTGATCCTGAGCGGCGGCGCCGGCGTCGGCGGGCTTGGGAACCTCCTGACGGCGCTCGACGCCGCCTTCGGCGATCTGGAGATCACCGTCAGCGCCGGCGACAACCGGCCGCTGGCCGCAGCCCTCACGCACCTCGCGGCCAGGCTGCGGAGCCGCGTGCGCGTCGTCGGCATAGTGTCGGGGATCGAGCGGCTGATCGGGGACGCCGATCTCCTCCTGACCAAGCCGGGCGGCCTGACGGTGACCGAGGCGGCGGTCGCCCGCGTGCCGCTGGTGCTCTTTCCCGGCATCCCTGGCCAGGAGGAGGCCAACGCGCGGATCTTCGAGCGGGCGGGAGCGGCGCGTCTCGGGGCGACCCCGGATCGGGTGGTGGGCGAAGTGCGTCGCCTGCGCGAGGATCCGATCGCCCGCCGGCGGATGCACGAGGCGCAGGCGCGGCTGGGCCGGCCGGAGGCCGCCGACCGCATCCTCGCCTTGGCGCTGGGAACCACGCGCCTGGATCCGGTCTCCCTGGTCCGGACCGCCGCCGGATCCGCCGCCGCGGATCCCGCCCGCGCCGCGGAGGCCGGCGCGCCATGACGACCATGACGACCGATCCTCCCGCCGCGCGACCGCCGGCCGCGCATCCTCCGGCCGCCACCGACCGCGTGTCCCTGCGCGAGCGCCGGCCGGGGCTGGTGGTGGTGATCGGCAACCCGGCGGCCGGCGCTTCGGGGCGCCGCGTCATCCGCAGCGCGACCTCGTTCCTGCGGCGTTACGCCCGCCGGGTCGAGATGGGGATGACGCGCGCCCGCGGCGACGCCGAGGCGCTCTGCCGCGAGGCGGTCGCGGCGGGGGCCGAGGTGGTGGTGGCGGCGGGCGGCGACGGCACCATCAACGAGGTGGTCAATGGGCTGGCGGGGACCGGCGCCACGCTCGGGATCCTGCCGCTCGGCACCGCCAACGTCCTGGCGCTGGAGACCGGCGTCCCCCTCGACCCGGAGGCGGCCTGCCGCCTGATCCTGACCGGAAGGCCGGCGCGCATCCATCTTGGAATGGCCGGAGCCCGCCGCTTCCTGCTGATGGCCGGCGCCGGGTTCGACGCCGAAGTGGTGTACGGCACCGCGGATGCCTGGAAGCGCAAGATGGGGAAGGCGGCTTACGTCCTGGCGGGGTTCTGGACCCTCATCGCCCGACCCGGGCCGCGCATCACCGTCACCGCGGACGGCGCGGGCCCCCTGCAGGCCACCGGCGTGATCCTCGGCAAGGCGCGTCTGTACGGCGGCCGCTTCTCCGTGACCCCGGGGGCGCGTCTCGACGAGCCGCTGCTGCAGGCGTGCGTGTTCCTGGGGCGCGGCCGGGTGCGTCGGACGCGCGCCGCCCTGCGGGTGGTGCGCGGCACGCACGCCGCCACGCGCGACGTCGCGATCTTCAAGACCGACCGCCTGTACGTCGATTCGCCCGAGCGCGTCCACGTGCACGCCGACGGTGACCTGGTCGGCACGCTGCCGATGGAGTTTCGGGTGGCTCCCGAGAGCCTGCGCGTCATCCTGCCGGGTCCGGGAACCGGGGGCTTCGCGGACGGCGGTATCGCGGCCGGGGGCGGCGCATGAGGACCTTCCCGGTGGCCGTCCGGCCGGCCGACGAGCGTCTGCTGCGGGCCGCCATCGAGTGGGGGGCGCATCCCGGGCTGCGCGGCCTGATGCGGCTGGCGTCCCGCCTGGGCGACGGGCCGCTCTGGTACGCCGTGGGCGGCGCGGCCCTCCTGGCGGGCGGCGCTCCCGGCCGCCGCCTGGCGCTCACGGGGATCCTGGCGGGCGTGCTGAACGTGCTTCTGTAC
>JBOGOE010000396.1:0-8026 GCA_050747445.1 Candidatus Polarisedimenticolia bacterium | reverse complement strand
GAGCCAGGCGGCGACGGCGCGCCCCGCGTCCGCCGGCGCGCCTCCGCGCAGCGCGGCGAGGGCGTAGGAGATGCGCGGTCCCTCGGCCGGCGGGACCTCCAAGGCGATCCGCACCCTGCGGGAGACGGCCGCGTCGGTGCGGTACACGACGCCGGCCTCCACCGCTCCCGACTCGACCGCCGCCATGGCGGCGCGCACGTCGATCGCCGGAACGATGCGATCCGACAGCCGCGACCAGACGCCGGCCTGTTCCAGCCACCCCCGGGCGTAGCGGCCGGCGGGGACCACCTCGGGGTTGGCGATCGCCAGCCGCCGCACCGCGACCGAGGCCAGGTCGGACGCGTCGCCGATCCGGAGGCCGCTGTCGGCCGGGATCACGACGACCAGCACGTTCGACAGCGGCGAGCGGCGGGTGCCGGGCGTCACCAGCCCCGCCTTCCCGACCTCGTCCATCCAACCCTCGTCGGCGGAGAAGAACAGGTCGGCGCGCCCGGCGGCGACGATCTGCCGCGCGAGATCGCTCGACGCCCCGAAGTTGAATACCAGCCGGCTGCCGGTCGCCGTCTCGCAGGCGGGCTGCAGATCGCGCAGGACGTCGCGCAGGCTGGCCGCCGCGTAGAGGAGGATTTCGGGCGGCCCGCCGGTCCCCGACACCGGCGGGGCCGCGGCCGCCTCCTTACGGGCCCCGAGGAGCGTCACGAGGAGGGCGCACGCGAGGCGGAGGGCGTGAAGACCGCGCATGGAGGTCAGGAAGGACTCCGGCGTTCCACCGTCGAACGGAGGGCGTCGTCGGGACGCCGCGCGTCATTATACAGAGCGACACGCGATGCCCGTCCAGAGATCCGCGGCGCCGGCGCCGCGGAGCGCCGGGATGCCCCCTCAGGCGGCCCGGAGGGTGATGCGGAAGGTGGTGCCGGCCCCCTGCACGCTCTCGACCTCGAGGCTCCCGCCCATCGCCTGGGTCAGGTGCTTGGCGATCGCCAGACCGAGACCGGTCCCCCCTTCGCGGCGATCGCGCGAGCGGTCCACCCGGTAGAAACGCTCGAAGATCCGGCCGATCTCGTCCTGTGGGATCCCGACGCCGTTGTCGCTGACGGCGAGGATGACGCGGCCGCCACCGGCGCTCGCCGTCAGCCCGACCTTCCCGCCGTCCGGGGTGAACTTCACGGCGTTGTCGAGCAGGTTGATCAGGACCTGGGCCAGCCGGTCGCGGTCCGCCAGGACCGGCGGCAAGTCGGACGGCACCGCGACGGCCAGCGCGTGGCGGCGGCGGTCGGCGGACGGGCGGACGACCGACTCGGCCTGCGCCGCGACCTCCTGCAATCGCACCGGCGCCAGCGTCAGCCGGGCCTGCCCCTGCTCAATCGCGGCGAGATCCAGGAGCTCCTCGATGAGCGCCCGCAGCCGCTCGGCGTGCCGGTGGATCACGTCGGCGAAGCGGGCCACCTGCTGCGGGTCGGATGGGGCCGCGTCCCGCAGGGTCTCGGCGTATCCCTTGATGGCGGTGAGCGGCGTGCGCAGCTCGTGCGAAACGTTGGCGACGAACTCGCGGCGCACCTGCTCCAGCCGCTTCAGCTCGGTGACGTCGTGGAACACCGCGACCGAGCCGACCGTTTCACCGGCCCCGCCGGGTCCCCCGCCCGCCTCGTGCACGGCGGCGAGGCTGGCGTGCAGCACCTTGTCCTTGTCTCCCCCGAGGGCGATCTCCCGCGTCACCGGCGTGGTGGCGGCGAGCGCCGCGTCGATCGCCTCCTGCAGGGCCGGGACCCGGGCCACCTCCAGCGGCCGCCGTCCTTCGAGGGGCCGCCGGGCTCCGAAGATCCGCACGAAGGCGTCGTTGGCGAGGACGATCCGCCCGTCGCGATCGGTGAGCACCACCCCTTCGACGGTGCCGTCGAGGATGGTCCGGAGCTGGTTGCGCTCGCGTGCCAGGAGCCCCAGCCGTTCCTCGAGCTGCTCCGCCATCCGGTTGATCGATCGGGCGAGCCCGGCGATCTCGTCGCTCCCCTCGGTGCCGGCGCGCGCCTCCAGCCGGCCGGCGGCGAGGGCGGAGGCGGTGCGGGACATCGCTTCGAGGCGGCGCGCCGTGCGGCGCGCGGCCAGGCTCCCGAGCAGGGCCGCCGCGGCGACCGTCAGCCCGACCGCCAGCAGGATCGGCGTCACGATCCTGCGGCGCGCCTCGCGCACCGCGGTCAGCGGGACCGCCAGCCGCACCACCCCCCGGCCGGGATCGAGCGGATCGATGCGCAACGCCACGTGGAGGAGCCCCGCGCCCGCAGGGGGGCCGGCGCGGACCGCGCGCCCCTCGCCGTTCGCCAGTGCGCCCGCCACCTCGGGCAGGGCCGCCTGGTTCGCCGCGGCGCCGAGCGCCGCCCCGTCGAGATCGGTGTCCCCCAGCACCCGGCCAGCGGCGTCGATCACCGTGACCCGCGCCCGCAGATCGCGACCCAGGTCGTCGGCGAGCTCGTCGGCGGCGGCCGCGAGGTTCCCCTGCGCCGCCAGCAGCTCCCCGGCCAGGTAGGCCTGGCCGCGCAACCGGGCGGCGATCTCATCGGTGAGATGGCGGCCGATCTCGTTGTTGAGGAAGAACCCGGAAACCAGGGAGGAGACGCCGGCGACGACGATGAACGACAGGGTGAGGCGGTGCTGGATTCTCAGGCGGGACCTTCCTTCACTCGGTCATCCCCTGCCCCTCGGGACGGAAGCGGTAGCCGACGCCCCGCACCGTCTGGATCCAGGCCCCGGCGGGTCCGAGCTTGGCGCGCAGGCGCTTGACGTGGGTGTCCACGGTGCGCGTCTCGACGTCGCCGCTGTACCCCCAGACCTCGCTCAGCAGCTGATCGCGGCTGAAGGCGCGCCCCGGACGCCGGGCCAGACGGTGCAGCAGCTTGAACTCGGTCATGGTCAGGTCGAGCTCGCGCCCTTTCAACCGCACCGTGTGGGAGGCCACGTCGATCACCAGCGGCTCGTAGGCGATCCGGTCCTCCGCCTCCGCCTGCCCGTCCCGCCGCAGCCGGGCCTGGATGCGCAGCACCAGCTCGCGCGGGGAGAACGGCTTGACGACGTAGTCGTCGGCCCCCAGCTCGAACCCGACCACCCGATCGACCTCCTCGCCCCGCGCCGTGAGCATGACGATCGGAATCTCCCGTGTCTTCTCGTCCTGCTTGAGGAGCCGCGCGACCTCCGCGCCGGGAAGGACCGGCAGCATCAGGTCGAGCACGATCAAGTTGGGGTGCTCGCGACGCGCCAAGTCGAGCGCCTGGCGCCCGTCCGACGCCGCGACCACCCGGTAGCCGGCCTGCGCCAGGTGAAAGCGGACCAGATCGACGATGTCGCGCTCGTCGTCCACCACCAGGATGGTCTGGGACATCTCTTCCCCGCCCTTCTCCGACCCCCGGACGGCACCCGGTCCCGCATTATATGCGGCCCCCCGCGCCCGGTGTTTCACGGCGCCGCCGTCCTGCGGACCGGCGCCACCGCGGTCGGGACGCCAGTTTCCAGGCCTCCGGCCATCATCCCGTGACGCCCGCGTGACGAACCGGTGACAACCGCGACGGGCGCGCGACGATCCGGGGAAGGCGGGCGCCGCGCGGCCGGCTCCGGCTCGGCGGCCGCGGTGCGGCCTCCCCGGGGTCGAAGGCGCGGGAGCCGACCGATTGCAGACATCGAGCGGCCGGGCCCGGTATGACGTGGACTTGGTGGTGCGCGCCAAGAGTGCCTGAGGGTCGGCCTCCCCCGACCCCCGCTACACCCCGACTTTGCGCCCCTTGTTCTGCTCGTCGAGCCACGTCTTGAGGGGCGCGAAGTAGTCCAGGATCGCCGTCGCGTCCATGCGGCGCTCGCCGGTCAGGGCGTGGAGCGCCTCCGGCCAGGGGCGGCTCTGCCCCATCTCCAGCATGGCGCGCAGCTTCCGGCCGGCGGCCTCGTTGGCGTAGATCGAGCAGCCGTGCAGGGGGCCCTGGTAGCCGGCCTCGCGGCACAGGGCGCGGTGGAACTGGAACTGCAGGATGTGGGCGAGGAAGTAGCGGGTGTACGAGACGTTCGACGGGACGTGGTACTTGGCGCCGGGATCGAAATCGGCCTCGCCGCGGGACACCGCGGGGGCGACCCCCTGGTACTTGAGTCGCAGGTCCCACCAGGCCCTGTTGTAGTGCGCGGGGGTCACTTCGCCGGAGAAGACCTTCCAGCGCCACTGATCTACCAGCAGCCCGAAGGGCAGGAAGGCGACCTTGTCGAGGGCCATCTTCATCAGGTAGCCGCGATCGCCGCCGGGAGGGGGATCGACCTTCAGCAATCCGATCCGCTTCAGGTAGCCGGGGGTGATCGACAGCGCGATGGTGTCGCCGATCGCCTCGTGGAAGGCCCCGTTGGCGCCGCCTCGGAACATCGGCGGCTGCCGGCGGTAGGCGCGCTGGTAGAAGTTGTGCCCCAGCTCGTGATGCACCGTCCGGAAGTCCTCGTCGTTGACCTCGATGCACATCTTGATGCGAAGGTCTTCCTCGGCGTCGATGTCCCAGGCGCTGGCGTGGCAGACGACGTCGCGGTCCGCCGGCTTGGTGAACAGCGAGCGCTCCCAGAAGGTCGGCGGCAGCGGGTCGAAGCCGAGCGAGGTGAAGAACGATTCGCCGTGCCGCACCATCCGCACCGGGTCCGCCTTGCTGTCGACCAGGATCTGCGTCAGGTCGTAGCCGGGATCGCTCCCGGGCGGGGCGACCATCGGGTAGAGGTTGGCCCACTCCTGCGCCCAGATGTTCCCCAGCAGGTGCGCCGGGATCGGGCCGTCCGGCGGGACGACCGCCGCGCCGTACTGCCCGCCGAGACGGGCGCGGACGTAGGCGTGCAGCGACCAGTAGAGCGGCGCCACCTGGCCCCACAACCGCTCCACCTCGGCGGCGAACGCCTCGGGCGGCATGTCGTAGTCGGATCGCCACATCATCCCCAGGTCGGGAAAGCCCAGCTCGCGCGCCCCCTTGTTGGCGAGGACCACGAAACGCTCGTATTTCGGCCGCATCGGCGGCGAAATGGTGTGCCAGCCGCGCCAGACCTCGAGGAGCCGCTGCGGGTCGCGGCTCTCGGCCATGGTGCGCGTGATCCCCAGGATGTCGAGACAGCCGTCGTTCGCGCCGCCACCGGCCGCGGCCCCCGCGGCCGCGCCCGCCGTCGCGCCGGGGCAGTACTTGCCGCGCCCGTAGATGCTCTCCATGGAGGCGCCGAGCTCGGTCAGCTCGGTCTGCTCCGCCGGGTCGGTCGGGGCCGGCGCCTCGACCCCCTGCTTCAGGATTTTGAACTTGCGCGCCACGTCGTCGGGAAGCGCCAGCCCGTCGAAGCGGCGGGATTTCAGGGCGTAGTCGGTCACGGCGGCGGCGAGCTCCTTCTTGGCCTCCGCGGCGATCTGCTCCGTGTCCACCGTGATGAAGTTCAGCTGCACCCAGTCGGCCCGCGCCCCCCGGATGCCGATTTCGTGCAGGTGCTTCTCCACCGCCTCGATGAAGGCGCGCGCTTCGGCCACGGTGGCCTTTGCGCCGGCCTGCTTCGGGCCGGGCGGCGGGGCTGCGAGACCGTGGGGCACCGCGGCGGCCGCGACGCCGAGGGCGAGGGCGACGGCCGCGAGGGCGCGCGCGGCGGGCAGGCCGCAGGCGGTGGACGGGGTTCGGGGCCTGGGGGTGGGCTGCGACATGGCTCTCTCTCCGAAGACTGCGGCAGCCGGCAGGGAGACGCCGTTCTCCCGCCGCCGGCCGCGCTCTGTTGGCGTGCCCGCGGATCATAACCCCGATCCCGGTTCCACCGGTCCCGCCGCGGCACCGGAGCGCGGCGCCGGCGGCCGGTCCTTTCCGGGCGGGTGCGGCGCTATAATCTTCAGGATACCCGGCAGGGGGACGCACGGCATGCGGGACGATTCCGCGGACCAGGACGCCCAGCATCTCAGGCTGCTGTCGAACTTCCACTACGTCCTGGTCGGTCAGGGCGCCGTTCGTGAAGGCGCCCCCCCCGCTACCCGCGGTGGGGACGTGAACCCGGCGGCACGGAGGTGAAACCGGCACGGGACGTCCCGCGGCGTCTGACCACACCGGAGCTCGCGGCGGCGGCGCACCGGCTGGCGGCCCGCGACCGCGACCTCGCGGGAATTCTCGAGCGGCACGGACCGCCCCCCCTGTGGGCCCGGCCGCCGGGCTTCGACACGCTCGTCCGGATCATCCTCGAGCAGCAGGTCTCGCTGGCTTCGGGAGCCGCCATCTACCGGAGGGTGGCGGCCGGCATCGACCCCTTCACGCCGGCGCGTTGCGCCGCGGCCGGCGAGGAGCGTCTGCGCTCGCTCGGGGTGACGCGGCAGAAGAGCGGCTACATCGTGGCGCTGGCCCGGTCCGTCGTCTCCGGGGCGCTCGACCTGGACCGGGTCGCGGCGCTCCCGGACGAGGGGGCCCGCGCCGCCCTCGTCGGGCTCAAGGGGATCGGCCCCTGGAGCGCCGACGTCTATCTCCTGATGGCCCTCCGCCGGCCCGATGTCTGGCCGGCGGCCGATCTCGCCCTGCTGTCGGCCGCCCGCCGCGTCAAGCGCCTGCGCCGGCCGCCCTCCCCGGAGCGGGTCGCGGCCCTCGCCGAGGCGTGGCGCCCCTACCGTTCGGTGGCCGCCCGGATGCTCTGGCAGCACTATCTGGCCGGAAACCGGCCTCTGATGGAACCCCGCGACCTCAATCGGAGGAGACCGTCATGAACCGTCCGCGCAGCTCGTCCGTGTCGCTTTGCCGCGGCGCCGCCCTCGCCGCCGTCTTCGCCGCCCTTCCGGCCGCCGCGGGCGAAACGGCGCCGAAGCCGCCCGCCGTCCCGGCGCCGGCGTCCTCCGCATTCGATCGGCTGAAGGGGCTGGCCGGGGACTGGATCGACGCCGGCGGAGCGTTCGGGATGCGGGGAATGTGGCGGTCACCTACCGTCTGACCGGCGGCGGCTCGGCGGTCATCGAGACCCTGTTCGCCGGCACGCCGGAGGAAATGGTGACGGTCTACCACCGGGATGGGAGCGACCTCGTCCTGACCCACTACTGCGCCGGCGGGAATCAGCCGCGGATGCGCGCCCGCACCATCGAGGGCAACACCCTGGCGTTCGAGTTCGAAGGCGGGACCAACGTCGACCCGGGGAAGGACGACCACATGCACTCCGGCCGTCTCGAGTTCGTCTCCGCCGACGAAATTCGCGCCGAGTGGCAGGGATGGTCGGGCGGCCGGCCCGATCCGGCGCACCTGGCCCGCTTCCACCTGACGCGCAAGAAGGGCTCGCTGGTCGGGGGCTTGCGCGGCGGCGCCTCGACGGCGCCGGCGGCGCTCAGGACGCCCGTTTGTGGAGCGCCATCAGCGCCCGGGCGATCTCGAAGCGGGCGCGGGCGGCCGGCATTTCACGGACCTTCTCCAGGAGCGATTCCCGCGCCGCCGGGTCGAGGCGGATCGGGTGACCCGTCGTGGCGGCGACTTCCTGCCGCACCTCGTCGAACAGGGCGTTGAGGTCCTGCCCTTCGCTCCGGGGCCAGTCGAAGGTGACGCACAGCGGTCCCAGCTCCGGGGGCACCGGCAGGCGCGGGGCGGTCAGGACCAGCATGGTATGGGCCGTCTGCAGGTCCATCACCATCTCGCGCAGCAGCCGGACCACGGTCCGGTCCTCGAGGCAGGCGCGGAAGTCGGCCAGCAGATACAGGCCGCGTCCCTTCTGCCGTCGGATGAACTCGAGGGCGCGCGCCGGATCGCGGTACATCTCCCCCATCGGCTGCTCGTCGTCCTTCATGACTCCCTTCGAGGCCGACCAGGTGTAGAACTCGCGCTGCACGACCGCGGCGAGCCGCCGCAAGGCCTGGATCGCCCCCTTCTCCTCCCACGTCTGCAGGCAGACGATCGGCACCTGCATCTTCATCCGGCCGACGTCGAGACTGGCCTCGACCTGGAAGATCTCCTCCAGCTCGGCGGGCACCGGCGGCGCCGCCTCGGCGCGGACGGCGGCCGCCGGGGGCGGCGCATCGACTTCGATCCGGCCCGCTTCACGG
>JBOGOE010000395.1:0-14436 GCA_050747445.1 Candidatus Polarisedimenticolia bacterium | reverse complement strand
AGCCCGAGCTCGTCCACGACTTTCAGGACCGTCTCGGGCCGCGCCCGCGCCGTGTAGGAGTCGGTCAGGTTGACCCAGCGGACGGTGCCGGTGGCGTCGAGCAGGAACTCGGCGGGGCGGGCCACGTCGCCCCCCTCGGGTCCGGCACCCGCGTGGACCAGGTCGTAACGCCGCAGCGCTTCGCCGGTGGTGTCGGAAAGAAAAGCGAAGGTGTACCCCTGCTTGCGGCAGTGCTCGCGGGTGATCTCGGGCGTGTCGGTGCGGATCGCGACCAGGCGCACGCCGCGCCGGTCGAACTCTTCAATCCGCCGCTGGAAACTCCGTAACTCGGAGTTGCAGATCAGTCACCAGTGGCCGCGATGGAAGATGAGAAGGGCGCCGCCGGTTCCCTCCGCGCCAAGAAGCTCCGCCAGCGCGACCGGGTTGCCGTCCTTGTCCGGCAGGGTGAAGTCCGGCGCCTTCCAGCCGACCTGCGGGGCGCCGGACGAGGCGGGGAGCTGGCGGGCCATGACGATGAGGCCGTAGCCGAAGAACGCGACCAGGGCGAGCGCCATGGACGCCAGGATCGGGCCGGCGACCCGGCCGCGGTAGAGAGCGGGCTGGCGATACGCCCGCACGAGGCCGCGGGCGCTCAGCAGAAGACCGGCGGCGCACAGGGACAGCGCCGCCCAGGGGGTGTCGCGCGTGACGGGAAACCGGACGAAGACCGTCATCTCCGCGACGAACGCCAGGATGACGACCAGGAACCCCGCCCAGATTGCGATATTGATGCGGCGCTTCACGTGGCCCTACTCCCGGAAGACGTCCTTGAACAGCGCCAGCATCCTCGCCCACGATTTCGTGTCGGCTCCCGCGTCGTACGCCAGGGCGTCCATGCCGGTCTCGTGCGCGTGCGGGTTGGTGAAGCTGTGCTTGACGCCCGGATAGCTGACCACCTCGAATTTCGCCCCGGCGTCGGTCATCTCCTTCCTGAAAGCCTCCACCTGTTCGGCCGGGACCATCGGGTCGGCGGCGCCGGTCATCACCAGGATACGCGCCTTGACCTGCCCCTTCGCGGCGGGAGTGGCGGTGGCGAGAGCGCCGTGAAAGCTGGCGACGGCGTCCAGATCGGCGCCGGCGCGCGCCATACCCAGCGCCACGGCGCCGCCGAAGCAGTAGCCGATGGCGGCGATCTTCTCCGGGTCGACGTGCGGCTCCTTCCGGAGCCGGTCGAGCGCCGCGTTGAACCGGGCGGTCACCCGCGCGGGGTCCTGCGTCGCTTCTTTCATGAAAGCCTCGGCGTCCGCGGGGTGCGTCGCCACCTTCCCCTTGCCATACAGGTCCAGCGCCAGGGCGACGTAGCCCGCCTTCGCCAGCCTCCTGGCCTGGTTCCGGGCGTGCTCGTTGTGGCCCCACCATTCGTGGACGACGATCACCCCGGGGCGCTTCCCCTTCGCCGCGTCGTCCCACGCCAGGAACCCCTGCAGGACCGTGTCCCCCTCCGCGTAATCGAATTCCTTCGTCGCCACCCCCGCCCACGCCGCCGATCCGATCGCCAGCCAGATGGCGGCCGCCGCCAGCATCCTTCCCGTGCGCATGATGCGTCCTCCTGTTCACGTGGTGACTGATGATCATTCACGACCTGACTGGATGCGCAAGGCCCCCCGGGGAGGCGCGCCGGCGCGCCCGCTGAACCCGCCGCGCCGGCGGCTCCGGGTGGTATCCTGATGGACCTTATGCGACTCCGGACCCAGTGGATGGCGGCGTTCCTGCTGCTGGCCGTCCTGCCGCTCGGCGCCATCACGCTCTACGCCTATCACTCCTCCTCGCGCGCCCTGCAGCGGACCGCACAGATCGAGGCATCGCGATTGGCCCGGGAGATGGAGGAGCGGATGACCGCCGTCACCGCCCGTCTCGACCGGCAGCTCGACCTGCTGGAGCGGATCCCGTTCCCCGAGTCGGCGGAGGCCCGCCTCGCCCCCGGCATGAAGCCGGACCCGGCGCTGGCGGCGCGGCTGCTCGCGACCCTGGGCGATGCCGCCGACTACTTCGAGTCGTTCCAGTTCGATCCGGCCCCCGGGCGAGCCCGCGCGGGGGGGCGCGTCCCGGCGCCAGGGGCCCCACCCGTTCCGTCCGTGGTCATCCACCTGCCCCGTTTCCGGCCCCAGGCCGGCGCGCACCCCGACGTCGCCGCCATCATCAAGCCGGTCCTCACGCTGATTCCGGAGAAGGACCTGGCGCGACTGGGCCGGGAAGCGGGCCGCGTCAGGGAGGAGATCGAGAAGGAAGTCGGCGCGGCCGCCGCCGGGATCGCCCGTCTGATCGAGGAGGAGCTCAAGGAGGCCGCGCGCCCCCGGACGCCGGAGGACACGGAGACCGCCGCGGCGCCGCCGGTGGCGCCGGATCCCCCGCTTCCCTCCCTCAGCCTCAAGAAGGAGTTCGCCTGCGAGCTGCAGCGCGATGGAAAGCCGGTCGGCCGCCTGAAGGCCCGCGTCAGCACCGGGCGGCTGTTGAAGGAAGTGCTGTCCCAGACCCGCCGCGAGATGGGGGAAGTGCCGTTCGTTACCGACGCGCAAGGGAACCTCTTCACGCTCGACCCCGCCGATCTCCCGCGGCTCCAGAAGGTCGCCCGGCTGGCGCGCTCGGGGCACGCGGCTCCGGTGACGCGCGCCGAACTCGAGGACGACGCGGCGGCGTCCCTGAACAGGGAGGCGGCGGGCGGAACGGAGTCGGCCGACGCGGGCGGCCCGGCGACGGCCACGCCCGGCGGCGAGTCGGCCGCGGTCGGCTCCGGCGACGACCAGTGGGTCGTGGTCACCCACGAGGACGCCGCCTCGGGTCTGGTCTTCGGCATCGCCCGGCCGGTCGGCGATTCGCTCCGGGAAATCCGCCGCGCCTCCGCCCGCAACCTCGCCGCCGGTCTGGGACTGGCCGGTCTGGCGCTACTCGGCGTCCTGCCGATCTCCCGGCGCATGACCCGGAACCTCGCCGGTCTGACGCGGGCCGCGGGGCGGCTGGCGGCCGGTGATCTCGACACGCAGGTCCCGGTCCGCTCCCGCGACGAGCTGGGGCAGCTCGCCGTGGCGTTCAACCGGATGGCCCGCGAGCTGGGCGCCCAGCAGCAGCGCCTGGTGGAGCAGGAGCGGCTGCGCAAGGAGCTGGAGATGTGCCGCCGCATCCAGAGCGAGCTGCTGCCGAAGGGGCCCCTCTCCCACCCCTTCGCCGAGGTCCAGGGGCTGTCGATCCCGGCCCGCGAGCTTGGGGGCGACTTCTTCAACTACTTCGCCCTGCCGGATGGCGAGGTCGCCCTCCTGATGGGGGACGTCTCCGGCAAAGGGGTGCCGGCGGCTCTCCTGATGGCCAACCTGCAGGCGACCCTGGCGGCGCGCCTGCCGCTGGAGCCGGACCTCGCCCGCTTCGCCGCCGACCTCGATCGCTCCATCGACGCCAGCACCCCCTCCGAGGTCTACCTGACCCTGTTCCTCGGCGTCCTCGACCCGCTGCGCCGCGAGTTGCGCTACGTCAATGCCGGCCACGAGAGCCCGTTCCTGCTGCGCCGCGACGGCCGGCTGGAGCGGCTCGATCCGACCGGCCGCCCGATCGGTCTTCTCACCGGCGGCGGCTACGCCGAGCGCCGGGTCCCGATCGAGCCGGGCGACCGCCTGTTCCTCTACACCGACGGCCTGGTGGACGCCGAGGACCCCTCCGGCGCCGACTTCGGTCTGGCGCGTCTCGAGTCGATCCTCGACGCCGGCGGTGGCGACACCGGCGACCCCGCCACGCTCCTCGCCCGGGTCGAGCGCGCCTACCAGGAGCATCGGGGCGGAGCCGAAGCCGCCGACGACGCGACGCTGTTGCTCCTGAAGGTGGGCGACCCGGCGATCCTCGAGACCGCGGCCGGTCGGGCCGCCCCCCGCTCCGAACCGCGCGCCTGACGCCGGGCCCCGGCCCCCCGCGCGGCGCCCGTTTGCAGGAAGAATCCGGTTGACAGCAGGGCATTCGGAGGTAGTCTTGTGGACAGTTGTCCGTTCACAAATAACTCCTTCTCCGGAGTCAACCGCATGCGAACCGCCGCCGGCCTGGGAATCGGGGTCATCGCGGCCGGGACTTTCGCAGCCGGGATCGGTGCCGGGAATCCAGCCCTGGCCGGATGCCCCCCGGACCTGCAGGTCCCGATCACCGGCGGCACCGGCGAGCCGGGCGACCCGGTGGTGTTCAGCTTCCGGGATCGGCCGCCGGCCGTCGGCGGCTTCTTTCTCGTCGGCTCCGGTCTGGAGAACAACAGCGGCGACCTGTCGCCGGCGGCGTGGTTTCTGCCGCTGGGGGATCTCGACGGCGACGGCAGCATCGAATACCGCCTGGAGGTGCCGGGCGGCGGACCCGGCGGCTGGGGCGATCCCCGCTCGCTGGGCTGTCCGGCGACCGCCGCGACTCCCTACCCGCCGCTCGCTCTGATCCTCCGCCAGGACCGGGAGGATCTCGACGATGACGGCCGGTGGGACGTCTTCGAGGACCGGGACAGGGACGGTACCCTCGATCCTGGTGAGGATCGTGACGGGGACGGGCGGCTCACTCCCGCGCTCGTCGCCACTCCCTTCGGCTCCTTCTCCGGCTGCGAGGGATCGACGCGGGAGGACGTCGATTGCGACGGCTTCATCGACGTCATCAACGAGGATTTCAACAGCAACGGCCGGTTCGACCCGGGGGAGGTCGCGGGTCCCAACGACGGCAACTGGGACAACATCAACGAGGACAGGAACAAGGACGGGGTCTTCGACCCGCTGACCGAAGACACCAACGGGAACGGTGTCTGGGACGGCCGGGGGCAGTACGTCGAGGATCGCAACAACGATCGGTTCCTCAACGACCGCCCGGTGGTCCAACCGGACGACCAGATCTTTCACATACTGCCGGATGGGACGCGAAGTCAGATCTCACCGTTGTACCCGTACGGCGCGCTGCAGCCTGCCCAGGGAAGTTTCGTGGCCGCCTCGGTCTCCTGGAGCGGCGGCGCCTACGATTTCGATGCGATCGACGTGCCGCTGCGGACCATCGTCCTGCAGGACGGGCGAACGTTTCGGGTCATCGATGCTGTGCCGCTCGAGCGGCTGATTCCGCGCGTCTCCGCGGTCCGGGTCCAGGAAATGCCGCGCTTCGGCTACAGGGTGTTTATCGAGCCGCCGGCCATTGAGGGGATCGATGATGCCGGCGGGACCCGGAGGATCGTCCCCGGGTACCAGGCGGGGCTCCAGGCGCCCGGACCGATCGATTACGGGGAGGTGTTCGTGGAGACCGACGATCCGATCGGTCTCCCGGTCGCCCCGGTCCCGCCCGAAGGCCGTTTCTTGACCATCGTGTCGTCGATTGTCAACGTGCCGTTTCCGCGCCACCGCGCGTTGCGACTGTTCCCCTTCGGCGTGCCGACCGAGCCGTTCCTGTTCCCTCCGGCCGCGCTTCCGGCCCAGCTCGCTCCCGACATTCTCGACGCCGACGGCGATCGCCTGTCACTCCCTTTCGATACCTGCCCCGAGGTTCGTACCCCGGACCCCGGCCTTCCGCCGGATTCGAACCTTGACGGGATCGGAGACGCCTGCGATCCCGCGATGGGTCCTGCCGTGGAGCCCACCGGCGCCTGGAACACCCGGCCGGACGATGACGGGGACCCGGGTCCGGTCCCGGGGGCGGCCATGGCCTACGACGCCGCGCGCGGAAGGATCGTTCTGGTCGGTGGATTGTCCGACACGGCGACCTGGGAGTACGACGGGACCACCTGGTCGAGGATCGCGACCTCCGCGGCACCCTCCGCCCGTTCGGGACACCGGATGGTGTACGACGCGACGGGCGCACGCATCCTCCTCTATGGAGGGGCCGGCGCCGCTTTCGCTCCCCTCAACGACCTGTGGCAGTACCGCGAGGGAATCTGGAGCCGGATCGAGACGGTCGTCGCGCCGCCGCCTGCGGAGCCCTCGGAGTGCGCCATCGCCTGGCACGAGGCGCGGCGTGTCCTGGTCCTGTTCCTCGGGACGGGGCAGACCTGGATCTTCGACGGGCTCACCTGGAAGGTCGCTCCCAGCCCACGCTCCCCCTCCCCCCGCTCGTTCGCGGTGATGACCTACGACCCCCGGCGCGAAGTCGTGGTGCTTGCGGGCGGGATCGCGTCGTCGATCCACCCCGACGCCGCGGTTCGACCGCTCAACGATACCTGGGAGTTCGACGGTACCTTCTGGCAGCCGGGGGACACGCGTGGCGACCTGACTCCCCACATGGGCGGGACGATGGCGTGGGACAACGTCCGCCGGAGGATGATGCTGTTCGGCGGAATCTCCACGGCGTCGTTCCTGCCATCGCCCGACCAGCCGGAATCCATCCACAGTTTCCTGTCGGCGGCGACGCGCCTGTATCACGGAATCGACTGGTCCTATCTGCCGACCCGGCCGACGGTGCCGCCGCTGACGCACGGATCGGCCGCCTACGACACGGCGCGCGATCGGCTCGTGGTGCGCGGCATCGCGGGCGCGCCGGGGTTGCAGGAAGCGGTCACGGCCGAGCTCCACCTCCCCGAGGACAGCGACGGGGATGGCGTGCGCGACCGGATGGACCTGTGCCCGCTGACGCCCGACCCCGGCCAGGCCGATGAGGACCGCGACGGGACCGGGGACGCGTGCGACAATTGCCCCTCCGACCCCGACCCGACGCAACGCGACCTGGATCGTGACCGTGCCGGCGACACGTGCGACGACGACCGGGATGGCGACGGCATCCCCAACGCCGACGACGACTGTCCGGCGGCCTACGTCGCGGGCCGGCCGCTCCCGGAAATCCTTGGTGGCGGCGGGCCGGACACCGATCTCGATGGGACCGCGGACGATTGCGACGTCTGCCCAGGCGATCCGCACGACGACGCCGACGGCGACGGCCGGTGCGGCGATGCCGACAACTGCCCGACGACATTCAACATCCTCCAGGAGGACGGGAACGGGGACGGCTCGGGGGACGCCTGCCAGCCGGTGCTGATCCTTTCCGAGGTCCGCGAGGATGGCGGAGAGACTCTCGAAGTCACCGCCCGGGCGTCCGATCCCGACGGCGATCCGCTCGGCGGGACCATCGACTTCATCGCGATCGAGGAGCACGTCCTGCGGGGCATCGACCTGGGCGACCCGGACAGCTTCTGCGGCTCCGACGTCTATCCCACCGGCCGCCCCGGGGAAGGGATCGTCTATGGCACCAATCCCACGGGGGAACGGTTCCTCACCGACCTCGACGGCGCCGTCGGATGTCTCGATGGCGTTCTGGATTTCCTGATCGCGCCGGGACGCTGCGGGGCGATTCCCGGACCCGGGTTCCAGCCGACTCTTACGCTGTCCACGCCCCCGCAGGAAATCTGCGTCGGCCGGTCCGATCCGCTCGCTCCGGGCGGGGTCGACCCCATGAGTCTCGTGGATCTGACCGTCCTTGCCGCCGACGACCGGACGGTCCGGCTGGCGACTGTGGAGTCGACGCCGGCGCTCCGGATTTCCTTCGCGGGCGGACTGCCCGCCCGGAGCGACCTGGAGGGGCTGGCGGCGGGGACGCGCTATCGTTTTCTGATCACCGTCACGGATGGGAGCTCCGTTCCGGTGACGGTGGAGACCACCCTTCTCTATCAGGGAGAGAGCCGTCTGGTGATCCACTCCGGCGCCCCGCGCGCGGTCATCCAGGGCGGCGGCACGGTCGAATGCGACCGGCCCGAGGGGGGCCCGGTGACGCTGGACGGAACCGGCTCCGGTGCTCCGGAGCCGGGCCAGGGGGAATTGTCCTTCGAGTGGTTCGAAGACCTCGGTGGTCCCGCCGAGCGACTCCTGGGAAGCGACGGCATCATCTCGACCGTCCTCCCCCTGGGCGAGCATGAGATCCTGCTGCGCGTCACGAACGTCGCGGGGATCGCGGACATCGCCCGCGTCGTGATCACGGTGCGCGACACGCTTCCACCGGAGCTGGCGGTCGTGACGGATCCCCCGGTGCTGTGGCCGCCGAACCATCGCCTGGTCCCGGTGGAGGTCTTGGTCCAGGTCCGGGACGTCTGCGACGCGGCTCCCGGCGCCATCCTGCTCGCCGTGGCGAGCAGCGAGCCGGACGACGGGTCGGGAGACGGAGACGGCCGGACCACGGGGGACATCGCCGACGCCGACACCGGCACGCTCGACACCCGGATCCAGCTGCGGGCCGAGCGCTCCGCGTCCGGGTCGGGTCGAACCTACGAGGTCGCGTACCGGGCGGCGGACGCCTCGGGCAACCAGGTCAGCATGTCAACCCTCGTCCGCGTGCCGATCGACCCCGGACCGGGTCTGGACGACCGGCGACCTTAAGCGCAAGGCCGCCCCCGCCTATAATCCCCTCCGGAGACCTCCCCCATGCCCCGGAAGCCCGAGCCCCCGTACGTCGTCCGACCATCGACCGCGGTACTGACGCGCGGCTTCGACCCGCAACTGTCGCTCGGGTCGGCGCGGCCGGCGGTGTTCCGCTCCTCCACCTACGTATTCCGGACGCCGGAGTCGGCGCAGCGGGCCTTCGAGGTGGCCCTCGGCAAGGCGACGCCGGAGCCGGGCGAGAACGTCGATCTGATCTACGCCCGGCTGAACCATCCGAACGCCGAGATCCTGGAAGACCAGATCGTGCCGCTGGAAAGAGGGGCCGCGGCCGCGGCGGTGTTCAACTCGGGGATGGCGGCGATTTCCACGATGCTCCTTTCCTTCTGCGCTCCCGGCGAGTCGTTCGTCTACACCACGCCGGTGTACGGCGGGACGCACCACCTGATCCACAGCCTCCTCGAGGTGCTCGGATTCAAGTCGATCGGCGTGCCGGCCGGCGACGGGGCCGCCCTGGAGCGGGCGATCCATGGCGCCCGGGATCTGCGGCTGGTGTTCCTGGAGACACCGGCCAACCCGACGCTGCGGATGACCGACATCCGGGGCGCGGTCGAGGCGGCGCGGCGCCATCCGCAGGGACCGCTGGTGGTGGTGGACAACACCTTCCTGGGGCCCGCCTTCCAGCACCCGCTGGCGCTGGGGGCCGATCTGGTCGTCTATTCGGCCACCAAGTACCTCGCCGGTTTCAGCGACATGCTCGGCGGCGTGATCCTGGCCCGGGACCCGGACCTGATCGCCATCCTCCGGGGCACCCGGGCGATCCTCGGGAACATCCTGCAGGCCGACGAATGCTGGCTCCTGGATGGCCGGCTGCCGACGGTCACGCTGCGGATGAACCGGCAGAGCAAGAACGCGCAGCGGATCGCCGAGGCCCTGGCGGGGCACCCGGCGCTTCGGCGGGTCATCTACCCTTCCCTGTTCACCGACCCCGGGCAGATGCGGATCCGCGACGCGCAGTGCGACTTTCCGGGCGGTCTCATCACACTCGACCTGGCCGGCGGGCGCCCCGCCGCCTTCGCCTTCCTCAGGGGGCTGCGCATCGCGCGCAACGCCGTGAGCCTGGGAGGCGTCGAGACCCTCGCCTGCCATCCGCGCACCACGACCCACTCCGAGCTCTCGGAGGCCGATCTCGATGCCGCGGGGATTTCCGACTCGCTCGTCCGGATCTCCGTGGGGGTCGAGGACTGGCGCGACATCCTGCGCGACCTGAAGGAGGCCCTCGACGCCGCCGCCGAACATTCCCTCCACCCTTCCCGCCCGCCGGGTCCGTAGACCCGGATCGATGACGACGCAGACGCAGGCGGCGGACGTGGCCGGGGTCCCGGCCGGACCCGACGATCGCACGCTGATAGCGGCGGTGGCCGGCGGCGACGAAGGCGCCTTCGGCACGCTGGTGCGACGCTGGTCCGGCCGGCTGTTCGCGGCGGCGCATCGGATCCTGGGGTCGCGCGCCGACGCCGAGGACGCCGTGCAGCGGGCTCTCCTTCAGGTTTTCCGGAGCGCCCCCTCCTATCGCCCCGAGTGGGCGGTCTCCACCTGGCTCTATCGGATCACGACCAATCAGTGCGTCGACGAGCTGCGGCGGCGCGGCGCCCGCCGGGAGGTCGCCGGTGAGACGGCGCCGGCCACTGCGGGCGCCGGTGACGGCGCCTCCTTCGGTCTGCGGCTCGATGTCCGGCGGGCGCTCCGGAAGGTGCCCCGCGAGGCACGCATCCTATTGATCCTGTGCTACGCGGAGGGGCTCTCCTACCGCGAGATGGCGCGGGTGCGCGGCATCAAGGTGAATACGGTGAAGAGCCAGATCGCCCGCGGCAAGTCGATCCTGCGCGCCGCCCTCGAAGGGGAGCGCGGCGCGGGCGGAAAGGACGGAGCGAGATGAGTCGAATCGATGCGATCCTGCGCGACCACTTCCGGCCGGAGCCGGAGCCCGAAGGCTTTCAGCAGCGGATCCTGGCGGGCCTGAGGGCCGGCGACGGGGCCGGGGAGCCGCTCGACCCGGAGACGGTGCGGGACCTCCTCGCCCGTCTGGCGGTCGAGGCGACGGCGGCCGGGGTGAGCGAGGTCCGTTTGGGAGGCGGCGCGGCCCATCCGGCCGGGATTGCGGCGCGCCGCTTCGCCGCGCAGGCCCGGTCCGAGCTCCGGGAGTACTGGGAGGGGCGGCGCGCGTTTTTCTCCGTGCCGGTCGATCTCCGGGCCGCGCCCCCCTTCCAGCTCCGGGTGCTTGACGCCGCGGTGCGCATCCCGTTCGGCGGGTTCCGTTCCTACGCCTGGGTCGCCCGGACCATCGGGAAGCCGAAGGCGATGCGTGCGGTCGGCACCGCGCTGGGGCGCAACCCGGTGCCGTTCATCGTCCCCTGTCACCGGGTGCTGCGCTCCGACGGCAGTCTCGGCGGGTACGGGCTCGGGCTGCCGCTGAAGGAGCGGCTCCTCGATCTCGAAATGCGGACCCCGCCTCTGGAGGGATGCGACTCGACCCGCATCGTCTGCCGTACCGGCTGCCGCTCCGGAGAGCGGATGCTCCCCTCCAGCCGGGTCCTGTTCGCCTCGCTGGACGACGCCCTGTCGGTCGGCTACCGTCCGTGCCGCTCCTGCCGCCCGGCCGGGGCCGCCGGCGCGCCCCCCTCCGCAGGCGCATGAGCGGCGAGCGCGATTACCTGCTCGGAACCCACGACGAAGAGATCGCACGTCTTGGCCTGCAGCACCGCGTCTGGCGGTCGCGGGCGGTCGAAGCCTGGCGGCGAGGGGAGTTCACGGCCGGGCAGACGCTGCTCGACGTCGGGTGCGGCCCCGGTCACGCCACCTTCGATCTGGCGGAGATCGCCGGCCCCGCGGGCCGGGTCGTCGCCATCGATCGCTCGCGACGGTTCCTGAACGCCCTGGAGACGGAGGGGCGCCGGCGCGGGCATCGCAATATCACGACGCTCGAGGCGGACCTCGACGACGCGTGGCCGGCCGAGGCGCGGCTGCCGGCCGCGGGGGCGGACGGCGCCTGGGCCCGGTGGGTCTTCGCCTTCCTCAAGCGGCCGCGCGATCTGGCGGCCCGCCTGGCCGCGGCGCTGAGGCCGGGTGGCGCGCTCGTCCTGCACGAGTACTTCGCCTATTCGACCTGGCGGCTCGCTCCGCGCTGCACCGAGATCGAGGAGTTCGTCGCCGTGGTGATGGAGAGCTGGCGTGCCGACGGCGGCGAGCCGGACGTCGGGCTCGACCTGCCCCGCTGGCTGGAGGAGCTGGGGTTCGAGGTCCGGAGCCTGCGGCCGCTCGTCGACGTGGTCCCGGCATCGAGCCGGATCTGGCAATGGCCGAAGACGTTCCTCGAGGTCGGGCTGCGCCGGCTGGTCGACCTCGGCCGTCTCGGGGAGGATCGGGCCGCCGCCATCCGGCAGGCGTTCGCGGCACGCGAAGCCGAGCCGCACACGCTGATGATCACGCCGGCCGTGCTCGAGATCGTCGCCGTCCGGCGGTGATTCCTGCCCCAAGCCCAACCCGCCGGGAGCCCGGCGGCCGGGGTGGACATCCGTGTCGTCTTCATGGAATCCTCCCTGCGGCGAGACGCATTCCGGGGCGCGGACCTTGGACGGGCGTGACTTCCATATACCGCGGATGGAACGGATGGACAACCTGAAAACGACGGCGCACCGGAACGGGACGCACGGGCGGCCGGGGCAACGGAGCGCCCGTCGGTGGGCGGCCGCGGTGGCGCTGCCGGTCTTCCTGTGGACGGGAGCCGCGGCGGGCGGCGCGGGCTCCGGGGCACCCGCCGCCGATGAGCTCGCGCGTGTCGAGCTCGCCGTCCTCGATGGCGGTCCCGCGACTCTCGCGGATCATCGCGGCCGGGTCATCGTGCTGAACTTCTGGGCCACCTGGTGCGTCCCCTGCCTCCGGGAGATGCCGGTCCTCTCCGACCTGCAGGCGCGATACGGCGGTCTCGGCCTGACGGTGATCGGCGCCTCCGCCGACCCGCCGGACCGGATGGACCGGGTCCGGCGGTTCGTCCGGCGTCACCGGCCCGGCTTCCCGATCTGGACCGGCGCCACGACGCGCGACATGGAACGGCTCGGGCTGGGGGAGGCGCTTCCGGCGACCGCCCTCATCGACCGCGACGGCCGGATCGCGGCCCGCTTCATCGGACCGTTCGATGAAGCGGTCATCGAGTCCCGGGTGGAATGGCTCCTGGGGGATCGCACCGCACCGGCGCCGGGACACGCGCTCGTCGTCGCGCCGTCATCCGCGGGCGGCCCGGAAGCGGAGCCGGGCGCGGCGGCGGAGGGGCACGATCACGGTCACGATCACGGTGGGGAGGAAGAGCACGCCCACGGCGGCGTCGGCATCGAGGGGGCGTCCCTCGTCCCTTCCTGACCGCTTTGACCCGGCGAGGGGCGGGCGGTCCGGGGGACCGCCGGGGAACCCGAGGATCGCTGGACCTGGAGCGCCCGGGCGATCGACGACCAGATCCCGCGCGCCGGATTCCGGACCACCCTCACCTATCGTTTCCTGCCGCGGATGACCGCGGGGATCGAGTACAACCCGCGCGCCGACAAGACCAGCCCGCTCATGAACTGGCTGGCGGTCGAGGAGACGGAGCGGCGCCCGGCGGTGATCGCCGGCACCAGCAGCGACCGGATCGGCACCCCCTCGGGACAGTCGTACTACGTGACCATGAGCAAGAACCTCAAACGGGAGACCGGTCTGCCGATCGCCCCGTACGCCGGCGCCGCCTACGGGACCTATGAAGACCGCCTGCGCGCCATCGGCGGGCTGAGCGTCGGATTCCGCGAATGGTGCACGCTGCTGCTGATCCACGACGGCGTGAACCTGCACCCGATGCTGACCGTCACCCGTGGACGCCACGCCCTGTCGCTCCTGTACGTCGACACGCGGGACTTCGGCGCGGCCTGGAGCGTGAGCTTCGGGGGAAAGGGCCGGTGAGCCGCGCCGCGACCGGGGACCTCGAACGGCGCCTCGCCGGGATCGACTGGACGGCGGTCGCCGCGGCGCTCGATCGCGACGGCTGCGCCCTGGTCCCCGCCCTGCTGCGGCCGGCGGAGTGCGCCGCGATCGCCGGTCTCTATGCCGAGGACCATCGCTTCCGCGGCCGCGTCGACATGGAGCCGCGCCGCTTGGGAGTGGGCGACTACAAGTACTTCGCCCGCCCGCTGCCGCCCCTCGTCCGCCGGCTGCAGGCGGCCCTCTATCCTCCCCTTGCCCGGATCGCCAACGGCTGGATGGAGGCGCTCCGGGCGCCCCGCCGCTTCCCGCCGGCGCTCGCCGGTCTGCGCGCCCTCTGCCGGCGTCACGGCCAGACCAGGCCGACGCCGCTCCTGCTGCATTACGAGGCCGGCGGCTACAACCGGCTGCACCAGGACCTCTATGGCGCGGTCGCCTTTCCGATCCAGGCGACCATCGCCCTCGCCCGACCCGGCGCCGATTACCATGGGGGGGAGTTCCTGCTGGTCGAGCAGCGCGCGCGGATGCAATCGCGGGGCTCGGCGATCGCGCTCGATCGGGGGACGATGATCCTCTTCCCGGCGCGCGAGCGTCCGGTGCGCGGCGCGCGCGGCGTGCAACGCGCCATCATGCGCCACGGCGTCAGCACCGTCACCGCGGGGACCCGGTACACGCTCGGTCTGATCTTCCACGACGCCCGCTGAGCCGGCGCCCGGGCGCGGCGGGACCGCGGCCCGGTCCCCCGGGGTCCCGCCGTCCTCCTACTCCGCCCGCAGCGCCTCGATCGGGTCGAGACGCGCGGCGCGGCGCGCCGGGAGGACGCCGCTCAGGAGACCCACGACGAACGACAGCCCGAGGGCGGCGGCGACATACTCCGGCGGCGTCCGCACCGGCAGGCGCGGCATCACCGCCTGCAGGAGGCGGGCGATGCCGATGCCGGTGGCGACCCCGGCGGCGCCGCCCGCGGTCGCCAGAAGGGCCGCCTGCAGCAGGAAGAACGCCAGGACCTGCCGGCGGCGCGCGCCGAGCGCGCGCAGCAGGCCGATCTCGGCGGTGCTCTCGTTGACCGAGATCCACATCATGGTCAGGATGCCGATGGCGCCGACCA
>JBOGOE010000394.1:0-7053 GCA_050747445.1 Candidatus Polarisedimenticolia bacterium | reverse complement strand
TGGTTCGCCTGGTTCGCGGTCTATCAGGTGGACGATGCCTTCATCGTTTATCGCTACGCCGGGAACCTGGCGCGGGGGATGGGGTTCGTCTTCAACCCCGGTGAACGGGTCGAGGGGGTTTCCTGTTTCCTCTGGACGCTTTTCCTGACGCCGTTCGCCGCGGCGGGGCTGCCGCTCCCGCTCGTCGCGCCGGTCCTGACCCTTCTGACCGGGCTCGCGACGCTCGTCCTGGTGCCGGGTCTGTCGGCGCGGCTCGACGGGCGGGCCTCTCCGGCGCCGCGGGATCTCGCGGCCGCCCTCCTGCTGGCCGCCCACCCCGCCTTCGCCGCCTGGAGCGCGGGGGCCCTGGAGACCGTTCCGTATGCCCTGCTGCTGGTGCTGGCGCTGCGCGATCATCCCGGCGGGACCGGCGGCAAAGGGTTCCGTTCCGCCGTCTGGATGGGGCTGGCGACCCTGCTCCGCCCCGAGGCGCCGTTCCCGGCCGCGGCGCTGGCGTGCGACCGATGGCTGCGCGGCAGGGCCGGCGGTCTCTCCCCCGCGACGCGGATCCGGGATCTCCTGGCGTGGGGCGGCGTGGTCCTCGCCTTCTTCCTCCCCTTCCTCCTGTTCCGTTTCCTGTACTTCGGCGCCTGGCTCCCCAACACCTGGCACGCCAAGACGGGGGCCGGGCCGGTGACGACGATCCAGGAAGGGGCCCGCTACGTCATGGAGTTCGCGGCCGGGCTCGCACCCGGCTTTGGCGCGACCGGCCGCCCCGCGGCGGCGGCGGGCGCCCTGCTGATCGTGGCGCTTCTCGCCTGGGCCCTGCCGCGGGAGCGGCCGCGGCCGGCGGCCCTCATGACGGCGTCGATCCTTCTGGCGGTCGTTCTCGAGGGGGGCGACTGGATGATCCTTCACCGCTTCCTGGTCCCGGCGCTCCCGTTCCTGTTCTGCGTTCTCGCCGGCGCCGCGGGGAGGATGATGGACCGCGCGCCGCGACTGCGCGCGCCGGCCGCGGCCGCGGGGCTGCTGCTTCTCGCCAGCTTCATCACCGCCGGCGTCCGGGCGAGGGACGGCGCGAACGGATTGAAAATCAATGCCGCGGGATACCGCCTGGCGCACGACGAGGTGGCCCGTTTCCTCGCGGCGGGCGCCGCACCGGGCGATCGGGTGGCCCTGATGGACATCGGGAGGATCGGTTACGCCACCGGTCTGCCGATTTTCGACATCTCGGGGCTGACCGAACCGGGCGTCGCCCGGGCACCCGGCGGCTTCCTGGAAAAGGAGTATCCGGCCGCCGGCGTCCTGGGCCGGCGACCCCGTTACATCGTCCTGGTGAACGGCTTCGCCATCGACGATCGGATCGCGGCCGATCCGGAGTTCCGGAGGCGTTACCGGCCGGTGTTCGAGCGGAATCACCGCTTCAACTGGACGCCGCCGGGGGATTACCGGCTCACGGTCTACGAACGCCGGGATCCCTCTCCCGGCGATCCGCTCGGCCCCGTGGATCAATGAGCGCCTTGACGACCGCGAGCGAAGCGACGTCGGCGAGCGCCCGGCCGGCCTCTTCGAGCGGGTAGCGGCGGCACGGCAGGGCGGCCCAGGGACGCGCCCTCTCCGGATCGGAGAGGATGACGGCCGCCCGGTGGAAGTGCGCGTAGTCGGACCCCCAGCAACCCAGCACCTCGAGGTGCCTGCGGTTCAGATCGGCGTGCGGATTGAATGCGACCTCGCCGTGATCGGCATACTGCCCGACCACGACGACCCGCCCCGCGTCGCGCGTCAGGCGCATCGCCTCCACCACCGCCGCCGGGTCCCCCGCCGCCTCGAGGCTCAGATCGGCGCCGCGCCCCCCGGTGCGGGCGGCGACCCACGCGTGACGCGCCGCGGCGTCATGCTCGCGGAAGTCGAGGACGTCGTCGGCCCCCATGGCGCGCGCCGCCGCCAGCCGCTCCGCGGGCGCTCCCACGCACAGGACCCGGCCCGCCCCCAAAAGCCTCGCCAGCGCCACGATGGACAGACCGACCGGACCGCTCCCGAGGACCAGGACCGTGTCCCCCGGCGCCGGCCGGCCGCGCTCCAGCGCGTGCAGCGCCGTCGGCAGGCTGCAGCCGCCGGCCATGAACAGCTCCGGCGCGGCGCCGTCGAGACGGATCAACCGGGTGCCGGGTTTGAGAAGCAGGGTCCGGGCCCAGCCGCCGCTGGGGCCGTCGGCGAGCCCGTAGGTGATCCCGTACACCCGGCGCTCGGGACAGCGGGTGGTCGCCTTCGCGACCAGGCAGTGCCAGCAGGCATTGCAGGTCCGGTGGACGTCGAGGAAGGTGACCCGATCCCCGTCGGCGAACGGGCGCCCCTCGACGTCGCGCACCACCCCCCGGATCTCCCGGAGCCGCCCGACCGCGACGTGACCGGGAACGATCGGGTAGGGGACGCCGGCGAGACGTCCGGCCAGCAGGGCGACGTCGGTGCCGCACACCTCGCTCAGCTCGACCTCGAGAACCGCGCCCCCTTCCTCCGGGGCCGGCTCGGGAATCTCCCGGATTTCGATCCCCGCCCCGGGGCCGGGGATAACCGCCGCCCTCACGCCGTCTTTCCCCCCTGGACCAGATCCAGGAGTCCTTCGGGGGGATCGACGAACCGCAGCCCCATTCCGACCCGACCGGTCGCCATCCATTGGACCGAGCCCTGCCGCGCCCAGACCACCCTCCCCCTCACCATCACCTTGCCGGAGGGGAGCCCGATCTCGAGATCGAGGACGGTGCCGGGCGGGAAGACGCGGATCGCGGCGATCATGACGCCGGTGCGGGAGAAGTTCCTCGTGTAGCCGATGAAACGGGGCGCATCGGGGCCGTAGCGCACCTGGATCCGGCGCCGCGAACGGCGTGATTGCTGGGTGGGGCGGGTCATCTAACCAGTCCTCCACAGGGGACATGCGCCCCGGCGCCGCATCGCCGCCTCGCACCGGCCCCTTGCCCGAAGCCCCCGCAGGGCATAGCTTTTCACCGCCGTCATGGCGGCGCGCGGATCTGGCACCGGGTTTGCTGGTCCCGCGGCGCGCGGACCCGACATTGTCGCAGAAGAGGAGGCACCATGAACCGTGAAACGAGGCGCTTCATCCGGCCGCTGGCGATCACCTTCCTGGCCGGGCTCCTGTGGACGGCCTCCGGTCCCCCGGCGCGGGCCGGCTCGTTCGACTACCTGTTCAGCGTCAGCCACGTCGGCAACGACGATCAGTATTTCCTCAACTTCACCGTGAGCAACTCGGGGTACGGCCGGGCGGTCCTCGAGCCGGTCCTTCCGCGGTTGCGTTACGTCGAGACCGATCTTCCGGTCGTCCTGTTCCTGGCACGCCACTCCCGCCGGCCGGTCGAGTTCATCGTCGATCTGCGCGCCGGAGGGCTGGGCTGGTCGATCATCCTGGGGCGGCTGAATCTCGCCCCGTCGATCCTGTTCGCCGGGATCGACCGGGATCCGGGGCCGCCCTACGGCAAGGCGTGGGGCTACTGGAGAAAGAACCCCCGGGGCGCCAGGTTCTCCGACGCCGACATCGTGGGTCTGGTTCAGGTGCAGACGGCGGCGCGGCACGCCGGTCTGTCGGCCTTCGAGCTGGCCCGCGGCCGCGGTCAGGGACGCAAGGTCTCCGCAGCGGTCGCGGACACGAAGGGCCGCCCGTGGAAGGGGAAGCCGGAGCGCGCGCACGGCGGACCCGACAAGGGGAAACCCAAGGGACAGGGGCACGGCAAGCCGCCCGGGAACTGAGCTTCCGGGACCGGCTCTCTAGAGGACTTCCTTCAGGCGGTCGCGGGCGATGTTCGCGCCGCACAGGACGATGACGACGTTCCTCCCCCGGAACGCCTCCTTCTCCTTGAGGTAGCCCGCGACCGCCACCCCCGCCGCACCTTCGATCAGCGTGTGGTGCCGGTCGATCACCAGCCGCATCGCCCGGACGATCTCCGCCTCGGTGACCAGCACCCAGCGATCCACGATCCGGCGGCACAGGTCGAGGGTGATGGCCCCCGGCTCCACCGCCCCGGCGGTCCCGTCCGACAGGGTCGGCTGCGACTCCATCGCCAGGATGCGCCCCGCCTTCGCCGAGTGGTGCATGACCGCGGAATTCTCCGGCGAGCAGGCGACCACCTCGACCCGCGGGTCGAGCGCCTTGAGATAACCGCCGATGCCCGAGATCAGCCCGCCGCCGCCGACGGCGACGACCACCGCGTCGATCCGGTCCACCTGCCGTGACAGCTCCAGACCGATGGTTCCCTGCCCCGCGACGACGATCGGGTCGTTGTAGGGGGACACATAGACCCGGCCGGTCTCCTCGGCGAAGCGGCGGGCGTGCACCTCGGTGACGCCGGAGTCGGTCGCGTGCGTCCGGACCTCGGCGCCATAGGCCTTGATGTTCGCCATCTTGGCCGGGGAGACGTTTTCGGGGACGAAGATCACCCCCGGAATCCCCAGGGCCTGAAGACCGCGGGCCACCGCGGCGCCGTGGTTGCCGGAGGAGGCGGTGACCACCCCCCGCGCCCGCTCCTCCGGACCGAGCGACAGCAGCCGGTTCATGGCGCCGCGCAGCTTGAACGACCCGGTCAGCTGGAGGTTCTCCAGCTTCAGGACGGCGCGCGCCCCGCCCGCTTCCGAAAGAGCCGGCGCGTCTTCGACCGGCGTCAGGCGGACCGCGTCGCGGATGCGGGCCGCCGCCTGCTCGACCTCGCGCTTCAGGTCCATCTCCCCCGTCCCCCGTGAAGCGCCGATTCTATCGCGTCCGGTCCTCGTCGCCGCCGCCGGTCAGCTGGTGGGCGAGGAGGATCGGGATCGCCGTCGCCAGGATCACCCAGACGGCGACGACGTTGGTGACCGGGCGCTGGCGCGGCCGGGTGAGCTGGTTGAAGATCCAGATCGGCAGGGTCTCCTGCTGCCCCGCGGTGAAGGTGGTGACGATGATCTCGTCGAACGACAGGGCGAAGGCGAGCATCCCGCCCGCCAGGAGCGCCGGGCCGAGCTGCGGCAGGACGACGAGGCGGAAGGTCTGCAGCGGCGACGCGCCCAGATCCATCGACGCCTCCGCCTGGGTCGGCGCCGTGCGGCGCAGCCGCGCCAGGACGTTGTTGTAGACCACGACGACGCAGAAGGTGGCGTGCCCCACGACGACGGTCCAGAAGGAGAACGGCAGCTCCATCAGGCTCATGGCGGATCGGAGGGCGATCCCGGTGACGATCCCCGGCAGGGCGATCGGGAGGATCAGGAGGAACGAGATCGTCTCCCGCCCGAAGAAGCGGCTCCGGTGCACCGCGGTGGCCGCGAGCGTCCCCAGGACCAGCGCCGCGGCGGTCGCCGCCGCCGCGAGGCGCAGCGACAGCCCGAGCGCCGCCCAGACATCGGGACGGGCCCAGGCGACCTGGAACCACTCCAGCGTGAGACCGGGGGGTGGGAAGGTGTAGGCGGCGTCCTCCGTGGTGAAGGCGTACAGCAGGATCACGCCGAACGGCAGATGCAGGAACAGCAGGACCGCCAGGACCGCGAGCTTCAGCGGGAGGGGGGCGCGCCGCTTCATCCGAGCGCCTCGAACGCCCCGAGCCGCCTGGCCAGGACCAGATACGCCCCGATGACCAGCATCGGGATCACGGTGAACGCCGCCGCCAGCGGGATGTTCCCGGCGGTCCCCTGGTGCGCCAGGACCGCCTGGCCGATGAACAGGCTGGAGTTGCCGAGGACGCTGGGGACCACGAAGTCCCCCAGGGTCAGGGAGAAGGTGAAGATCGAGCCGGCGACCACGCCCGGGACGGCGAGCGGCAGGGTGACGCGCCGGAAGGTCCGGGCCGGCGTCGCCCCGAGGTCGCTCGAGGCCTCCAGGAGCGATTCGGGGACGCGCCGTAACGCCGCCTCGATCGGCAGCACCATGTAGGGAAGCCAGACGTAGACGAAGGCGAGGAAGATCCCGATGGGCGACACCGACAGCGACGGCCCGCCGATCCCCGGGAGCGCCAGGAGCGCGTCGAGCGCGGAGCCCAGCCCTGCCTGCGTCACGGTCCAGGAGAGGATCCCCTCCTTCGCCAGGATCAGCTTCCACATGGAGACCCGCACCAGGTAGCTCGACCACAGCGGCAGGAGCACCGCGAGGACCAGCGCCGCCCGGACCCGCCGCGACGCGTAGCGCGCCATGTAGTAGGCCAGAGGGAAGGCCAGGAGCGCGTCGGCCGCCGTCACCGCGATCGCCATGCCGACCGTCCGGAGCGCGATGTCGAGATTGGATCGCTCGAACAGCAGCCCCCACGTGCGCAGCGTCGCGCGTCGGACGACCTGACCGGTGAAGTCGTCCAGGCTGAAGAAGCTCTGGACCACCAGCGTCCCGAGCGAACCCAGATAGACGACCCCGAGCCAGAGGAGGGGCGGCAGCAGGAGCAGGGCCAGCGTCAGGCGGGGGCGCAGATAGAGGAAGGTCGAGACCGGGCGGCTCACACGGCCCCCCCCGACACGGGGCGGATCCGGGACTTCGGCCAGACGAGGCGGACCGGGCGCCCGCGCGCCGCGTGGACGTCGATCTCCGCCGCATCGAGGTTCTGCTCCACCACCGTCAGGAGGGCGCCGTTGTCGGCGGCGACGCGATAGCGCGTGTGCATCCCCAGGTACAGGACGTCGGCGATCCGGCCGGTGACGGAGAGCGACCCCTCCGGAACCGCGGCGGCCGGGTCCGCCATCCGGATCTTCTCGGGGCGGATGGTGAACGCCTCGGGGGAGCCGCTGATGGCGCGCGCCACCTCCCCCGCGATCAGGTTGGAGGTGCCGACGAAGTCGGCGACGAAGGCGGTGGCCGGTCGTTCGTACACCTCGCCCGGGGTGCCGATCTGCTCCAACCGGCCACCACGGAGCACCGCCATCCGGTCGCTCATCGCCAGAGCCTCCTCCTGGTCGTGGGTGACGTGGATGAAGGTGATGCCGAGCTGCTCCTGGATCCCCTTCAGCTCGACCTGCATCTGCTGGCGCAGCTTCAGGTCGAGCGCGCCCAGGGGCTCATCGAGGAGCAGGACGCGCGGGCGGTTGATCAGGGCGCGCGCCAGGGCCACCCGCTGGCGC
>JBOGOE010000393.1:0-2641 GCA_050747445.1 Candidatus Polarisedimenticolia bacterium | reverse complement strand
GTCCGGTCCGGCCGCCGGACCGCGCGGGGGGGAGACACCGAACCCATGTGGGTCCATCTCGACGGGCGGCTCGTCCCGGAGGAGGAGGCGCGCGTCTCGGTGTTCGACCGCGGGTTCCTCTTCGGCGACGGGATTTTCGAGACGCTGCGGGCGGTGCGCGGCCGGCTGTTCCGGTGCGATCAGCACCTGGAGCGGCTGCGCCGGTCGGCGCGTCTGGCGGATCTCGAGCTTCCGGTGCCGGCGGAGGTGCTGCGCGCCGAGGTCGTGGAAGTGCTCGAGCGGAGCGGCCTGGAGGAGGCGCGTCTGCGCATCACGGTGACGCGCGGCCCGGGACGGCCGGGGGATCTGGCGGGGGGCGCCGGGCCGGCGACGCGCGTCATCACGGCGGCGCCGTTCGTGCCGCTCGAGCCGCGCCTCGTGGCCGGCGGCGTGGCGATCGCCGTCCCCGGACGCCGGCAGATGCCCGCCACCGTCCTCGATCCGGCGATCAAGGCGACCAGCCGGTTGCATCTCGTCCTGGCGCGGCGGGAGGCGAGGGCGCGCGGCGCGTTCGAGGCGGTGCTGCTCGACGCCGCGGGTCGTCTGACCGAAGGGACGGTGAGCAACATCTTCCTGGTCCGCGGCGGGCGGCTGCTCACCCCCGCGGTGCCCTTGTCCGGGCTTCCGGGGGTGACCCGGCAGGCGGTGCTGGAAGCGGCGCGGGAGGCCGGGATCGACGCGGGGGAGCCGCCGCTCCCGGCCGCCGCGCTGCTCGAGGCGGAGGAGATCTTCCTGACCAACACCTCCTGGGAGGTGCTGCCGGTGACGCGGGTCGACGGCAGGGCGGCCGGCGGCGGCCGGCCGGGGCCGCTCACCGGACGGCTTCACCAGCTCTACCGTAGCGTGCTCGCGGGGGAGTGCGGTGGTGTCTGAGCCGATCCTTCCCGTCCTGCCGGCGCCACGCGTCGTGGTCGAGGTCCTCGACCGCTTCGTCGACCCGCTGGCGGCCCTGGCCGCGTGCCGGGACGCGCATCACGCCGTCCTGCTGCACAGCGGCCCCGTGGATCACCCCTCCGCCCGCTGGTCGATCCTCGCGACCGACCCGGTCCTGGTCGCCTCCCTGCGCGGGTTGGAGGCGACCCTCCTGTTCCCTGGCGGGATGCCGCCGCGCGTCGAGCGCCGGAGCCTGCGCGACCCGTTCGAGTTCCTGCGCGCCCTCGCGCCGGCGGGGGCGGTGCGCTCCGCCACCGAAGGGCTGCCGTTCTGCGGCGGCGCGATCGGCTACCTGGGGTACGGACTGAGGCGGTCGGTGGAGAGCCTGCCGGCGAAGCCCCCCGACCCGCTGGGACATCCCGACGCCTGGTTCGGCCTCTACGATGCCGCGGTCCTGTTCGATCACCGGGAGCGGCGCACCCTGGTCCTGGCGACCGGGCTCGGCGCGAAGGACGAGACCGAACGGGGGGCGCGCGCCGCGGCGCGGCTCCGCCACATGCGCGCCCTCCTCGACGGGGCCGGCAGGGAGCCGCCGGCTCCGGCCCCTCCCCCCGGCGGGGTCCGCGCCGCCGCCCTGAGCGAAGCGGACTACCTGCCACGCGTCCGCCGCGCGCTGGCGTACATCGCCGCGGGTGACGTCTATCAGGTCAATCTGTCGCACCGGATCACCTGTCCGATCCCGGGCGACCCCCGCGATCTGTTCCTGCGCCTCGCCCGCGCCAATCCGGCCCCGTTCGCCGCCTATCTCGACGCCGGTCCGTTCCAGGTCGTCTGCAGCTCGCCGGAGCGGCTGGTGTCGCTGCGGGGCGACCGGGCGCGCAGCAGCCCGATCAAGGGGACCCGGCCGCGGGGCTTGACGCCGGAGGAGGACGCGGTCCTGGCGCGCGCCCTCGCGGCGAGCGCGAAGGATCGGGCGGAAAACGTGATGATCGCCGACCTGGTGCGCAACGATCTCGGACGGGTGTGCGTCTCCGGCGGGGTCGAGGTGGAGACGCTGTGCGGCGTCGAGTCGTTCGCCACGGTGCACCACCTGGTCTCGACGGTGACCGGCCGCCTGCGCCCCGGGGCCGATCGGATCGATCTCCTGCGGGCGCTGTTCCCGGGCGGTTCGATGACCGGCGCCCCCAAGGTGCGCGCCATGGAGGTCATCGACGAGCTGGAGGGGGAGGAGCGGGGGATCTATTCGGGGAGCCTCGGCTACCTGTCGTTCGACGGCGGGATGGATTTCAACATCGTGATCCGCACCATCCTCTGCGACGGGGGAACCGCGTCCCTGCGGGTCGGCGGGGGGATCGTCGCCGACTCCGACCCCCGCGGCGAATACCAGGAGACCCTCGACAAGGCCAGGGCGCTGCTTGCGGCGCTCGGCGCCGGCCCGGTGCGGTGAGGGGCGGCGCGACGGGGCGGGGGTTCAGAAATCCAGGTGCAGGGAGAGCATTGTCCAGTCGCTCTCGTGACGCGACAGACCGGAGGTGACGGCGACCCGGCCGCGGCTTCCGAGCGGGCGATCGAACGACAGCCGGAGCGGTTCGTCCAGGAGCGGCACCTCGATCCGCCCCCGCACCCCGAGAAACCGCGTGCGCAGGACGAGACGCGGGTGCGCGCCGATGCGGAATCCGAGACCGGTCGCGAAGCCGCTCCCGGCGCCGGCCGCCGCACCGCCCGTCTC
>JBOGOE010000392.1:0-4036 GCA_050747445.1 Candidatus Polarisedimenticolia bacterium | reverse complement strand
GTTGCGCCACACCAGGAACAGGGCGAGTCGCTCCGCCAACCCGTTGTCGCTGCGGCCGAAGGCGATGGTCTCGCGGCGGTGCGCCGCCTGGCTGTGACGCAGGAAGCGGTGCCGCTGGTCGTTGGGGAACAGCGCCGCGTCCCGCTCCCGGGCCTCCCTGGAGCGGGGAGCGCCCTTGGGCCCCCGCACCGGGTTGGGGTAGGCGGTCAGGGTGACGTGCGGCAGCGCCTCCACGGCGCGGCGGATGGCCCGGTCGTCGTCGGCCACCAGGTGGAGCCCGTTCCTGGCGGCCGGCAGCCCCTGGATGAGGGAGCGGAAGGCGGCGGTGAGGGCGCCTCTTCCGGGGCGGCCATAGAGCTGCTCGAGACGGGCGCGGCGCCTCTTCTGGAGCGGGCTCATCGACCCCCGGCGACGCTCCCGGGCGCAGTCGAACCCATACAGGAACCAGGAGCTGGCGCCGGTCGCCGTGGGGAGGGTGCAGGGGAAGTACTGGGAGCCGGCACAGGAGTCGAAGTCATCCACGACAACCGGCTCGGAGAGCGTCAGGTCGTTCAGGGCCAGCTGGTGCAGGAGGAGGGCGTGGCGCCCCAGACGGCGGGAGCGCCGGGTCACCGTGCTGTGGTGGCAGCCGAGGCTGCGGGCGATCTGGCGGTGGGCGGAGCCGGCGACCAGGCCGCGGGCGATGGGACGGCTCAGCTCCGGGCGTTTCAGGTCATAGGAGAAGGCGAAGCTCTGCTGGGAGAAGGTGCGGTGACAGGAGTTGCAGCGGTAGCGGGGCACCACCCGGCCGTCGCACCCCCGGCGGTAGGTGCCATGGGGGGTGCAGCGGAAGGTCCCGGTACGTCGCTGGTGCTCCCGGCACGCCGGCCAGGGACAGAAGACGGGGACGAAGGCGTCGGGGCGGACCCGCTCGACGATGACGGCGGGATCCATGCCCGCCATCCATCAAGATCCGGACCAGCCCCGGGAGCACGCTGGCCGGGGAGGTTAAGCGCGGCGTGCGTCGTTGCCCCGTTCGCCGGCGGACGCGGCAACCGCGGCCGTGTCCGCCGGCGAACGTTGCGGCACGCCACACTCTCGGCGCCACTATGGTCAGGGCTCCAGCAGAATCTTCCCGGTCGAAGCCCGGCTCTCCAGCCTGCGGTGCGCGTCGGCGGCCCGCGACAGCTTCAGGACCCCGTCGATCCGGACCCGCAGCTCCCCTCTGCGCATCCACTCCAGGACGTCGCCGGCCCGCTTGTGGATTTCGTCGGGCGTGGTGGCGTAGTCCGCCAGGGTCGGGCGCGTCAGATAGAGCGAGCCGCGCTGCGACAGCACCAGGGGATCGAAGGGGTGGACCGGGCCGCTGGACTGGCCAAAGGAGACCAGCATGCCGCGGCGCGCCAGACAGTCGAGGTCCTTCTGGAAGGTGTCGCGGCCGACCGAGTCGTAGATGACCTGGACCCCGTGCCCGCCGGTCAGGCGCTTCACTTCCGGCGCGAAATCCCGCTGCGTGTAGACGATCGCTTCCTCGGCCCCGGCCTCGCGCGCCAGCCGCGCCTTCTCCTCCGAGCCCGCCGTCGCGATCACCCGCGCCCCGAGTCGCCGGGCCATCTGGACGAGGAGCAGACCGACGCCCCCGGCGGCCGCGTGCACCAGCGCCGTGTCGCCGGGGAGGAGCAGCCGCGTCGAATGGGTCAGGTAGTGGGCCGTCATCCCCTGGAGCATCACCGCGGCCGCGGTCTTCCCGTCCACACCGGCGGGGATCTTGACCAGTTTCCACGCCGGGACGGCGACCATCTCCGCATAGGCGCCGGGGTGCATCGCCCAGGCGACGTGATCGCCGATGGTCACCTCCGAGACGCCGACCCCGATCGCCGCCACTCGTCCCGCCCCCTCCACCCCCGGAATCGCCGGCAGCGTCATCGGGTAGAGCCCGGTGCGGTGATAGACGTCGATGAAATTGACGCCGATCGCCTCCAGCCGCACCAGCGCCTCCCCCTCCTGCGGCGCGGGGGCGGGGGCTTCCTTCGCCGTCAGGACCTCGGGTCCGCCGGTCTTCTCCAGGACGATGGCGTTCATGGCCTCCCTCCCTCGGGACGGTCTTCGTGGACCGGCTCCGACATCAGGACCGGCGATTCGCAGCCGGAAGCGTACCGCCCCCGGGCCCGCTCATTACGGTGCGCGCCCGGGCGCTCGAAGACCCGCCGCTTCGCCCCTTCGATGAGCGGCTTCATCCGATCCGTTCGAGGGCCGTCCTGAAGTCCTCGATCAGGTCTTCCGGCGCCTCGATGCCGACCGAGAGACGCACCAGGTCGTCGGTCACGCCGATCCGCTCCCGGTCCTCCCGCTTCATCCCGGCGTGCGAGGTGGTGACCGGGCGGGTGATCAGGCTCTCGATCCCCCCGAGACTGGGGGCGACGTAGGGGATGCGGATTTCCTTGAGCAGGCGGGCCGCGGCGTCGGCCCCCCCCTTGGGACGGAAGCTCAGCATGCCGCCGAACCCCTTCAGGAGGGACGCGGCGTAGGAGTGATCCGGATGCGACTCGAGTCCCGGGTGGTTGACCTGCGCGACTTTCGGATGCTGCGCGAGGAAACGGGCGACCGCCAGGGCGTTGTCGTTCTGCGCCCGCACGCGGAGCGCCAGGGTCTTCAGCCCGCGGGCCATCAGGAAGGCGGCGTGGGGGTCGAGCGTGCCGCCGTAGTGATTGAGCGTCCTGCGGACCCGGTCGACCGCCTCCTTCCGTCCGACGACGCAGCCGGCGACGATGTCGGAGTGGCCGTTGAGGTACTTGGTGGCGCTGTGGAACGCCAGATCGAACCCGGTGGCGAGCGGCCGGAAGTTGACCGGGCTGGCCAGGGTGTTGTCGACCACGCTCACCAGCCCCCGCTCCCTGGAGAACGCCGTCACCTCGCGCAGGCGCGGGACGCGCATCAGGGGGTTGGTGATGGTCTCGACCAGGAAGAGCCGGGTCTCGGGTCGGACGGCCTCGGCCCAGGTCCCGGGACGCTGCGGATCGACGAAGGTGTAGGACCACCCCAGCCGCGGGGAGTCGTGGGTGATGAATTCGTGCGTCCCGCCGTAGAGCACGTCGCCGGCGATCAGGTGGTCCCCCTTCTGGAGATGGGTCAGGAGGATGGCGCTGAGCGCCGCCATGCCCGAGCCGGTCCCGAGCGCCGCCTCCGCTCCCTCGAGCGCCGCCAGCTTGTCGTGCAGGTAGCGCTGGGTCGGGGTGCTGTTGAGGCGGATGTATTTCTGCGCGTGATAGTCGGTTCCGGGAACGGTCTCGTACACCGTCCCCTGGAAGATCGGGTACACGACCGAGCCTTCCGGTCCCGGCCGGCGCTCGCCCGCGTGCACCGCCAGCGTCTCCATCCTCTGCGAGTTCTCGTTCATGACCCCTCCTTCAAGGAACCAGCGTCGTCATGGTCCAGCCCGCTTCGCGCCTCGTGTAGAGCCTCCGGTCGTGCAGCCGATCCTCCCCCGCGCCGTGCCACGCCTCCACCTCCCCGGGGACGATGCGGATGCCGGCGAGGGTCTCCGGCCGCGGCACCGCGTCCCTGGCGGGCCAGCGGCGGCGGAGCCGCTCGATCCCCTCGAGAAATGCCCCCCTCGACGGCACCGGGTGGCTCTGCGGATGGTGCTCGCCGTAATAGTTCTCCAGCAGGCGCGCGCCATGGCTCTTGAGCTCCCACAACCGCGACACTTCCGCCGGCTCCATCGTCTCGACGCGGCCACGCACCCGGTACTGGCGGCGCACCGCCGCCCAGTAGATCAGGAGCCCCGCCCTGCCGGTGGCTTCGATCTCGCGCCACTTGGGGCTGGTCCGGTTGATCAGCACGCCGGGTCCCCGATCGGTCACGTCGCGCAGCGTCAGCGCCCGCCCCTCCGGGCGGCCGTCGCCGGCGGCGGTGATGAGAAACGTGACGTCGGCGTACGGATCGCCGAGACGGCGGGCGGTCTCACGGGCGGCGCGCATCCCGGCGAGAGGGTCGGCCGCGGCGCGGTCGGTCCCGTCCGGCACCGGGCCGGCGCCATCCGCCCGCGGCCCGGCGG
>JBOGOE010000391.1:0-3668 GCA_050747445.1 Candidatus Polarisedimenticolia bacterium | reverse complement strand
GTCTCGCGCCGCGCCGTCAGCCCGGCCAGCGCACGACGCAACCGCTCCTGCTCCGCCTCCTCCACCGGCGCCGCGTGCAGGAGACGCGCCGACTCGGCCCGCTGCTGCTGCAATCGGACCTGGCGCTCGAATCCGGCCCGCTCCGCGTCCTGCAGATCCCGTCCGGCCGCGGCCAGCGCCCCGCGCGCCCCCTCGAGCCCGCCCCGCAGCCCCGGCAGGATGGTCCCGGCCTCCTCCTTCTGACGGGCGGCCTCCTCCGCCTGCCGCGCCGCCTCCAGAAGCTCGGCGCGGCGCGCCAGGAGTCCGTGGTCGAGGACCCGCCCATCGCCGCCGATCACCATGCCGTCGGTGTCGATCAGATCCCCCTGCGGCGTGACGAAGGCCCAGCCGGGGCAGGCCGATCGGAGGACCGCGGCCCGCTCCAGGGTCTCCACCAGAAGGGTCCGATCGAGAACCGCGCGCACCAGCGGCGCGGCCGGGTCGGCGACCAGATCACCCAGACGACCGGTGACCCCGGAGACTCCGGCGGCGGCGTCCGGGAGCGGGGGCCGCGGGGGAAGCGGATCCGAGGCCGGCACCAGACCGGCCCGCCCCTCCCCCTGTCCGCGCAGACGCTCGATCCCCCACAGCGCGTCGGCGAGGCTTCCCACCACGACCGCCTGCAGCCGCTCGCCGAGCGCCGCCTCGACGGCCCGCTCCAGACCGCGCGGCACCTCCAGCCGCTCGCCGACCAGACCGAGCATCCCGGTCCCGTTCGCGCCCGCCAGGAGCGACTGCACCCCCTCCGGCGAGCCGGTGTGATTCTCCAGGAGGGTCTCCAGGGAACGCACCCGATCCCGGAGCGCCGTTTCCCGGCCCCGCAGCGCCTCGGCGCGCCGTTCGGCCTCCGCCACGCGCGCCGCGGCCTGCGTCTCGTCCGCGGCCAGCCGATCCCGCCCGGCGCGCGTCTCGTCGAGACGCCGCGCGCCGTCCGCCGCTTCCTCCTCCAGACCAGCGATGCTCCGCCGGAGCGCCGCCAGGGTCTCCGCGCCGGCCTCCGACTCGCGCCGCAGTCGCTCGAGCGATGCCTCCAGCGCGCGGGTCTGCTCCCCGGAAGCCGCCGCCTCGCGCCCCGCCGCGGCGTCCTCTTCGATCGCGGCGAGGAGCGCCGTCCGCGCGGCTTCCTGCTCCGCGTGAAGCGCCGCGATCGCCCCCGCCTCCCGCTCCAGACCGGCGTCCGATTCGCGCCGGAGCGCGGCACGCTCCCCCAGACCCGCCTCGTCCTCCGCGATCGCGGCGAGGATCCCGGCACGCCGTGTCTCGCGGTCCGTGGTCCGGGTCGCCAGCGACTCCAGCTCGCGGCCGGTGTCCTCGAGACGGGTCTGCAGATCCCGGACCTGATCGGCACCCGCCCGCAGGCGCCCCGCCAGCCGGTCGAGCTCCAGGTCGAATCCGTGGATCTCTTCGCGCCGCCGCAGGGCCGCCGCCTCCCCCTCCTCGAGCCGCAGGCGCAGCGCCTCCAGCTCGGCCTCGTCGCGCGCCAGGGCCGCCGACGCGGCGGCTTCCCCGGCCTCGAGGAGGGCCAGCGCCTCGCGGGTGGCGTGATCGTCGGCTTCGATGCCCAGGAGCCGGGCTCGCGCCAGGCCGAGCCGCCTGTCGCGCAGCGCTTCGCTGAGCCGCTGGTGCCGCCTGGCCTTGGCGGCCTGGCGCTTCAGGACGTGGATCTGCTTCTCGACCTCGGAGGCGATGTCGGCGATCCGCAGCAGGTTGGCGCGGGTCGCTTCGAGACGCGCCTCCGCCTGCCGGCGGCGGTTCTTGTATCCGAGGATGCCGGCGGCCTCCTCGAACAGCGCCCGGCGGTCGCGGGGTTTGGCGACCAGGACCTGGTCGATCTTCCCCTGCTCGATGGTGCTGTAGAGCCGGCTGCCGACGTCGGTCTTCGACAGCAGGTCCTGGATGTCCTTCAGGCGGCAGCGTTCGCCGTTCAGGATGTACTCGCTCTCGCCGGAGCGGTACAGCCGCCGCGTGACCACGACGCTCTCGGGGACCTCCTCCAGCGCGAAGAACCGCGGGGCGTCCTCACCGCCGGCGTCCGGCGGCTCCGGCTCGGAGGCCTCCGCCGCCTGGGGGATCGCCACCACGGCGTCGCCCTCCACGACGGCGATCCCGACCGCCGCCGGCTCGACCAGCGCGGCCCCCGCCCCCCCGAGGCCGTGGCCGTTTCCGCCGTGGCCATTGCCGTCCCCCGGGCGGGTGCCCGCTCCCGGAACCAGGTTCCGGAAGTGCAGGGAGACCTCCGCCATCCCCAGCGGCCGGCGCGACTCGCTGCCGTTGAAGATGACGTCTTCCATCCGATCGCTGCGCAGGGCGCTCGCCCGCTGCTCCCCGAGCACCCAGGAGATGGCGTCGCCGATGTTGCTCTTGCCGCATCCGTTGGGACCGACGACGGCGGTGATGCCGTCGGGGAACTCGAAGCGGGTCCGTCCGTAGAAGGACTTGAACCCGATGATTTCCATCTTCTCGAGCTTCAGGATGCGCGACATGGGTCTCCCGCCGGGCGTTGCGCGCCTGCGACGCGGGATTCTAACACAGCCGGTAGGGTGTCCCGGGACGGCCCGCACAACATCTGGGAGATGGGATGGCGCGGCGGAGTGGGACCCGGGGGGTTCAGTAGGGGCGGCTCAGGACGAATTCCGGCAACGCCAGGAGGGCTTCCTTGGAGGGGCACGGATCGAACGGCGCGAGCGCCTCCCGGGCGCCCCGGGCGAACTGCCGCGCCAGGTCGCGGGTCCGTTCCAGGGTCCCCGCCTGCCGCATCATCCGGAGGATCGCGTCGCGCGACACGGTGCGGAAGTCCCGCTCGTCGAGAACCGTCCGCACCATCGACCGTTGTTCCGGATCCCCCTTCTCCAGAAGGTAGATGAGCGGCAGGGTGAGCTTCCCCTCCTTGAGGTCGGAGGCGACCGGCTTGCCGAGGACGCTCTCGTCGGCGGTGAAATCGAGCAGGTCGTCGACGATCTGGAACGCCATGCCCAGGTTCATGCCGTAGTCCACCAGGGCCTGCGTCCGGGCGGCGCCGGCGTCCGACAGGACACCGGCGACCTGCGTGCAGCCGGCGAACAGGACCGCGGTCTTGCGCCGGATGATCTCGAGGTGCTCCTTCTCGGTCATGGTGATGTCGGCGCGGCGGCGATCGGCGATCAACTCCCCCTCGATCATCTTCAGGGTGATGCCCGCCAGGATCCGGATGATCGCCAGGTCGTTGCCGGCGAGCGCCATGTTCATCGATTTGATGTAGAGGTAGTCGCCCAGCAGGACGGTGAGACCGTTCCCCCATCGGGCGTTGAGCGACCCGCGGCCGCGCCGCAGCTCCGCCTCGTCGATGACGTCGTCGTGGACCAGCGTCGCGGTGTGGATGAACTCGAAGACCGAGGCGAACATGACGTCCCGAACGCCCCGGTAGCCGCACAGCTGCGCCGACAGGAGCAGCAGGATCGGCCGGATCCGCTTGCCGCCCCCCTCCGCGATGTAGCGGCCCAGCTCGTCGATGACCCGGAATTCGCTGTGCAGGTTGCGGCGGCAGTCCTCCTCGACCAGCACCAGCTTGTCCGCCACCAGGGCGATGATCTCCGGCAGCCCGGGCGGGGCGACCGGGATCGGATCGCCGGCCCGCGCCGCCCCCTCGGGGT
>JBOGOE010000390.1:0-20065 GCA_050747445.1 Candidatus Polarisedimenticolia bacterium | reverse complement strand
GCGGACGGCCGGACGGCCGCGGCGCGCGCCGTCGAGAGGGCGCGGCGCTCAAGCTCGTCACGCACCGCGGCGTCGTAGGAGGACGTGTGGGCGAACGCCTTCACCGCCAGCCCCAGACGGGTGCCCTCCTGAAGGCCCCCCCGCTCCTTGATCTCGGCGAGGACCAGCGGGTAGTCGTCCGGATCGACGACGACCCCCGCGTGCCGGTGGTTCTTGGCCGCGGCCCGCACCATCGCCGGTCCGCCCACGTCGATCATCTCGACCAGCTCGTCGAGCCGGGCGTCGGGGCGGGCGGCGGTCTCCCGGAACGGGTAGAGATTGACGACCACCAGGCTGATCGGCTCGATGCCGTGGCGGGTCAGGTCGGCGCGATGATGCTCGTTCGCGAGGTCGGCCAGGATCCCGCCGTGGATCTTCGGATGGAGGGTCTTGACCCGCCCCTCGAGGATCTCCGGCTGCCCGGTGTAGTGCGACACTTCGACGACCGCGACCCCCGCCTTGCGGAGGGCGGCGGCGGTCCCGCCGGTCGACAGGATCGCGTAGCCGAGACCGTCGAGCGCGCGGGCGAAATCGACCACGCCGGTCTTGTCGTACACGCTGAGGAGCGCGCGCTTCCTGGCCATCAGGAGGGGGTTTCCGCGCCGTCGTCCGGTTCGGGAGCGGGCGCCGGTTTCGCCGCCCCGGCGGGGGGGGCGGGCTGGCCCGCCTTCGGGGGCGCCTCCTTCCGCTTCGCCGGCTTCTTCGGAATCTCGGCCTTCCGGGGCGGCGGCAGGTTGAGGGCCGGGGTGCCCTCGAGATCGCCGTTGATCGAGCGCCAGACGTTGAGCCACACCCAGGCGATGTCGCTGGCGGCGTGCGAGTAGGCCAGCGAGGCGACGCCGAACGGAACGGAGCGCTCGTCGACCGCCGCCGGACTCGTCGGGGTGCCGTCGTCCTTGAACGCCTTACCGATGTGGGCGTAGTTCCTGCCGGCCCGCTGCGCCGCGGCCAGGGCGAATCCCCGCAGATCGCCCCGCTCCAGGGGCGGCGGCGGGACGCGGTCGAAGACGAACGGGATCTTCCCGAGACGCTCCTCCACGTAGCGCCGGTAGGCCTCGTGGTACAGCGGCTCGCGCGGATCGGCGTCGGAGGCGTTGAGCGGGAACTCCAGGTCGGACACCAGATGCGCCAGGACCCCCATCTCGTAGGCGAACCGGCGCAGCGGCTTGCGCTCCTCGATCAGGCGGCCGATCTCGGTCCGCTTCCGCTCCACCGCCCGCGCGGCGAGACCCGAGCGCCCATCGGCGTGCTGGTAGTGGATCTCCTCCCCTTCGTGGCGCCCCGGCTCCAGCATTCCGCGCCCCAGGTCCTTCCCGAAGTGCTTCAGGACCGCCCGCAGCGCGGGCGGGGAGATCTTCAGGGCGTCCTCGATCATCCGCAGCCGGGTCGCGTCGGTCCAGGCGAACGCCGGGGCAGGGGCGAGGCCGTGGATCAGGAGCCACAGGAAGGCGGCCGACGCCGCCCGCAAGGCGCGGGACATGAGGGGGATTCTAGGAGCCCGCCCGGGCAATAGCAATGGTCAGATGCGCGGACCGCGGGGTCGCCCGCCGCCGGGCTATAATCCGCCCCACCATGGAAAGTCTCTGGCGCGACGAGGAGGCGCGCGACCTCCGCGGCATCGACCTGCTCGTGTACCGCTCCCGACTCATCGGGCGCGACACCAACCTGGTCGTCTGGGGCGGCGGCAACACCTCCCTGAAGCAGATCGAAAACGATTTCCGCGGCCGCGAGACGCGGGTCATGCGGGTCAAGGGGAGCGGCTCCGATCTCAAGGCGATCGAGCCGAAGCACTTTCCGGGGATCCGGCTCGACGACCTGGAGCCGCTCTACGAGCGCGAGGCCATGTCGGACGACGAGATGGTCGCCTGGCTGGTCCACTGCCTCATGGAGCCGAACGCGCCGCGTCCTTCGATCGAGACCCTGCTGCACGGGTTCGTGCCGCACCCGCACATCGATCACACCCACGCCGACGCCATCCTGGCGCTCACCGACACCGCCGATGGCCGGCGGCACGTCGAAGCGGTGTACGGGAGCGAGGCGATCTGGATCCCCTACCGCCGCCCCGGGTTCGTCCTGTCGCGTCAGGTCGCCCGGGCGGTGCGCGAGCAGCCGAAGGCACGTTGCGTCGTCCTGGAGAAACACGGTCTGATCACCTGGGGCGCGTCCGCGCGGGAGTCGTACGAAGCGACCATCGAGATGAACAGCCGGGCGGAGGCCTACGCCCGCGAGCGGGCGAAAGGGAAAGCGATCTTCGGCGCCACGATCCAGAGGCCGCTTCCCCCCGTGGAGCGCCGGAGGGTGGCGGCCCGGATCGCCCCCACCCTCCGGGGCCTGCTGAGCGGGCGCGGTCGCGCCGGCGGGATCGGCACCGGGTGGTCCCGCGTGATCCTGAGGTACGACGACGGCGACGACGTCCTGGAGTTCGCCGGATCGGAGGCGGGGCCGCAACTGTGTCTGGTCGGTCCGGCGACCCCGGATCATCTTCTTTATACGAAGCCGCGCCCGCTGCTCGTCCCCGGGCCGCTCCCGGCGGATCCCTGGTCCGAAGCCGGGCTCCGGGACCTCGGCGCGCGGATCGCCTCCTCCCTGGAGAAATACGCGGCCTGGTACGACCTCTACTTCGAGAAGAACGCCGCCGGAGGGGAGCCGCGGCTGGAGCCGTACCCCCGGGTGGTGCTCCTCCCCGGCGTGGGGATGTTCACCGCCTGGAAGGACGCGAAGCACACCGGCATCGTGGCCGACATCTACCATCACACCATCCGGGTCATGCGGGACGCCCAGGGGTTGGGGACCTACCGCTCGCTCGACGTCAAGGACACCTTCGACGTCGAGTACTGGCCGATGGAGCTGTACAAGCTGACCCTGGCGCCGAAGGAGAAGGAGCTGGCCCGGCGCTCGGCGCTGATCACCGGCGGGGGGAGCGGCATCGGCCGATCGATCGCGCGGCGCTTCGCGGAGGAGGGGTGCCACGTCGTGGTGACCGACCTGGACCTCGAGAGCGCGCGGGCCGTCGCGGAGGAGATTGACTCCCGCCACGGCGCCGGGCGGGCGTTGGCGATCCGTCTCGACGTCACCGACGAACCCGGTGTTCAGACCGCCTTCGAGACGGCGGCGATCGCCTACGGAGGGCTCGACATCGTGGTGTCGAACGCCGGCTTCGCCCACTCCTGCCCGGTCGATCGCCTGGAGCGTCGCGACTGGGAGCGATCGCTCGAGGTCAACGCGACCGGGCATTTCCTGGTGGCGCGCGCGGCGGTCCGGATGTTCAGGGCGCAGGGGCTCGGAGGGAGCCTGGTGATCAACGCCTCCAAGAACGTCCTGGCCCCCGGCCGCGACTTCGCGGCCTACAGCGCCGCCAAGGCGGCGGCGGTGCAGCTGGCGCGGGTGCTGGCCATCGAGTCGGGGGAGCACGGCGTGCGGGTCAACATCCTCAACCCCGACGCGGTGTTCCAGGATTCGGGTCTCTGGTCCGCGGAGGTGCGCGAGGAGCGCGCCCGGGCGCACGGCATCCGCCCGGAGGAGCTGGAGGAGTTCTATCGCAAGCGCAACCTGCTGCAGGTGCGGGTCACGGGGGAAGACGTGGCGGAGGCGGCGTTGTTCTTCGCCTCCGATCGATCCGCCCGGACCACCGGTTGCATCCTGACGACCGACGGCGGGGTGAAGGAAGCGTTCCCGCGCTGAGGGGGCGCGGAACCTACCGTTTCTTTTTCTTCGGGTCCCTGGGAGTGGCTCTCGGGTAGAGCGATTCGACCGGCAGGAGGGCCGAACCGCCCCGGTCGATGTACGACTTCACCAGGATCGCGGGCAGGTGCCTGTTGGAGGCGATTCGCGGGTTCCGCCGCACGTCGAGCAGGCCGGGGTCGAGCTCGATGGCCCTCTGGTAGTTCTCGATCGCGGCGTCGTAGTGTCCCCGGACGTCGTGCAGGGCCCCCAGGTTGTAGCGCGCCAGCGCGTAGAGCGGGGCGGCTTTGATCGCCTTGGCGTAGGCCCCCTCCGCGGCGAGGTCGTTGCCGAGGGCCCCCTCGACCACCCCCAGGTTGTTCCACGCCACCGCCAGCTGCGGCGCCAGCCTCACGACCTTGCGGTACACGCGGGCGGCCTCCTCGAGCCGGCCGCCGGCCACCAGACGGTTGGCGTATTCGTTGAGCGAGGCGGAATCCTCCGGGTTCCTCTCGAGCCTGCCGGCGATGCTGGCGCCATCGAGCGGCGTCGCCTTCGCGGGCGGACTCGGCATCGCGCTTTCCTTCGGCGCGGGGGCGGGAGGAACGGCGGGAGCCGGCGGGGGCGGCGCGTCCACGGCGGGCGGCCCCTCGGGGTCGCCGACCGGCTCCTCCTCGAGCGCCAGGACGGGCGCCTGCATGATCGTCGTGACTACGAGAACAACCGGCGCCAGGAGAACCATCACCGGCAACAGCCCCGCGGCTGCCATTTTTCGGATGCTCAAGACCCGCTCCTATCGGGAGGGCTTGCCCTTGATGCTGACCTTGTTATCGCTGGAGTGTATCGTAAAGTCGATCGCCTCACAAGCCACCTTTCCCCTGAGGGTGGCGGCGTGACGGGCGATCTCGCGGGCGAAGGCGTCGAACGAGGGCTGCTTCGGGTCCCCCGCCCTGGTCTTCGCGGCGACAAAGTCCTGGTAGAGGGCGCGGAGCGCGGCGTCGTCCTGGGCCGTCGTGGAGATGCGGAAGGCCCGCGCTCCGTGGTGGGGATGGCGTCCGGCCCTGGCGGAGCGCGCACCGGCGCCGGCGGCCCCCCCGTTCGGGCGGTTGGTCCCGCCGGTCTCCTGCGCCGCCGCCTGCTGGGCGTGGCGCGCCGCGAGTGGGTGGACCCGCGCCCCCTCCTCGCGGGCCCGCAGCGACTTCAGCCAGAGCTCGGAGAAGGTGTTGAACTTGTTGACGACGGCGTTATAGAGGAAGCGCTCGGCGACCGTCTTGGAGGAGGCCTGGTGCCTCTTGATCAGCTTTTCCAGGGCGTCCCGCTGATCGGTGGGGGGCTTCGGCTGGGTCCCGATGAAGAACAGGTCGAACTGGATCTTGAGCTTCCGGATCTCTTCGTCGATGCGTCGCAGCTCTTCTTCGAAGGTCAAGACGGCCCCGTTCCCTGTTCGGCCTCCCGGGGCGGATCCGGCTCGGCCCGGTCCCCGGGGCACCGGGGAATATAGGGTCCGTGGAAGGGCTCCGCAAAGCCGGCACGGGGCCCGCGCCGGGCCGATGTGGCCTCGCCAGGGGACCGGCGGGGCCGCGCCTTTTTGACAGGACCCCGGGTGTGTGCTGAGATCCGCCCCCGCGGCGGCCGGGGACCCGGGCGGTGCGATTTCAAGATCGTTCTCGCGCCGGCGGGAAGCCGGGTGGCCGGGGTCGCGGCCGGGAGGGAGGAAATCGATGTCCGGCACCAGAGCGGTCAAGACGGGGGCGGGGAGCGCGTCCCGCGGGCGGGGGCGCGCGGTGCTGCGCGCCCTGCCGCAGATCGACCTTCTCCTGTCGCGGCCGGAGGCGGTCGCCGCGGCGGAGCATCACGGGCGTCCGATCGTGGCGGCCCTGGTGCGGGCGGAGATCGACGGCCTGCGCCAGCGCCTCGGGACCGGGGCGCTGGCCCCCGCGGCGGTCGGGGCCCGGGTCGAGGCGTTTCTCGGGGGGCTGGACGGCGCGGCCGCCGCCCGGACCGCCTCGACGCTGCGTGGGGTGGTCAACGCCACCGGCGTCATCCTGCACACCAACCTGGGCCGGGCCGTGCTGTCGGAGGCGGCGGCGCGGCGGATGGTGGAGGTGGCGCGCGCCTACACCACCCTCGAGTACGACCTCGGTCGCGGCGGGCGCGGTTCGCGCGGCAGCCACCTGGAGCGGATCCTGACCCTGCTGTTTCCGGGGCGGGGCACCCACGTGGTCAACAACAACGCCGGCGCCGTGCTCCTCGCTCTCAACACGCTCGCGGACGGGAAGGAGGCGATCGTGTCGCGCGGCGAGCTGGTCGAGATCGGCGGCTCCTTCCGCATCCCGGACATCCTGCGCAAGAGCGGCGCCATCCTGCGGGAGGTCGGGACCACCAACAAGACGCGCCTCGCCGACTACGCGCGGGCCATCGGTCCGAAGACCGGGCTCCTCCTCAAGGTCCATCCGAGCAACTACCGGATCGTCGGCTTCACCGCGCAGGCGCCGCTCAAGGAGGTGGCGGCGTTGGGCCGGAAGCATCGCCTCCCGGTCCTGATGGACCAGGGGAGCGGCAACCTCCTCGACCTGCGCCGGTTCGGAGTGCGCGACGAGCCGTCGGCGCACGACCTGCTGGCCGAGGGGGCGGACGTCGTCGCCTTCAGCGGTGACAAGCTCCTGGGAGGACCGCAGGCCGGCATCCTCGTCGGGCGGGCCGACCTGATCAAGGCGATGCGGGAGAACCCGCTGAGCCGCGCGCTGCGCGTCGACAAGGTCACGGCCGCCGCCCTGGAGGCGACCCTGGTCGATTACGCGCGGGGCCGGGAGTCCGGGCGGCTGCCGGTCGTGATGATGCTCTCCGCGGGGCGCGACGCGATCGAGCGGCGTGCCGTCCTGGTGCGGGAGCGGGCGCTCGAGCGGGCCGGCGACCTCGAAATCGAGACGGTCGCGGGGGTGTCGCTGCTCGGCGGCGGCTCCGCCCCGGACGAGGGACTCCCGACGACGCTCCTCGCGGTCCGGTCGGGGCGACTGACGGCGCGCCGCCTGGAAGAGAGGCTCCGGGCGTTCGACCCTCCGGTGATCGCGCGCATCGAGGGGGGGAAGGTCCTGATCGATCTGCGCACCGTGCTGGAAGAGCAGGATCCGGTGGTCGCCGAGGCGCTGGTGTTCGCGGCGGGCGGCACGGGGGGCGGCGGGGCGGGTGGCGGGACCCGCGGCGCGGGCGCGGGGCGCGCCTCTAGACGTTGAAGCGGAAATTGATCACGTCGCCGTCGGCCACGACGTACTCCTTCCCCTCGGACCGGAGCTTCGCTTTCTCCCGGGCGGCGTGCAGGCTGCCGCAGGCGATCAGGTCGTCGTAGGCGACCACCTCCGCCCGGATGAAACCCCGCTCGAAGTCCGAGTGGATGGTGCCGGCGGCGCGCGGGGCGCGGGTGCCGCGGCGGATCGGCCAGGCGCGGCACTCGTCCTCCCCCGCGGTGAAGAACTGGATCAGACCGAGCAGACCGAACCCGGCGCGGAGCAGACGGTCCTTCGCCGGCTCGCGCAGCCCCAGGTCCTCCAGGAACGCCTTCGCGTCGGCCGGGTCGAGGGCGGCGATCTCCTCCTCGACCTTGGCCGAGATGGCGCACACCGCCGTCTGCCGGCGGGCGGCGCGCTCCTCGAGGCCCAGGGAGGCCGGAGCGCCGGCGATCGACGTCACGTCGGCCTCGTCCAGGTTGATCAGGATCAGGAGCGGCTTGGCGGTCAGGAAGGCGAACCCGCGGATTTTCCGGACGTCGTCCTCGGCCAGGTCGATCTCCCGGATCGGCGTCTCCCGCTCGAGCGCCTCGACGCACCGCTTCAGGATCGGCAGCTCCTGCTCGTCCTCCTTGTTCTTCCCCTTCCGGAGGTTCAGCTCCAGCCGCTCCACCCGCCGCTGGGCGACCAGAAGGTCGGCGAGGATCAGCTCGATCTCCATCGTCCCGATGTCGCGCTTCGGGTCGATGCTCCCCTCGCTGTGGGGCAGGGTCGGATCGCGGAACGCCCGCACCACGTGGGCGATGGCGTCGACGTTGCGCATCTCCTTGAGATCGACCGACTCCTTGGCCTCCCCCTTCTCCAGGCCGTGGACGTCGAGAAAGTCGATGTGGGCCCAGGTCGTCTTCTTCGGGTGGAACATCGCCGCCAGCCGATCGACGCGCGGCTCGGGGACCCGCGCCACGCCGACGTTGGGCTGCGCCTTCCCGGCGGCGTACCGGTCCACCGCGACGTGCGCCCCGGTCAGGATGTTGAACAGGGTCGTCTTTCCGACCCTGGGAAAGCCGAGCAGACCGAACCGCAAGGGAACCCCCGCCGCACGCGGGCGCCCGTGCGGCGCCCGCGGAAAGCCGCAGTCTAGGGCCCCCGCGGGAAGCGGTCAAGCACGGCGGCGGCGCTTGACGCTTCCTCCCGCGGAGTGTTACAAGATGACGTTTCGGGTTTCAGCGAGTGCGGGGCGTAGCGCAGCCTGGTAGCGCATCTGCTTTGGGAGCAGAGGGTCGGTGGTTCGAATCCACTCGCCCCGACCGTTCCGGACACGCGCGCCTGTAGCTCAGCGGATCAGAGCACCAGCCTCCGGAGCTGGGAGTCGGAGGTTCGAATCCTCTCAGGCGCGCCATCCCATGCCGGGCCCCGGCGGCCGCCCAAGGGCGGCGCCGGGGCCTTTGGCTGTCGGGGGTCGATTCCCATGAGGGCGGGGAGATGAACGACGCGACCGCCGCCCCCGGAGCGCGGGGGCGACCCGCCTTGACCGTCCTGGTCCTCCTGCTCCTGGCGCTCCTGCCGGTGTTCTGGCTGATCGGCCGCCGGACCGCGCCGCCAGCGCGGCCGCAGCCGTCGGTCGTCTCCCCGGACGAATCGGCCATCGCCCTGGTCGAGGGGCGGGCCGGCATCGCCTCCAGCGCCGGCGCCGTGGTGCTCCCGCCCCCCGCGGAGCGTCGGGGCGCCTACCGCCTGGTGTTCGTGCCGGTCGCGCCCGGAGAGCCGGCGCGCCCTCCCTTCAAGCTGCGGCTGGTCGGTCCGACGGGCGGGGATCTCTGGGTGTCGATCTGGAAGGAGGCGGGGGAGCACCGGGGGATGCTGGAGCTGGTGCTGCCCGCCGCGGGGCTCGCCTCCGGCCGCTACGCCCTGCACGTGCAGGACGCGGGGGCGCACGTCCGGCACTACCCGTTCATCGTCCCCTAGAACCGGTGCCGCACCGCGAAGAACCAGGTGCGGCCGTCCTGCGGGATCTGGTCCTGCAGGTGCTCCCCGGCGCCCGGGTCGGCGTAGTCGCGATCGAACAGGTTGCGGACTCCGACCTGAAGGTCGAGCCAGGGCCACAGGCTCCCGGTGTTGAAGGTGAGGTCGGCCACCGCCTCGCTCGCTGTCCGGTCGCCGGTGAGGGTGCGCCGTCCCGACAGATAGCGGGCCTGCAGCGCCAGGCCGGCCCGGTTCTTCATCAGGGGGAACGCGACCGACACCAGCGCCGTCTGCTCCGGAGAGTTGCTCAGGACCGCGCCGCTGTCCTCGTCCTCGACCCGCTCGTGGGTGAGGGCGAAGCGCAGGTCGATCCCCGCCGGGGTGCGCGCCGACATCTCGATTTCGGCGCCGTAGGCCGCGACCGAATCGACGTTGCGGAACTGCAGCAGGCCGTCGCCGGTGTCGAGGATCTGGGTGATCAGGTCGTCGATCTCGTAGCGATAGACCGACCCGACCAGCGACATGCCGCGCCTCAACGCCTGCTCCCAGACCACCTCGGCGGTGCGGATCTCCTCGGATCGCAGGTCCGGGTTCTCCTTGATGGAGTATCCGGCGTCGTCGTAATAGAGCTCGTAGATGGTCGGGGCGCGGAACGCCGAGCCGTAGAGAAACTTGAGCGTGGTCGTCCGGCGCGGCGAGTAGATCAGCGCCAGCCGCGGGTTGGTGGAGTGCCCGAAGGTCTCGTAGGTGTCGTGCCGCAGCCCGAGATTCAACAGCACCTTCGAGCCCAGGTCGATCTCGTCCAGGACGTAGCCGCTGTAGTTGACGTAGGAGAATTCCTGGTCGAGGCGGGAGAAGAACGGGTCCTCGTCGTAGTTCCTCTGGTAGACCTTGAAGTTGTACTCGTAGTTGGCGCCGACCACGACGCGGTGGCGGTTGGTGACGCGGCGGCTCCAGCGGGACTCGACGCCGGCCCACTGCGCCCCGCCCTCGTCCCGGTTCACGACGACGGGAGGAATGTCGAAGATGTAGTCGCCGTAGTAGGTGAGCCGGTCGTAGTAGATCCGCGTGGAGACCTCCGCGCCGCCGGCGGTAAGGCGCTCGTGCCGCGCCTCGGCGAAGGAGCGCGCGTCGGTGGTGTAGGTGCCGTCGTCGTTGAACATCGTGCCGTACGACCCGGTCGGAATCTCCTTGCGCCGCACGTTCCCCTTCGCCTGGAAGGTCCAGTCGCCGAAGCGCGCCCGGGCGAACCCGTTGCCGTACCTCTCCGCATCGGAGTCCTCGGCGACCCCGAAGTTGGTCGCCGGGTCGTCGTAGGCGGGGAAGAACAGATCCTGTCCCGAAGATCCCTGCCCGGAAAACCCGAGGAGCAGGCTCTTCTGATCGCCGAAGGACCGGCCCCACGACAGCCCCGCCCCGGCACTGTGGAACGAGCCGCCGCCGGCGCGCAACTGGAGACCGGGCATCGATTCAGGGGTCCGGGTGATCACGTTGACCACCGCGAACAGGGCGTTGGAGCCATAGACCGCCGAAGCCGGACCGCGGACGATCTCGATCCGCTCCACCAGATCCATGTCGATGCCGAAGTCGTTGCCGATGTAGTTCGCGCCGGCCCACTTCTCGTTGTGCGGGTGGCCGTCCACCATGACGAGGATCCGGTTGCTGTAGTCGCCCGGCCGGCCGAAGCCGCGCGTCCCGGCGTATTCGTAGTTGCGGTCGTAGAAGGTGAAGAACCCCCGGGTGTTCCGCAGGACGTCGGCCAGGGTCCGGTGGCCGAATCGACGGATCTCCTCCGCCGTGATCACGGTGATGCTGGCCGGAGCCTCGTTGACCCCCTGCTCCCAGCGGGAGGCGCTGATGACCCGCGGCACCTCGAGGAACAAGGTTTCCTCGCCGCCCGCCTGACCGACCGCCGGGGAGGAGGCGACCGCCGCCAGGACCAGGGCGCAAAACGGACGGCGCCATTCTCCCCGCCTGCTGCCCGCCGTGCTGGAACCGGTTTTCGTGCCCACGTCACCACACCTGCCTTTCGTCGATGGGGCGCGATTCATTCATAGATCGCGCTCGCGCGTTTCCGGATGGCGGGCGGCACCGGCAACCCGATGACGTCCGCGACTCTCAGGTTCACCGCCAGGAGGGATCGGCGCGGCGGGACCAGGCCGCCGCCGGGCGGGCGCCGGCCCGCCAGGATCTCCCGGGCGATCCCGCCTGCCTGAAGCCCGATGTCCTCGAAATCGGCGTACAGGCTCAGAAGCGAGCCGGCCTTCACGAAGTTGTCGGAGAACCCCATGAACGGGAGGCGCCGCCGCAGCGTCTGCAGGATGATGTGCGCCGAGGTCTCCTGCGAGAATACGGTGGCGTCGGGGAGCGCCCACAGGGCGTCGACCTTGCCCATGAGCTCCTCGAGGGCGGCCGGGATCTCCTGGACCGAGACGATCTCGGCGCGCACCAGCCGCAACCCCTGCTCGCGCGCCGCCGCCTCCGCCCGCGTCGCGAGCGCCCGGTTGCGCTTCTCGTAAAGCGCCCCGACGGTCCTGACCCGGGGCGCGATGGCGCGCAGGGTCTGGAACTGCAGGGCGTAGGGGAACTCCATCCCGACGCCGCACAGCTCCCGCTCCCGTCCCTCCGGAAGACGGGCGTCGGCGACGCTGGCGACCACGAGGGGCGCCCCGAGATCGACCTCGCTCAACGCGCGCGCGGCCCGGGCGCCGATCGCCAGATACAGATCGGGCCTCGGGCCGCCGCCGAGCCCGACCTGCGTGGCGTCGACCGAGGGCGCGCCATCGAGATCGACGACCCGGAAGGTCGGCTCCGGCTCGCTCCCGGCGAACGCCTGCCGGAAACCGTCGAGCGTCTGCTGGAACGGCTCGATTCGCTGGCTGAGGAGGACTGCGATGAGGGGCCCGCGGCTCTCCGGGGCGGCCTGCGCCTGCACGGGCTGGGCCCACGCGGGCGAAGCGACCAGCAGGACAGCCAGAGCGACGGCGATGCTCCTTCGTTTCGACATTCCGCCCCGTTCCCCCACGGACGGCGGCATGCTGCGGCTCACGCCCCCGGCGGGCACGGTCGAAAATCTAGGCTTCGGACGGAGTTGGGGCAAACAGCCGGGTCCCGATTACCGATCCGTCACCGGGACGCGGGGGGCGCGGGCGACCGGTGCGGCAGGTGGGGTATGGTAAGATACGACCTTTTGCGAGGCTCCCTCGAGGTGGCGCTTGCCGGGGCGCGGTCCGGTGAAAGTCAGACGCGCCTGTAGCTCAGGGGACAGAGCAACGGCCTTCTAAGCCGTGGGTCAGGGGTTCGAATCCCCTCAGGCGCGCCACCGGTCTTCCGGACGGACCCTGAAGGAGCATCCCCGAGGTCGGAACGTCATCCCATGCGGTGAGTGTAGCTCAGGTGGTAGAGCCCCGGGTTGTGGCCCCGGTCGTCGTGGGTTCGAGTCCCATCACTCACCCCATCACATGCGAGCGGGCGTGGGCCGTTAGCTCAGCTGGTAGAGCAGCTGACTCTTAATCAGCGGGTCGGAGGTTCGAATCCTCCACGGCTCACCACGCCGCGCGCCTCTCACCGGATGCGCCGCGCCGGCGTTCTCATCCTGGCCCTCCTGCCGTTCCTGCCGGCGCCGCCGATCCGGGCGCAGACGGCACCGTCGCCGGAGCTCCCCGCGCTCAACCGCCGGATCCTCGAAGGGGCCCGTCACTGGCTGCGTCGCGGGTTCCGGTACGACACCGCCTGGCATGCGATCGAATTTCCCGGCGGCGATGTGCCGGCGGATCGGGGGGCCTGCACCGACCTGATCGTCCGGGCGCTGCGTCACGCCGGCATCGACCTGCAGCCGCTCATCCGGGCCGATCGGCGGGCGCGCCCCGGGGCCTATCCGGAGCGGCCGATCGACCCGAACCTCGACCATCGGCTGACCGCCATGCAGCTGCCGTTCTTCCGGCGGCACGCGCGCGTGCTGACGACCTCGACCGATCCGGGCCGGCTCGCCGAATGGCTGCCGGGGGATCTGGTCTTCTTCGGCACGGAGCGGCCCTGGCACGTCGCCATCGTCGCCGATCGGCGGGCGCCGACCGGGGTGCCGTACCTCATCGACAGTCACCCGAAGGGGGGCGGGGTGTCGGACCGTTTCCTGCTGACCGACTGGGGCCCGATCCTGGCCCATTTCCGTCTGGACGAACCGTTCCGTCCGGACGGCCGCTGAGGAGGAGCCTCGTGGGAACCGGACGCGTCGCAGCCCGGCAGGCGATCCCTTCCACCGTTCTGCTGCTCGCCGTGCTGGCGGCGGGGACCGGCGACACTCCGGCCGCGGCCCGGCGATTCCTGCTGGGGGACCCGGCCGACGCGAGCCCGCCGACGCGGCCCGGCTTTGTCCTGATGGGGGGTGGCTCCGACCTCGACGATGCCTTCCGCTTCATGATCGAGCGCTCCGGCGGCGGCGATTTCGTGGTGCTGCGCGCGCGAGGCGGCGACGACTACAACCTTTACATCCGCGATCTGGGGACGGTGAACTCGGTCGAGACGCTGATCATCAGGAACCGCAGGCAGGCGTCGGACGCGGCGGTGGCGGAGACGATCGGCAACGCCGAGGCGTTGTTCATCGCCGGCGGCGACCAGTCCCGCTACGTCCGATTCTGGAAGGGGACCCCCGTCGAGGAGGCCATCCACCGGGTGGCCGCCCGGGGCGCCCCGATCGGGGGGACGAGCGCCGGTCTGGCGATCCTCGGCGAGTTCTCCTTCGCCGCGCTCGTGGACACCGTCACCTCGCCACAGGCCCTCGCCGACCCCTACGACCGGAGAGTCACGCTGGAGCGCGACTTCCTGTCGTTCCCGGGTCTCGCGGGTCTCCTGACCGACAGCCACTTCGTGGAGCGGGATCGCCTGGGCCGATCCCTCGTGTTCCTCGCGCGGCTGATGCAGGACGGCTGGTCGGCCGCGCCCCGTGAGATCGCCGTCGATCGGGCCACGGCGCTCCTGATCGATGCCGGCGGCGCGGCGCGGCTCGCGGGCGGTCCGGAGCGGGCCGTCTACTTCCTCCGGCCGGCCGGGCCGCCCGGGGTCTGCCGCAAGGACGCGCCGCTCACTTTCAAGGAGGTGGCCGTCTATCGGATCCAGGGGGACGCCACCTTCGATCTGACTCGCTGGAGCGGCGAAGGGGGGACCGCCTACAGCCTGTCGGTTGTCGAGGGACGGGTGACCTCGACGCAGCCCGGCGGCGCGCTCTACTGATCCGCCGGCGGTGATAGGATGCCCCCCGGAGGACCCGCCCATGCCCCGAACCGTGACCATCTTCGGCAAGGACACGTGACCCTACACCACCTCGGCCCGTGAGGCCTACGCCGACAAGGGATACGAGGTCCAGTACAAGAACGTCCTCAAGGAGAAGATGCTGCTCGACGAGATGCTGAAGTTCTCGAAGGGAGGCCGGTCGGTCCCGGTCATCGTCGAGGACGGCAAGGTCAGCATCGGATACGGCGGCTCCTGAGGGGTGTAGCCTCCGGCCGGCGGCCGGAGCCTCCGCAACACCACGTTCCACGCCCCGCCACCCGCGCCGCCCGCGGCGCCGGATGGGGTACTCTGTGCCCGCGGGAGGGGACGCGCGTGACGGCGCCGCAGCAGGACCGCTTCGAAGTCCAGTTCGCGAAGTCGGTCGAGCCGATCGAAGAGCCGATCAAGATCTACAAGACCGCCCTGCGGCTCCTGGCGAAGGAGTTCGGCGCCGGGGAGGGGGCGGTCGTCCTGCGTCATTCGATCACCGGTCACCTGACCCCGATCCCGTTCGGGGGCAAGACCTCCCCCTGGGACGAGCGCCGCCTGCGCGCCTTCCTGGATTTGAAGCGGCCCGAGCTCAAGGAGAACGAGCTGATGGCGCCGCTCCTGATCGGCGGACGGGCCGCCGGGGTGGTGGCGCTCCGCTCGCGGCGCGGTCCGTTCCCGCCCGGCGCGGGGCGGTTCCTGGCGGTCCTCTGCCGCAAGCTGGCGCGCGAGATCGCCATCCGCGAGGAGCGCCGCATCAACCGGGTCGTGGACCAGATCCGCGACCGCACCGTGCGCGAGCTCCGTCCCAAGGATCTCTTCTACCAGGTGCTGCACGGTCTGCGCACGCTCACCCGCTACGACCATTCCTCCGCCCTGCTGATCGCCGAGGAGGAGGCGGAGCGTCTGGTGCTGCATGCCGAGCAGATCGCCTGGACCAAGGGGAAGAGCGGCCGCATCGGCAAGCGGATCCGGCTTCCGGCCGCGCTCCGCGCGTCGTTGCGGCGCACCGGCGGCGCGCGTGTCGCCGCCCCAGGCCGCGAGCCGTTCGAGGACGACGGCGTCGCCCGTCTGCTGCGCTGGGGCGGCCGGCGGGGGGAGCCGGCGGAGGGGACCATCCTCTGGGCGCCGCTGCTGCACGACGGCGCCCTCCTCGGCGTGCTCAAGATCGCGGCGATCGCCCCCGGGGCCTTCGGCGGGCTGGAGAAAGCGGCGGTGCAACGCGTCGTGCCCCACGTCGCCTCGGTCATCCACAACGCCCGCCGGGCGCTGTCGATGGAGGAGCGGATCATCGCCGCCGAGAAGAAGCACGCCATGGCCGATCTGGCGCGCGCCATCTCGCACGACGTCAAGAACGCCATCGGCGCCATCCTGCCGCTGGCGCAGCAGGCGCTCGAGGAGGTCGAGGGGGGCGCCGTCGATCGGGCGGTGCTCGCCGAGGATCTGCGCCAGATCGAGCAATCGGCGCGGGTCTGCCAGCGGATCTTCGACGGCATGCTGCAGCTGGCGCGCTCGGACCGGCGGCCCGCGGAGCGCGCCCCGCTCGCGAAAATCCTCGAGGGGCCCCTCGGCATCGTCGGGAGCCGCCTGCGCCGGCTCGGCGTGACCCTGGAGAACAAGATCCCCGACGGGCTGCCGGAGGTCAACGTGAGCCGCGGCGGGCTGGAGCAGGTGTTCCTGAATCTCCTGACCAACGCCCTGGAGTCGATGTCGGCCGGCGGCCGCCTGCGGATCGGCGCCCGCGCGGCGGGCGGCCGGCTGGAGGTGAAGATCAGCGACACCGGCTCGGGGATCCCGCCCGAGGAGCTGCGGCGGATCCACGAGCCCTTCTACACCACCAAGGAGGATGGTTTCGGCCTGGGGCTGGCGATCTGCCGTTCGATCCTCTGGGAGGGGGGCGGCGAGATGACCATCGCCAGCGAGCCCGGCCGCGGGACCACGGTCACCGTCCTCCTGCCGATCGCGACGGCGCCGGCCGCCGCGACCGCGGTGCGGCCCGGTTCGGCGGCCCGTTCCGGACCCGCTGCCCCCCGTCCGGCCGGCGCATGAAGACGCCCCACGCCCGCGTCCTGGTGGTGGACGACGACCTGGCGATGCTCCGCGCCGTGGAGCGGATCCTCGCGCCCCGCTACGAGGTCCGCGTCTTCGCCTCGGGCAGGGAGGCGGTCGACGCCTTCGCGAAGGACCCCGCCGAGGTCGCCATCGTGGACGTGCGGATGCCGGGGATGGACGGTTTCGAGGTGACCCGCGCCCTGCGGGCGATCCGCCCCGGCACCGAGGTGATCCTGGTGACCGGCTCGATCACCGATCTCGACGAAAAGATGGTCCGCGCCATCGAGGAGCGGGCCTTCTACTTCATCACCAAGCCGTTCTCCAAGGCGGTCCTGACGTCGCTGGTCGCCTGGTGCCTGGAGATGCAGCGGCTGCACGCCGAGCGCGACGATCTGATCCGCCGTCTCACCGAGGACCTGGAGCGGGCGCGCCGGTTCCAGAGGGCGCTCCTGCCGCAGGGGCTGCCGCGCGAGTTCGGACCGGTGCGGGCGGCGGCCGCGTGGGTGTCGAGCGAGCAGGTCGGCGGCGACCTGTTCGACATCCTGCCCCTGGCGGAGGATCGGGTGCTGCTGATGGTCGCCGACGTGGCCGGGCACGGCGTCGGGGCGGCGCTTCTGACCGGCATGGTCAAGACGGCGGTGGGTCGGTCGCTCCAGGAGAGGGTCGATCTGGGAGAGGCGGCGCGGTCGATCGTCCATCTCCTGGTGCCGCTGCGGCAGAGCCGGGTGGTGACCGCATTCCTCGGGATCGTCGACGCCCGCGCCGGGACGCTCGACTACCTCAACGCGGGACATCCGCCGGCGGCAATCCTGAAGGAGGGGCGGGACCCCCGCCTGCTGCCCGCCACCACCGCGATCCTCTCGTACGGTCTGGAGATGGCGCCGCAGCCCTCGGTCCGGATCCCGTTCGCGTCCGGTGATCGCCTGGCGATCTACTCCGACGGCGTCTACGAGGTGCGGGACCCCGCCGGGGGGGAGTTCGGGCGCGACCGGCTCCTCAAGGTCCTGTCGTCGGCGCGCGGACCGCTCGAGCGGATCGTGGAGAGCGTCATGGAGGAGACCCGCCGCCACGCCGCCGGCCGGCCGCCCGACGACGACCTGACCCTGCTGCTCGCCGAACGGATCCGCTGAGGCGGGCGGCCGCGGCCGCCGCCGGTCAGGACGCGCGGCGCCGGACCAAGTCGTAGGGGATGTGGGCGAGAGCGGCGACCGCCTCCTGGCCATTGGCCGCAACGTCGGCCCGGCAGCCGAGATTCGCCAGCATCCGCACCGCGACCATCTGATTGGTCTCGTTGTCCTCCGCGACCAGGACCCGCAGCTGCCGGTGCGCCGCCGTCTCTGCGAGGAGGTGCCGTGTCACCAGCGGCGCGGCCGGCGACGCGGATGCCGCGTCCTCCACCGTGCGGCCGGAGACGGTCGCCAGGCAGTCGTAGAGCTGCGACTGCCGGACCGGCTTGGTCAGATAGGCCTGGAATCCGGCGCGGCGCACCTCCCCTGCGGTGCCACGCACGCCGGCGGACGTCAGCATGACGAGCCGCACCCCCCGGATCGAGGCGTCCCGCCGGATCGCGCGCGCCAGCTCCAGACCATCCATCCCCGGCACCTGCATGTCGAGGAGGGCCACCTCGAACGGCCGTCGGCGGCTCACCGCCGAGCGGCGATCGCAGGGCGGCCACGCCGTCCACGGCTTCCTCCGCTTCCATTCCCCAGGCACGGGCCTGCTCCATGAGGATCTGCCGGTTCGTCCGGTTGTCGTGCCCCACCAGGATCCGGAGACCTCTCAGGCTTTCGCGCGGCGGGGTCTGATGGACGTCGTCGCCCGCCGTGACCGGAAAGGGCAGCTCGATCCAGAAGACGCTTCCCTGCCCCGGACGGCTTTCGGCGCCGATCCGCCCACCCATCATGTCGGCCAGCTGCCTGGAGATCGCCAGACCCAGTCCGGTCCCGCCGTAGCGGCGGCTCATCGAGCTGTCGGCCTGGGTGAACGGACGGAACAGACGCGCCAGGGTCTCGGCGTTCATGCCGATGCCGGTGTCGGTCGCCTCGAAGCGGACGCGGGCGGCCCCGTCGGTCCGTTCCAGGAGTCAGGTCGGAGACGCGCGAGTTCAGGATGCTCGCCCTCTCGAAGGCGATGATCGCCCCGCCGGCCAGGACGAGGGCCACGCCGCTGGTGGCGGCGAGCAGAAACCGCAGCTTGAAGCGGATGGAGAGTTCGCGGAAAGGGGTCATGGTGGTTTCCGACCCGCGGGGGGCGCGCGTGGCGGCGCCGCCGGTCCGCGGGCAAATATAGGCGGGGCGGTCGATCCGGCCACCGCGATCACCGTTCCCTGATCCGCCCGGTGTGTCCTTCGCTGTAACCATCGACCCGGTCGCGGGTCCTACCTCGTGACGCCCCGGATGGGGCGGGGAGGTGTTCCATGGGGTTGCACGAAGCGCTCAGACTCATCGCCGGCACGTTCGTCCTGCTCAGCCTCGGGCTCGGATGGTTCCTCCATCCCGGCTTTTTCCTGTTCACCGCGTTCGTCGGGTTGAACCTGTTCCAGTCGGCATTCACACGCGCCAGCCCGGCGATGTGGCTGCTGCGGCGCACCGGCGTCCGGGAGGTCGCGATGAAGGAGTCCTGCTGCCGGTGAGACGGGGCGTCGTTGCCCCTTCGGGAGACGGCGGAGGGGGTGTGTTACGATGCGCGCATGCGCCCCGGAACTCCGCCGGGAGACCCGCCTGCGGACGAAGCCGACCGGCGGCTCGCCGAGGATCTGATCGCGGGCCGTCCCGGGGCGTTCGAGCCGTTCGTCACCCGCTTCGGCCCGCTGATCCTGAGCTTCGGCCGCCGCATGTGCGGGCACCGGGACGACGCGGACGAGGTCCTGCAGGAGACCCTCCTCAAGGCGTATCGCTCGCTCGGGGGGCTGCGCGATCCCGGGGCCCTCAAATCCTGGGTGTTCCGGGTCGCCGCGAACAACTGCCTGAAGATGCGCCGCCGCGGCCGGCACGAGCCGGAGCGGGAGATCTCCCTGGAGGAGGTCCTGCCGCCGCGGGCCGGCGGCGATGCCGCGGAGATCGCCGACTGGTCCGAACTGCCGCTCGATCGCCTGCTGCAGGGGGAATTGAGAGATCGGATCGAGAGCGCCATCCTCGACCTGCCGAAACCGTACCGCGTCGTCCTGCTGCTTCGCGAGCAGGAGGGGTTCGACACGCGGCAGGTGGCCGCGATGCTCGGGATCAGCGAGACCCTCGCCAAGGTGCGCCTGCACCGGGCCCGGCTGGCGCTGCGCCGGCGGCTCGACGACCCGCGCCGCCGGCATCCTGAAGATCAGCCCGCGCACCATCCAGTACAAGGTGAAACAGTACCGCTCGGGTGGGGTGACGGCGGGGCCGCGCGGTGAGGAGAGCGGGGGGGCCCCCGAGGCGGGCGACGAGGAGCAGCCCGGCGTGGAGCCCTAACGCGCCGGACCGGCGCCCGGCCGCAGCTTCAGGAAATCCAGTCCCTTCAGGCGATCGAGATACTCCCGCGCCAGGCGATCCGCCGCCGGCCAGTCGCCCCCCAGCACCGCCTGGTTGATCGCGTGGACCAGACCCAGGCACCCCCCGGTTTCGGCGAATCCGCGGCAGAACAGGCAGCGCGAGCCGGCGAGGTTGGCGGTGCCGAGCTTCGTCCCGCGCTCGATCGGGAAGGTCCCGGTGCCCGCGGCCGCTTCGCGGGTCAGGATCGCCTCGTCGCAGAATTCGTCCATCTCGTTGGCGAGGTCCAGGATGCTCCCCTCGTCCCTGGTGCGGATGTATTCGAGGATCTGCGACCAGCGGCCGATGAGCCGGCGCCGGGCGTGCTCCCATCGGAGATCCGATCCGGCCATGAAACACCCCCTTGGATGC
>JBOGOE010000389.1:0-3488 GCA_050747445.1 Candidatus Polarisedimenticolia bacterium | reverse complement strand
GCCCTGCGGACCCGCCGGGCCGAGGCGGCGGCGCGCGACGAGACCGCCCACGCGGGTCTGGCCTACGATCGCGGTCTCCTGCACGCGCGCGATCAGGCGATCAAGGAGCGCCGCCAGACGCACGCGGCGCTGCGCGATCGGGCGCAGGAGCGGGCGCTGCACCGGGCGCGGCTGGAGGCCCACCTCGACGCGCTGCGGCGGACCTGCCAGGACGAGCTGCAGACGGGTTTCGAGGCGCTGCGGGCGCTGCCGGCCCCCGTCGAAGAGATTCCGGTCGAGACGCTGGAAGGGGGGATCGAAACGCTGAGGGCCGAACTCGAGGGGCTCGGGCCGGTCAACCTGATGGCGATCGAGCAGCACGGGGAGCTGGAGGAGCGCTTCGGATTCCTCACGGCCCAGAAGACCGATCTCGAACAGTCGATCGCCTCGCTCCAGGAGAGCATCCGCAAGATCAACCGCCAGTCCCGCGAGCGCTTCCAGGCGGCCTTCACGGCGATCCAGGAGTACTTCCAGGAGACCTTCGCCACGCTCTTCGGCGGGGGCCGCGCCGAGCTGCGGCTCCAGGACGACGAAGACGTGCTGGAGGCGGGGATCGAAATCGTCGCCCAGCCACCGGGCAAGCGGTTGCAGAAGATCGCCCTCCTCTCCGGCGGGGAGAGGGCGCTGACCGCCGCGTCGCTGCTGTTCGCCCTGTTCCGCTACCGCCCGTCGCCCTTCTGCGTCCTCGACGAGGTCGACGCCCCGCTCGACGAGGCCAACGTCGAACGCTTCACCAAGCTCCTCCAGGCGCTGCGCGAGGAGACCCAGTTCATCCTGATCACCCACAACCGCAAGAGCATGGAGGCGGCCGATCTCCTCTACGGGGTGACCATGGAGGAACCCGGGGTCTCGAAGGTCCTGCCGCTCCGCTTCGAATAAGGCGGGCGCTCGCCCCGGGTCAGGCGGCGTCGTCGGCGCAGGGATTCCGGTCCGCCGCCACGGCGCGACCGCGGGCCCAGTCGCGGAGATCGCGGATCTTCTCGCGGAAGGTGCGGGACAGCGGAACGGTCCCCTGCAGGGCCTGCGTCACGTGCGCGTTCCCGAGCGCCTGCTTCGCGGCGAAGGCGTGGTACAGGGCGGTCACCACCGCGGCCTCGATCTCGGCGCCGCTGAATCCGGCGGCGGCGCGCGACAGGCTCTCCAGGTCGAAGCGGCCCGGGTCCTGCCGGCGGCGCGCCAGGTGGAGGGCGAGGATCGACCGCCGCGCGGCGTCCCCCGGCAGATCGACGAAGAAGATCTCGTCGAAGCGGCCCTTGCGCAGCAGCTCCGGCGGCATCGACTCGATGTCGTTGGCGGTGGCCGCCACGAACACCGGTGATTTCCGCTCCTGGAGCCAGGAGATGAACGCCCCGAACAGGCGGCGCGACAGACCGCCGTCCGACCCCGATCCCTCCCGCCCCGGCATGCCCTTTTCGATCTCGTCGATCCACAGGACGCAGGGGGCCATCGCCTCGGCGGTCTCGAGCGCGCGTCTCAGGTTCTTTTCGGACTCCCCGACGTACTTGTCGTACAGGGCGCCGGCGTCCAGCCGCAGGAGCGCCAGCCCCCACTCCGCGGCGATCGCCTTGGCCGTGAGGCTCTTGCCGCACCCCTGCACCCCGAGGAGGAGCACGCCGCGCGGCGCCTCCAGCCCGTGCTTCGCGGCCTCGGGCGAGAAGGCCGCGCCGCGGGTCTTCAACCAGGACTTGAGGTTCTCCAGACCGCCCACCTGCTGCAGCGTCGCCTCGGGAGGGTGGAGCTCGAGGATGCCGTCGCGGGCGATCAGCGCCTTCTTGATCTCCTGGACGTGCCTGAAGTCCTCGCGGCTGATCTTCAGATCGTCGAGCGCGGCGCGCATCAGCGCCCGCTCCGCCTCGCGCAGCGTGAGACCGCGCAGGGCCTGCACCAGCTGACCCATCTCCGGCACCGTCAGCTCGATCCGGATGCGCTGCGGCGCCCCCAGACTCTTGAGCGTCTGCAGGACCAGGCCCTTGAGCGCGTCGGTGTCGGGCAGCTCCAGGCGGATCAGCGACGCGCAGGTGCGCAGCTCGGGGGGAAGGGACAGGTCGGGGGCGCACAGGACGAGACAGCGCCGGTCCTCGGTGAACCGGGTCCCGATGTCGCGGACCGCGCGCAGGATCGCCGGGTCGTCGAAGTACTTCTGCAGGTCGTGGAACAGGAACAACGCCTCCACCTGCATCTCGGTCATGGTCCGCAGCGCCGCGGCCGGCTTCGTGGTGTCGTACATCGCATCGGGGAGACCGGCGCGCTTCAGCCCCGTGGTGGCCTTCCACTCGAACCACGGCATCTCCTGCCGGAGGGCGAGCGCCTCGACGTGACGGCGGACGCGGTCCTCCTCGGCGCTCTCGATGGCGATGATGGGGGTGCGCGACAGGACCAGGAGCTCGAGATCGCGGATGTTCTCCACGGCCGGTGACCTCCCTTGACGGCGGCGCGGTCAGGCGCCGGCCGGCTCCTTCCTGTACAGGTAGGCGCAGTCGCGCAGCGCCCCCTTCCGGCCGTCGTGCAGGGCATAGCGGGCGCCGCTCCAGATCGCCACCCCCGCCGCCTCCCCCTTCGGGTTGACGCAGTAGAACTTGACGTCGTAACGCGGGCGGCCGCGTGCGTCGAGATGGTGCGGCCGGCGATCGGATTCGACGATCCGCCGGAGCGCCCGCAGACCGGCCTCCTCGGGGGCCACCCCCTGGCGCATGAACTCGACGACCGTGTGCGACCCGCACACCGAAAGGCACGCCTCGCCCCGCCCGGTGGCCCCGCAGGAACCGGCCCGGTTGTCGGTGTAGAGCCCCGCCCCGATCACCGGGGAGTCCCCCAGCCGGCCCGGGAGCTTGAAGAACAGTCCGGAGGTGCTGGTGCAGCCGTAGAGATCGCCCGACGGCGCCCGGGCGCTGATGTGGACCGTGCCCTGCGGGCGGAAGTCCTCGTCGCCGTACTGCTCGATGTACCAGCGGATGTCGGGGTCCTGCGATTCGCGCCCCGACTCGATCCAGTCGTCGTGGTCGGCGAGCCGCTCCCTCCAGAACAGCCAGATCTTGCGCGACCTCTCGGTCAGGAGGTCCTCCTCCTTGAACCCGTGTGCCCGCGCGAAGCGCAGCGCCCCCTCGCCGACCAGGAACACCCGGTCGGTCCGCTCCATGATGAGACGCGCCACGCTCGAGGGCTGCCGGATGCCCCGCAGCGCGCCGACCGATCCCGAGCGCAGCGAGGCGCCCTCCATCACCGAGGCGTCCAGCTCGACCACTCCCTCCTCGTTGGGGATGCCGCCGCGGCCGACGGTCACGTCCTCGGGATCGTCCTCGGTGTCGTGGATGCCGGCGAGCACCGCCCCCAGCGGGTCGTCTCCCTCGAGCAGGAGGGGCATGGCGGCCTCCATGCCGCGGAGCGCGTTGGCGCTGCCGACCATGACGGCCCGGCCGCCCGCCGCGCCGGCCGGCGCGGCGTCCGTGGCG
>JBOGOE010000388.1:0-22264 GCA_050747445.1 Candidatus Polarisedimenticolia bacterium | reverse complement strand
AGGGCGGTGTCCTGGGCCAGGCTAGACGATGGGGACCCCTCTGACAGGGGCGGTATCTTAACCCAGGAGCGGCCCGGCGCTGCTCCGTCTCCGCGGGAAGCCCGGCGCCACCCCGCCGGAAAGGCGGAGGGACGGTACCCTGTCCGGGTCGACGGGCCGGTGCGACGGGGGTTCCGCCGATGTCCGAACCGACCCTGTTCACCGGTCTTCTGGTTTCCCGCCCTCCGAGAAACGGCCGCCGTCTCCGGCGTCTGGGCGCCGTGGCGGCGGCCGGCCTGCTGCACGCGGCAACCGGCGCCTTACTGATCGTCTCCCCGCTGCTGATGGTGGAGACGGTCGCGCCGCAGGCGTCGGTCGCCCCGATCGGTTTCCTCCAGCCCCGGCGTCCCGGCCCGGCCGGCGGCGGCCGACCGGTCCCCCCGATCCGCCAGGGGGAACGAGCCCCCGGTGCGCGGGCCACGCCTCCCACCGGCGCGAGACCAAGACAACCGGTCCGGGAGACGCAGCCTTCGGTGGTGCCGCTCGCTCCGCCGCCGGCGGGGGACGAACGCGCGATCAGCAAGCCTGCCGGGCTGCCGACCGAACAGGGCGGTGGCACCGGAGACCCGCTGGGGGACGGCGAGTCCCGGTGGGGGCGGCCCGACGGGTGCCGGGACTGCGCGGACCATCGCCCGGGACCGGGAGATGGCGGCCCGGGCGGGCCCATCCTCTCCCCCGATCACCCGCTGATCACGACGCAGCCGGCGCTGATCGAGGCGACGCGAGCCCTGCCCCGCTATCCGGAGGCGGCCCGCCGCGCCCGCGTCCAGGGTGTCGTCATCCTGCTGATCGTGATCCGGACCGACGGAACCGTCGGCCGGATCGAGGCGCTGCGGGCCCCGGACCACCGGTTCGGGTTCGATCTGGCGGCCATCGAGGCGGTCAAGGAGTGGCGCTACCGGCCGGCCCTGATGCAAGGCCGGCCCGTGGCGGTCGAGGCGATCGTGCAGGTGGATTTCACCCTGGTCCGCTGATCATGGCACGCCCTAGGCCTGGGTGCGGGTGGTGAGCCGTGCTGGACTCGAACCAGCGACCCTCTGATTAAAAGTCAGATGCTCTACCGCCTGAGCTAACGGCCCGCCCGCCGAACCGCCCGGGATCATACGCCAGGTCGCCGGCGAAGGTGCGGACCCGCGGCCCCGGGGGACGTCGAACGCCCTGAAACGTAGAGGGGGGGCCCGTGGGCCCCCCCTCGATCTGCCTGCCGGGCCGTGCGGCCCGGTCCCGCTACGGACAGCTGACCGGCGCCATCCTCACCGTGCCGTTGGTGTGCCGGCCGAGGGCGGTGAACGCTCCCGGTGACGGGTTGCTGTGTCCCACGAGGAAGAACTGCGCCTGACCCACGGCCGGAGTGATGTTCGTCGTGGTGGTGAGGGCGGTCCCCGGGGCGGCCCCGCTGCCCGTGTCGCACAACAGGGTCACGAGCGAGCCCAGGTTGGCCGGCGGGAGGTTGCCGCGGAACACGTCGTAGCCGGACATCGGCGCCGGCTGCGGGCGCGCCAGCCAGCTCAGCGTGGTCACGCCGGTCAGGCGGTCGTGGGCCGCGATGCTGAGACGGATGTCGTCCCCGTCTCCGGTGTAGACCTGCACCGTGCGCGAGGCGCCGGTCACCGACGTACAGCTGTCGTCGGTGCTGCAGCTCACCTGCACCTGGTAGGTGGCGTCGGACGCGGGCGCGTCCCGATAGAAGGCGTTGGCGGAGTAGCCCTGGACCACCACCCCGTTCCTGGAGAACTGATACAGCGTCACCCCGTCGACGCAGCCGCCGGGATTGGTGGTGCCGGAGGCGTCGAGCTCGGTCATCTCCGCCTTCTGGGTGATCCCGTCGCCGTTCCCGGCGTCACTGACCGCCAGCGTCACGGCGAAGCCGCCATCCTCCATCGCTTCGGTGCACGCGGCGGCCGGTGTCGCCGGGCAGGTGCTGGTGACCGGATCCCCGCTGTCGACCTCCGGCACCGCCTGGACGGTGATCGCCCCGACGATCCGGATGTCGTCGACCCACCAGCCGTCGTCGTGCGGGTTGTTCTCCCATCCCTGACCGTAGGTCTGGTAGTCCTGGGACGCGCCGAGCGGGTCGAACTCCCATCCCTGGGCGATCCAGCGGATCTGCACCCGCTGGCCGAGGAAACCCGCCAGCGAGAACTTGCTCTCCACCCAGAGGGAGCCGCCCGGAGGTGACAGCGCCCCCTGCTCCCCGGGGCCGGGGCACTGGAAGGTGTGCGCCGTGCCGTAGGCGTTGCCGCAGTGCGACCAGACTCCCAGCGGCCGGCACATCGTCTCCCGGATGTTGCGTGGCGCCGGCGGTCCCGACCCGGTGTCGGCCGGCGTCAGGTCGCAGTAGGTCACCCGCTGTCCCCAGTACGACCAGATGTACGGCACGTGGTCGTAGACGTTCTGGAACGGGGCCAGCTTGTCCCAGACGCCCCAGCTGTCGCCGCTTCCGGGTGCCGGGTCGGGATTGACATCGACCCGGATCTGCACGTCGCCGTGATCGACCGACTGCCCCGGCGGGATGCCGAGGAGGGAGGGCTCGTTGTTGTCCATCATGTCGGCGATGTGGAAGAAGCTGAGAACCAGGTCGTCGCCGCTGACCGGCACCGGTGTCAGGTTGATCGGGTTGGTGGTGAACGCCGCCAGCTCGCGGAACGAGGTGGTGTCGCCGCTGCGCGTTGTCAGGACGTGCTTGCCCCAGTGGAGGGAGTTGATCCCCGACCGGGCCATGGCGCCGTCGGTGGCGGTGTCGTAGGTCAGCGGGTCGCTGCCGCTCGTGCTCAAGGTGTTGCAGATGGCGTTGTCCCCGGGGCGGCAATGGAGGTGCCACCCCATGTCGTTGTCTTCCTCGATGTTGCAGTTGGGGTCACCCGGCGGAATGTTGAACCCGCCGCACGCCACCGCCTGGAGGACGTTGAGCCCGCCCGACGCGGAGCCGACGACGTAGCCGATCGTATCGTTGGGCAGCCCGTCGCGGCCGTCGCTCAGGTCGAACTGTCCGTTGCCGCCGGTGTCGATGTCGAAGGTCTCGAGGAGGGTTCCGTCGTCGGCGGTGTTCGGCTGGCCGTCCGGCCCGACCACGCGCGTCACCGAGACTCCCACGGGAGTATCCAGGTCCATGAGGATCGTGAAGTTGGTGCGATTGCGGGTCCCGGAGGCCTCGCGCGCCGTCAGGTTGATGGAGAACTCACCGCGCGCCGGGTCGCCCGCCGACAACGTCTCGACGGTCTGGGAGGCGGTGAATTCGAACGGCCGCCGAATCCCGGGACCACCGAAGTTCGCCGTATCGACCTTGCCACCGAGCGGCAGATCCCCCACGAGGACCGACGGCTTGGTGACGCATTCGATGTCGCCGTCCGCCGTGGCCAGGTAGAGGGTGACGTCGCTCAACGCCAGCGGACCGGCGTTGGCCACGACCACGGTCATCTCGCACCGCTCGCCCGGATCGCAGAAGGCGTCGCCGTCGCCGTTGAGGTCGCGGACCAGGGCGGCTTCGACGATGATCCCCGGGAGCACGCGGCGCGAGCAGTTGACCGCCACGCCGAAGGACAGGACGTCGTCGGGGATGCCGTTGTTGTCACCGTCCACCATGAGCGTGGAATCGCACGCATCCCCCACGCCGTCGTTGTCGCGGTCCGCCTGCTTGTTGGTTCCCTGGATGATGGCCGGGTTCGGCGTCACCGGGCAGTTGTCGAAGAAGTCGACCACCCCGTCGATGTCCGCGTCGTCCCCGATCGTCGAGCAGCCCCCGTCGTTGACCGTCCCGGTGAGGACGCAGACTTCGGGGGCGATCCCGACGCAGGTGCACTGCTGGTTCGAGGAAGTACAGATCTTGTTCGGGTCCTCCTGGCAGACGCCGCTGAGCGTCGAGGGGCAGGGGTTGCTGGCAGGGGTGCATTCGAGGGTGCTCGTCCGGTTGCACGTGCCCCTCGCCAGCTCGACGCTCCGGGCGTTGACACAGTCGCCGTCGCAGGCATCTCCGATGAAGTCCTGGTCGGAGTCCTGCTGGCTCGGATTGGGCGTCCGGACGCAGTTGTCGTTCTTGTCCTGGATGCCGTCGCCGTCCCGGTCGGAGGTCTTGTCGCACGCGGTTCCGAGATTGGACTGACCGCCTGCCGGCGTCTGGAACGGGTTGTAGACGTCTTTGCAGTTGTCGGTGGCGTTGACCACGCCGTCGAAATCGATGTCGTCGAGATCGCAGGCGTCGCCCACGCCGTCGCCGTCCGAGTCACGCTGCGGAATCGGCAGCGCGTTGTTGGCGATGGTCGGGCAGTTGTCGCAGACGTCGCCGCGCCCGTCGGAATCGGCGTCGGCCTGGCCCGGATTGTGGGCGAACGGACAATTGTCCGCCATGGGCGCGACCCCGTCCCCGTCCAGATTGTCGAAATCATTCTGCGCGACCGCGCCATTGCCGTTTCCATCGCACAGGGGGTCCTGGTAGTAGAACTGCATGCTGGTATCGCTCGGGGTGACCCGGAGCTGCTTCGGGTCGTCGAGCGTCTGGGTGACCGGGATGAGCGCGGTGAACACGCCCGGCGCGGTCTCGCTCAGCATGAACCGCTTGATCGGATGGAGCGCCGTGATCTGCCCGGTGCTGACCAGGTCCGCGTCGCTGTCCGACGCCGCCATGATCTCCACCGAGCCCGCCCCCGCCCGCTTGGCGTCCTGGACGGTGACGGTCAGCGATTCATCACACTCATACAGGGCGCCGCGATCGACCGACAGCGTGGCGCACTGCTGCCCCGCGGCCTGGCCCGGCTGGCCGAAGCGCTGGCAGGAGGGGGTCTTCCCCAGGCCCGCGGGCGGGGCCGCAGACTCGTCCACCGGATGCCGCTCGTCCCACTCGAAGACCACGTCGTCGATGGCGAAGCCGTAGTCGGCGCCGCCTCCTTCAAGGTGGAAGAAGCCGATGCCGATGAGCCAGCGATTCCCGGGGTTGACCGTAAAGGGGGTGACCGCCGAGGTCGGGCCGCCGGGTCCTTCGATCGGCGACACAAAGCCGCCCTCGTAGTTGATCAGCTGGAAATCGATGTTCCGCTTCGGCCCCGCGTCGTTGTTGAGCGCGGACCCGCAGCTCCCCCCCGGGCAGTCCGCATCCACGGTGCAGACGGCGAGGGCGTTGCTGCCGCCGTCGCAGAAGCGCGCGACCGGCGCCAAGGGCACCGGGTAGGGCAGGAAATCGGGCGCCGCCAGGGGCAGCGGCGAGGTCGTCGTCGCGCTCACCGTGAATCCGGTGAATCCCGTCTCGTCACCCGACAGGTCGCGGGTGGGGGGGCTCACGGAGCCATTCGGGTCGCTCAATGGTCCGAAACTCCGGAACGAGATGCCGCCGCTCCCCAGGAAGCTACCGGCGCCGGCGTTCTTGATCGTCCCGATCTGGTAGTCGACGCCGCCGTAGATCGAGTCGAACTCCTGGCACAGGATGCAGTTGCCCGAGTCGTCGTCGGCATTGTTGTCGACGTTCCAGTTGAGCCCCGCGTGGTCGTCGATCGTCTGCATGTTCAGGTTGAAACCCAGACGCTGGAACTCGGCCGTGTAGGGCAGCTGGCGGGCGTCGAGCGTCTGATGAACCTTGGCGATGATCGGCGACACGATGAAGTCCTGGAGGAATTCGGTCCCCGGGGGAGTGTCCGGGGAGGTGGCGATCAGGTGGTTCTCGCAACCTCCGGTGGCCGAGGGAGTGCCGGCAAGCCCGTCTCCGGTGTGCCAGACGCCGGCCGAAAGGTTCTGGAAGCCGCTGGCCGTGTCGCTGTCGAAGACCGCGGTCTGGAAGCCGCACCGACCGTTGCGGACATGCTCCCAGACATTCAGGTTCGCGTTCCCCGGACGGCCGAACGGGTGCCGGATGGGGCTGAAGCCGCCGGCATTGTTGTCGAAATTGAAGGGGGCCGGCCGCGTCGGCACCGCCGGGTTTCCCGTCCCGGGGATCGAAACCAGCAGACCGCGATCGAGGGCGCCGCCCGGAATGATGTCGATCTCGTTGGAGTCGCGGATCCCGTCGTTGTCGAGGTCCTCGCCGAGCGTATTGGTCACCAGACCGGTGGACGTCCCCGGAACGTCCATGCTGGCGAAGGTCACGTCCTCGTCCGGCAGCACGATGCCGATGAACGGGTCGATCCGGTCGGGTTGATCGATCTGGAGGTTGCGGTTGAGATCGCGGACCTCACGGCCGCCGAGCGGATAGTCGGTCGAGTAATGGAAGGTCTCGTAGTCCGAGTTGAGGGCGTGCCGGAAGGAGAACGTCTGCCGGCCGAGCTGCGCGTTGCCGGAGGCCGACGACAGGCTCAGGGTCATGTCGACGATCCGGCCGGCGACCGCGATGGCGTTGAGGGCCGCCGCGTCGATCCGCACGACGAAGCTGGCGGAGCTGATCTGTCCGCCGGGGATCCGCCCGATGTCCTGGGGCGAGTTCAGCACCCGGACCGCCGCCGCCGCCGGTCCGGCGACCGCCAGGGAGGCCCGCACGTCGACGAAATCATGATCGCGGTTGCCGTTGACGAAGGTGACCGAGTAGGTGACCGTCTCGCCCGCGTCCATGAACTGGTCCCGGTCGCAGCCGCCGCCGATGGCGACCTGCTGGGTGAAATTCTCGTTCTCCAGCGTGAAGCGCCACGCCAGCAGCCCCGGGGTGCAGGAGATCCTCGCCTGCGCCGCCGCCGGGGAGGGGGTGTCGGCGTAGGTCAGACGGACGGCATAGGGCTCGTCCCCGGGGACACCGGCGGTCTCGAGAACCCCGTTGTAGGCGACCGCCGACGGCATCCCTTCGCGCAGGGGCACCGAGGCGGAGCCGTAGGCGCTCCCCCCCAGCCCGGTGAAGGCAATCATCTTCTCGGTGTCGACGACGGCGCCCGTCCGGTTGATCACCTCGAAGGTCGCCGCCGCCCCCACGGCCGCCGGGGAGGTCCCGCCGTCCACCACGCTGGCGCGGACCTGGTCGGCGCAGCCGTACAGGCTCTTGTCGAGCCGGGCGACGCTGTTGGGAAGGGTGTGCAGGCTGCCGCCGAAGGTCTGGGTCTCGAGACCGAACACCGGACCGGAGACCGCCAGCCCGTAGGGCTGCCCGTTGGCGTCCAGGAAGCCGTCGCCGTCGGCGTCCTCGCCGGCGTCGAGGCGTCCGTCGCGGTCGGCGTCCTCCCCCTCACCGGTCGGAGCGGCGCCGGTCAGGACGGTGATCTGCTCCGCGGTCGCCCCGCCCGTCCCGCGCTTCACGGTGACCCGCCAGGTGCCCACGGGGATCTGCGAATCGCCGGTGTCGCCGTCGCCGTTCGGGTCGGCGGACAGATGGACCGCCTCGACCGGGTTGCGCCGGTCGCCGGAGTCGGGCTGCCCCGTGGCGCGCGGGCGGCTCCACTGTCCGACCTTGATATTGTCCGTCAGGTAGTTGTTGCCATCGTAAGTGACGTCGTCGGTGTTGCCCAGGATGCCGTCCGGACCGGGCGACACCACCTCCAGGTCGAGGTCGTTGACCAGGGCGCCGGCGCTGCCGGGGTTGCTGGGAGGATCGGACCAGGCCAGGGCCACACGCAGCTGCCCGCGCGTGACCCGCCGCGCCGCACCCACCGGAGCGGTGCTGTCGCTGTCGACGCGGAAGGTGTGCGAGGTGCTCGTCCGGGTGTTGTTGATCGCGAGTTCCCCGGTGGCGAGCTCGTCGAACACGAGCAGCCCGGCGGCGGGGTATTCGATGGTATCGGGGCTCCCGATCCCCTTGCCGACCGGCCAGTTGGCGATGGGCAGGACCGAGGTGAGGACCGGACGACCGTACCCCTGCTCGTTGTTCCCCATGATGCCGACCTGGACGCCGCCGATGGTGCCCAGATCGGTGGCCCGCGTACGGGCCAGCAGGCGATCCCCTTCGGCCGGGTACTCGGCGGTCACGTGCTGCTCGAGGAAGTTCGCCGAGGCGGCGACCATCGCCTTGACCAGGGGGCCCGACACGTTGGAGATCCGGTCCCCCGTCTGGCGCGTCCCGGTGGGATAGAAACCCTGCGCGAAGTAGTCGCGGATCAGCGCCCCCACCCCCGCCAGCTCGGCGGCGGCATAGGAAGTCCCGAAATTCAGGTCGTCCAGGACCGATTCGACCGGCGCCAGGTTGTCGTTGTCGGTGCTCTTGTACACCGCCGCCGACACGGTGTTGGGCGAGAAGAAGAACCCGGTGCCGTCGGCCCCGACGCCGACGATCATCGGCGCCATGCGCTTCGAGTCGGCCGTCGCCGGTCCCTTGGAGGAGAAGTTCGCCAGATTCTCCTCCTGGTTGATTCCGAAGGCGGTCTGCACGTCCTGGAAGTGGGCGCCCACCGACACCAGGTTCTTGGCGGTGGCGGGAGCGGCGATCTGGAGCGGCATCGGGAAGTTGGGATTGTTGTCGGCGATGCTGCCGTCGAACAGATCCGGATAGTTGTTCTTCGACTCTCCGATGAAGGCCGAGAAGAACCGCTGCGGGTTCTGCGTCCCCTGGTTGCCGACCGGCATGAAGACCATGTAGTCCCGGTTGTTGACCAGGAAGGTGTCGATCTCGTTCGCGTCCTGCGTGTAGGCGCCATCGCCGCTGTCGGCGTCGGTTTCGTTGCTGAGAAGCAGGTCGAAATTCGGCACGCCGAACGGGAACACCTGCAGGTGAACCTGCGAACCGCCGCCGTTGATGACGCTGCTGCACGCTCCGGTGCCGCCGCTCGCCGGGCAGGTCGCGTGGGTCAGCCGGACCAGCAACGAGCCGGGGGTGACGTTGCCCCCCCTCTCGACGAGGTCGTTGAGCGTGCAGGTGGACACATCCGCCGCGTCCTGCATCAGGATCCGGGCGCCGCGCGCCACGCCGTGCAATTCCAGACCGTCCACCCTCGGGCGGCTGTTGTAGATGTGCTTGGAGACGCGGGCTCCGAGCGCGGTCCCGTCGCCGGCGATGACTCCCGCCACGACGTTGCCGTGGGTGCCGGCCCCCGACAGGGTCGCGTCGCAGGTGTTGCCGCTGTCGCCGACCGCCTGGACGCCGTGGACCTTGCGGTGGACCGGGCCGATCGGACGGGTAATGGGAATGAATGGCTGCGTGAGGGTCTGCGCGAACTGCACCGAGTCGGTGGACAGACCATTGTCGGTGACCGCGACGATCTGGGGCGGCACCGCGTCCGAGCCGTCGTTCACCCGGTGGCCGTCGCCGCTGGTATCGATTCCCCCGCCGTCGATGCCGACGTCGTGGTAGGGCTTCTGGAACGGCAGGTTCTCCTCGACGTTGCCGACCATCGCCATGGTCGGCGTCTCGGTCCCCTGGAGCACGTAGTCCGGAACGGCGGTGATCCAGGCCACCTCGTCGAGCGCCGCGGCCCGGCCCACCCTGGAGAAGTGCATCCGGGTCCGGACCGAGCGTTCGTCGAGGCCCCAGACGGCGGCGTCGTGACCGGTGACGGCGCGCAGCGCCCTGCCGGCCGCCGCCGGCTCGGCATCGGGGAAGAAGGTCACCACGACGTCCAGATCCTCGGCTTCCGCCAGAGCCCGCGACGTGCGCGGGGTACGGGCCAGGAGCGGGTCGATCCGGAACAGGGCGTCCCAGGGCAGGATCGAGCGGACCGCCGGGTGGGCGGCCACGACGTCCACGGCGGTCGCCGGCACGCGAACCAGGAGGGTCCGGTTCTGTCGCGTCTCGTACACCCGGACCCCGAGACCGCGGAGCTCGGCGGTGATCTCGTCCAGCGTCCTCGCCTGCAACGCCCCGGCATCGATCTGCAGGGCGTTCACCCCCGCCCGGACCTCACCCGACTTGCCCGGTGCCTGCACCGCCCGGCCGCTGTTGCCGGCCAGTCCGGGAGCCCGGCGGCGGAGCTCGGGCAGTTCGCCCGGCGTCACGTATCCGAGGGCGGTCTCGAACCCGCCGTTGCCCCGTCCCGACCTTCCCTCCCAGCTCGGGCGGAGGTCGCCGAACGGTGAACGGTCCGCCGGCGGATAGAACGGCGTCAGGCGCGGATGGCGCTTGGCGTATTCCAGGTCGATGGCATTGAAGGCCAGCGCCAGATCGTCCTGGAGCCCGCGCTCGGCCCAGGTGGACACTCCCAGGATCGCGACCGCTCCGAAGGCGATCAGGAGGGCGCACAGGATGCCGGTCGATGAGGTCCGCCTCACGCTAGAACGCATGGGATCCTCCCTTGCACAAGGATGACGGGTGACGAGAAACCGGGACAATGAAACCGGTCGCAGGAATCGTTGAAACGTTGCTCAAGCAGTTTGGATGCTCGCGGCAAACATTCACCGGGTGCTGGTCCCGCCGCACGTTCCAAGGGTATCGCGGCGGGGCGGCGCCGTATCGTGGTCCCATGTACGGCCAAACCTGCAACCTGTCAACTTCAAGATGAGCGAAAAGCGGCGGGATCGCGGAACGGCGCTCCGGACGCGGGTCCTGCGGTGGGGACCGACCGGCCGGTCGGGAGCGGTCAGCGCCCGCCGGGAAGCCCCCCCGCCGTACGGCGGATCAGGTCGAGCACCGCGTCGGCGTCGCGCGAGGTCGTCAGATAGTTGAAAACGCCAAAACGAAAATACACCTCCCCCCGCAGCACGATGCAGGGGAACCACGCGGAACCCCGACGTTCCACGACCTGCTGGATGCGCGCTTGCAGCCGGTTGAGCCGGCGCCGGGCCTCCCCCTCGAGACGGCCGCCCCGATCGCGGACCCGGCGCGCCCATGACGGCAGGTAGCGGAAGCAGACGCTGGCCAGCTCGACCGGGGTCTCGAACGGCTCCAGCCAGCCGGTCGATCGGACCCGCCGCTCGAGGTGGCGGGCGACGTCCATGGTCCGGTCGACCAGATCCCCGAGCCCCTCCGATCCGAGGGTCCGGAGGGTGAACCAGAACTTGAGCCCCCGGAAGCTCCGGGAGCCCTCCAGGGAATAATGATAAAAATCGAGCCGTTCCGGCTCGCGCTCCAGGTCCTTGCGCAGGTAGTCCGGCTCCAGATGGAAGCTCTGGCGCAGCCGCCGGCGGTCCCTTACGAACAACCCCCCGAGGCTGAACGGCTGGAACAGCCATTTGTGGGGGTCGATGGTCACGGTGTCGGCCCGATCCAGCCCGTCGAGGCGCCCCCCGAAGCGTCGCGAGAACAGCAGGGCGCCGCCGTAGGCCGCGTCGACGTGATAGTGCAGCCCCTCGCGGCGGGCCACCGCCGCGATGTCGCCCAGCGGGTCGATGTTGCCGGTGTTGGTGGTCCCCGCGGTGGCGATCACCCCGGCGGGGCGCAGGCCGCGCCGCCGGTCGGTCGCGATGGCCCGCTCCAGCCGATCGACCCTCAGCTTCATCCGATCGTCGGCGGGGACCCGGACCAGGGCCTGCTCCCCCAGGCCGAGGAGGTCGAGCGAGCGGCCGATGGAGAAGTGGGCCTCCTCGGAGGCGTAGAACCGCAGCCGCCGCGCCCCGGGCGGCAGTCCCCGGCGGCGGACCCCGATGCCGAGGGCCCGATCGCGGGCCATCTTGAGGGCGATGGCGTTGGCGATGCCGCCGCCGCTGGTGAACACGCCGAAGGCGTTGCGCCCGAAGCCGATGCGGTCGTTCATCCAGCGGATCAGCCGCATCTCCAGATGGGTCGCCGCCGGGGCCGCCTTCCAGGCGTCCACCGACTGGTTGAGCATGGCCGCCGGCAGCTCGGCGAACGCGGCGACCGGCAGCGGGGCGGGGTTGAACAGCCCGAAGATGCGGGGATGGGACATCTGCATCGAATGACGGAACACGGTGCGGCGGCACTCCTCCAGCACGGCCTCGGGTGGCCGTCCGTGCCGCGGCAGCGGCCGGTCGAAAATCCGGTCGAGCTCGCGCACCGAGGCGCCTCTGTAGGTGCGCCGCGCCCCCGCCCCGAACAGGTGCTCGACCGTGACCCGCACGACGCGCCTCCCGTAGGCCAGGGCGTGCCGGCGGCTGTTCAGGAGGCGTCGTTGGTCGAGGGGTCGGGGCACGGACCGGGGTGCGGCTCAGCGGGCCGGGAGCCAGCGCGCCAGACGGCTCGAGGGCCGGATGATGGTGCGCTCGCGCTGCGGCGACGTGGAAACGATGCCGATCTCGCACCCGACGATCGATTCGATCCGGCGGACGTACCCTTGCGCGGCCGGGGGCAGGTCCTCGAAGGTGCGGACCCCCGAAGTGTCGCGGCGCCACCCCGGGAGGGTCTCGTACACCGGCGTGCACTCGCGCAGGACCCGGGGCTGGGCCGGCAGGGCGTCCAGCCGGCGGCCCCGGTGCTCGTAGGCGACGCAGACCGGGATGGCATCGAAGCCGTCGAGGACGTCGAACAGGGTCAGGGCCAGGCACTCGATCTCGTTGATCATGACGGCGTAGCGTGCCACCAGCGCATCGAGCCAGCCGCAGCGGCGCGGCCGGCCGGTGGTGCTGCCGAACTCCCGGCCCCGCTCCCTGATGAGCCGGCCGGCGTCGTTGTCCTGCTCGGTCGGGAACGGCCCCTCCCCCACCCGCGTGGAGTAGGCCTTCAGCACCCCCAGCACCCCGTCGACGCGGATCGGGCTGATCCCGAGGCCGGTGCAGGCTCCACCCGCGGTCGACGAGGAGGACGTCACGTACGGATAGGTCCCGTGGTCGAGATCGAGCATCGTCCCCTGGGCTCCCTCGCACAGCACCAGGGTCCCCGCGTCGAGCCGCTCGTTCAGGAGACGCGACGCGTCGGTCACGTACGGTCGCAACGCTTCGCCGTAGCGCGCGTACTCCTCCGCCACCGCCTCCGGTGGCGGGCGGAGCCCGGGCGGAAGCGGCAGACCGCGCACCGTCCGTTCGGTCGCCTCGGCGGCGAGGCGGATCTTCTCGCGCAGCACCTCCCCGTCCTCCAGGTCGGCGACGCGGACCCCGTACCGGCCCGCCTTGCCCTCGTAGGTCGGGCCGACCCCGAGCCGGGTGGTGCCGATCTTCCCCGCCCGCGCCGCCTCTTCCCGGGCGACGTCGCAGGCCCGGTGATACGGCAGGATCAGATGCGCCCGATCGCTGATCCGGAGGTTCTCCTCGACCCGCACGCCCGCGGCCCGCAGCTCGCCGATCTCCCCGAGAAGGGAGGCCGGGTCGACCACCATGCCGTTGCCGATCAGGCAGAGCACCCCCTCGCGCAGGATGCCGGAGGGAACGTGGTGGAGCGCGAACCGCCGCTCGCCGACGCAGATGGTGTGGCCGGCATTGGGACCGCCGCCGTAGCGCGCGACGATATCGACCCGCCCGGTCAGCAGGTCGACGATTTTCCCCTTTCCCTCGTCGCCCCACTGGGCGCCGACGACGACGAACGCGGACATGGAATTCTCCCGATGGCCGGCTCAGGGTACCAGAAACGGGAATTGGGAGGGAGCGGTCGGGCGGGCGGTCTCAGGAGCCGAAGATCTGCTGCACCCGGAACAGCAGCGAGTCCTTGATCTGTTCCTTGTCGATGAAGCCGGTGACACCGCTCTGCTGCAGGAAGTCGACCACGTCCTTCTTGAAGACGCCGCTCATGATCAGGATCGGCGTCTCCTTGACCCGGTCGGTCTTCTTGATCTCGCGCAGCACGTCGAAGCCGGTCATTTTCGGCATCAGGAGGTCGAGCAGGATCAGGTCCGGGTGCTCGTTGTTCACCAGGTCGAGGGCCTGCCGCCCGTCGACCGCTTCGAGGACGTCGTACCCGGCCTCGGACAGCAGCCGGGCCGCCACCTTGCGCACCGTGGCGGTGTCGTCGGCGACCAGGATCTTCCGGCGATGCTCGGTCTTCTCGAACGACCCGGCGCTGGAGGAGGACTTCACCTCGTCCTGGAGCAGGTCGATGCGCACGACCTCCTGGCAGGTGCTGCAGAGGTACTTGACGACGCGCGACTGCCCATCCACCTCCCGCAGGCGGATCACGTTCCTGCAGTTCGGGCAACGGACGACCACGGCGGGCGCCTCCCCGGCCTCGCCCGGGAACGGGGTGGGCGGGCCGGCGGAGGCTAAGGTAATGCCCGGTGGTGCGCCGTGCAATACCGCATGCTAGAGTACCGGCCGGGTGGTGCCCCGATCGATGCGGGACGTCGTTCTTGACGCGGGTCCGATCGGTTTCGAGGAAGTGGCCGCCGTGGCGCGCGGCGGCGCCCCGGTGCGTCTGGGGCCGAAGGCGCGGCGCCTCATCGAACGGGGCCGGGCGGTCGTCGATCGGATCCTCGCCGGCAGCACCCAGGTCTACGGGGTCAACACCGGGTTCGGGCACCTCAAGGACATCCGCATCCCCCCCGACCGGCTCGAGGCCCTCCAGCTCAACCTGATCCGCAGCCACTGCGCCGGTGTCGGCGAGCCGCTCCCCGAGGAGGCGGCCCGCGCCGTCATGCTGCTCCGGGCCCACGTCCTCGCCACCGGCCACTCCGGCGTCCGTCCCGAGGTCCTGGACACGCTGATCGCCCACCTCAACGCCGGCATCCTGCCGATCCTCCCGGAGAAGGGGTCGGTGGGGGCCAGCGGCGACCTGGCTCCCCTGGCCCATCTCGTGCTGGCCCTGATCGGCGAGGGGAAGGTGGTGTTCAAGGGTCGCCGAATCGCGGCTTCGCGGGCCCTCGCGGAGGCCGGGATCCCCCCCCTGCGTCTCGCCCCGAAGGAGGGGATCGCCCTGATCAACGGGACGCAGATGATCACGGCCCTGGGAACCCTGGCCGCCATCGATGCGGCCGAGCTGGCAACGGCCGCCGACATCGCCGGGGCCTGCACCCTCGAGGCCCTCAAAGGGAGTCATCACGCCTTCGATGCCAGGTTGCACGCTCTGCGTCCCCACCCCGGGCAGGTACAGAGCGCGGCCAATCTCAGGGCCCTCCTCCAGGGGAGCGCCATCGCCCCGTCGCACGCCGGCTGCGGCAAGGTGCAGGACGCTTACTCGCTCCGCTGCATGCCGCAGGTCCACGGCGCGGCGCGCGAGGGGTTCCGTTTCGTCCGGGAGATTCTGACGACCGAGATCAACTCGGTGACCGACAACCCCATCGTGTTTCCCGACGAGGGGGATCTGCTGTCGGGTGGAAACTTCCACGGCCAGTCGCCCGCCCTTGCCCTCGACCTCCTGGCGATCGCGGCGGCGGAGCTGGCCTCCATCTCGGAGCGCCGCCTGGAGCGCCTCCTGAATCCGATGCTCAGCGGGCTGCCGGCGTTCCTGACCCGCGACCCCGGCCTGCACTCCGGTCTGATGATGGCCCAGGTGACCGCCGCCTCCCTGGTCTCCGAAAACAAGGTCCTGTGCCACCCCGCAAGCGTCGATTCGATCCCGACCGAGGCGGGCCAGGAGGACCACGTCTCCATGGGACCGATCGCCGCCCGCAAGGCCCGGGTGGTGGTCGGCCACGCGCTTCAGGTGGTGGCGATCGAACTGCTGGCCGCCTGCCAGGCGCTCGATCTGGCGGAGGGGCCGGAGGCGGGGCGCGGCGTCGAGGCGGCGCGCCGGGCGGTGCGGGTCGGCGTCCCGTTCATGGAGGCCGACCGGGTGCTGGCCCCCGATCTCGCCGCGGTCGAGGCCCTGGTGCGCGACGGGTCGTTGCGCGCCGCGGTGGAGGCGGCATGCGGCGCCCTGCCGTGAAGCATCCTCCGGTGAGCGCCCCCCGCGGCACCGCCCTGTCCTGCCGGGGATGGGCGCAGGAGGCGGCCCTCCGCATGTTGATGAACAACCTCGATCCGGAGGTGGCGGAGCGCCCCGACGAGCTGATCGTGTACGGCGGGACCGGCAGGGCGGCGCGCAACTGGGAATGCTTCGACGCGATCGTGAGGACGCTGCGGGTCCTCGAAAACGACGAAACGCTCCTGGTCCAGTCGGGGAAGCCGGTCGGGGTGTTCCGGACCCATGCCGGCGCCCCCCGCGTGCTGATCGCCAACGCGCTCCTGGTTCCGGCCTGGGCGAACTGGGAGACCTTCCGCGACCTGGAGCGGAAGGGGCTGACCATGTTCGGTCAGATGACCGCCGGCTCCTGGATCTACATCGGCAGCCAGGGAATCGTGCAGGGGACCTACGAAACCTTCGCCGCCGCGGCCCGCCGGCATTTCGGCGGCAGCCTCGAGGGCCGCCTGGTCCTGACCGCCGGGCTCGGCGGGATGGGGGGCGCCCAGCCGCTGGCCGGGACCATGAACGGCGCGGTGGTGATCGCCGTCGAAGTCGATCCGGAGCGGATCCGCCGCCGCCTGCAGACCCGCTACGTCGATGTGGAGGCGGGCTCGCTCGAGCGGGCCCTCGGGCTCGCCCGCGAGGCGCTGGCCGCCCGCCGTCCCCTGTCGATCGCCCTGCACGGCAACGCCGCCGATCTTCTTCCCCGGCTGGCGCAGGGGTCGCCCGTCCCCGACCTGGTGACCGACCAGACCAGCGCCCACGATCTCCTTCAGGGCTACGTGCCCCACGAGGTCCCCTACGCGGAGGCCCTCCGGCTGAGGACGGCCGACCCGTCCCGCTATCTCGAGATGTCCCGGCGATCGGTCGCGACCCACGTCCGGGCGCTCCTCGAGTTCCGGCGCCGCGGCGCGGTGGTCTTCGACTACGGCAACAACATCCGGCAGGCGGCGCGCGAGGCGGGGGTCGCCGACGCCTTCGACATCCCCGGCTTCGTCCCGGAGTACATCCGCCCCCTGTTCTGCGAGGGGAAGGGACCGTTCCGCTGGGTGGCGCTGTCGGGCGAGCCCGCCGACATCCAGCGCACCGACGAGGCGGTCCTGGAGATGTTCCCGGAGGACGCGCCGCTGGCCCGCTGGATCCGGATGGCGCGCGAGCGGGTCCCCTTCCAGGGGCTTCCGGCCCGCATCTGCTGGCTGGGGTACGGCGATCGCGCCCGCTTCGGGCTGCGGATCAACGAGCTGGTCGCCCGCGGAGAAATCCGCGCGCCCATCGTCATCGGCCGCGACCACCTCGACACCGGTTCGGTCGCCTCCCCGCACCGCGAGACGGAGGGGATGCGGGACGGCTCGGACGCCATCGCCGACTGGCCGATCCTGAACGCCCTGCTCAATACGGCGTCGGGGGCCTCCTGGGTCTCGGTGCACCACGGCGGCGGCGTGGGGATCGGCTACTCGCTGCACGCCGGCATGGTGGTGGTGGCGGACGGCACCGACGAGGCCGCCCGGCGCCTCGAGCGGGTGCTGACGTCCGACCCCGGGACCGGCGTCGCCCGCCACGCCGACGCCGGTTATCCCGAGGCGATCGCCTTCGCCCGCCGGAGCGGCGTCCGCATCCCTATGGCCTGAACGGCCAGAGGATCGGCACCAGGATCAGGCTCACCACGAAGGCCACCGCCGTCAGCGGCAGCCCCACCTTCACGAAGTCCACGAAGCGGTAGCGGCCGGTGCTGTAGACCAGCAGGCAGGCCGGCTCGAACGGCGTGATGAAGGAGCAGGAGGCGGCCACCGTCACCACGATCACGAACGGCCGCACGTCGACGCCGATGGCGCGCGCCGAGTGGATGGCGATCGGCAGGATCAGGAGCGCCGCGGCGGCGTTGGAGAGGGGCTGGGTCAGGAGGACCGTCAGGACGAAGAACGTCCCCAGGAGCAGCAGGGGCGCCTGCGGCGGCAGGAGATGGAGTATCCCCTCCGCCAGCAGGGTGGCGGCCCCCGACTTCTCCATGGCGAGGCCCAGGGACGCCATCCCGGCGATCATCACCAGGAAGCGCACGTTGAGATAGCTCCCCGCCTCGTCCGCCGACAGGCACTTGAAGGCCATCACCAGCGCGCCACCCGACAGGAAGGCGGTCGGCGGGTCCACCCACCCGAGCGCCGAGACCAGCACCGCGGCGCCGAAGATCAGCGCCGCCTGGAAGGCCTTTCGCGGGTTGTATTGCGGCAGGACCAGGTTCTCCATGAGCAGCATCGTCGGCTCCTGCCCGAGCCGGTCGAACATCTCGACCCGGCCGTAGATCAGGAGCACGTCCCCGGCGTGCAGCCGGATCCTGCCGACCTTGTCCACCACCACCTCCCCCCGGCGGTGGATGGCCAGGACCGACAGGTCGAAACGGTGCCGGAAGTTGAGCTGCTTGAGGGTCTTCCCGATGAACGGCGAATTGTAGGAGAGGGTCGCCTCGACCATGCGCACCTTGTCGGATTCCAGGTCGGAGCGCTGCAGTCCCGGGAGGGACTTGACCTCGAGCCCGCGGGTCTGCAGCACCGCGGGGATGGTGCCCGCCTCCCCCTCCACCAGCAGCAGGTCGCCGGGCTTGATCGGCTCGGCCCCCGCCGGACTGACGATCCGCTCATCCCCCCGGACGATCGCCAGGATCAGGAGCCCCAGCTTCTTGCCGAGATCGGCCTCCTCGACCGTCCGACCCGCCACGGCGGCGTCCGGCCGCACGATGACCTCGTAGAGAAACCCCTTGATGCCGTAGGCATCGACCATCTCCCGCTCCGGCGGCAGCCGGAGGATCGCGGGGGCGACCCACAGGAGATAGAGCATCCCCAGGGCGGCGATCAGCAGGCCGATCGGCGTCAGCTCGAACATCCGCAGGGGCGCGACGCCGAACTGCTCGACCGCTCCCGCCACCGCGACGTTGGTGGAGGTGCCGATCAGCGTGCACATCCCTCCGGTCATCGACGCGAAGGCGATGGGCAGCAGGTACTTGCCGCGGTTGACCCGGAACTGGCGCGCCATCCCCTCGGCGACCGGCACGAACATCGCCGTGGCGGCGACGTTGTTGATCACGGCCGAGATGGCGTTGACCGAGGCCAGCAGCAGGGCCCCGGTTTTCCGCTCGCTGGTCCCGGCGTAGCGCCGGATGTTCCGGGCGATCATGTCGGCGGCGCCGTTGTGGATGATGCCGCCGGTCAGGATCATCACCCCGGCGATCATCAGCACGGCCGAGTTGGCGAACCCCATGAACGCCTCGCCCGGCGCCAGCACCCCCGACACCACCAGCAGGACGATCACCAGGAGCGCGAAGACCTCGATCGCGATCCACTCGAAGGCGAAGTTGAGGATGGCCAGGACGAGCAGCAGGAGGACCAGGGTCACGCCCATGCGCCCGGATTCTGCCCGCCCCCCCGCCCCCTGTCAACGTAGAATGCGCCGCATGCGGACCAAGGATCCGGGACTGCCGCGGCTGATCCTGCACCGCGCCCGCGACACGCGCCTGCGCCGCGGCCACCTCTGGGTCTATGCCGGGGAGGTGGCGCGCGCCGAGGAGGGGGCGGCGGCGGGCGAGGCCATCGACATCGTGGATCACCGGGGACGGTTCCTGGCGCGCGGCTACTACAACCCGTCGTCGAGCATCGTGGCGCGCGTCCTCACCCGGCGGCGCGACGAGCCGGTCGACGCGTCGCTGCTGCGCCGGCGGATCGCCGAGGCGGTGGCGGCGCGCCGGCAGTTCTACGCGACCGGGGACGCGTGCCGGATGGTGTTCGGCGAGGGGGACCTGCTGCCGGGCCTCACCGTGGATCGCTACGGCGCCTGGCTCACGGTGCAGATCGGCACCCTGTTCATGGACCGGCGGCGGGAGGCGATCGTGGAGGGTCTTCTTGATACCTTGCACCCCCGCGGCATCTACGAGCGCAGCGACGTCGCGGTGCGGGCCCACGAGGGACTCGAGCCGCGGACCGGCCTGCTCGCCGGCGAGGTGCCCGAGGAGATCGACCTGACCATCGACGGCCTGCGCTTCCTGGTGCGACCGCGCGCCGGTCAGAAGACCGGTCTGTACCTGGACCACCGTTTCAACCGCCGGCTGGCGCGCGAGCTGGCGCGCGGGCGCCGCGTCCTGGACATGTTCTGCAACACCGGGGCCTTCTCACTCTACGCCCTCGCGGGCGGGGCCGAGAACGCCACCGCCGTCGACACCTCCGGCGAGTGCCTGGACCTCGCCCGGCGCAACGCCGCGGCCAACGGCTTCGAGGGACGGATGACGCTGGTCGAGGGGAACGCCTTCGATCTGCTGCGCGACCTCGACGCGCGGGGGGAGAAGTTCTCCATGCTGGTCCTCGATCCTCCCGCCTTCACCAAGAGCGCCGCGGCCAAGGGGGCGGCGGTACGCGGCTACAAGGAGATCAACCTGCGCGCCTTCCGCCTGGCCGCGCCCGGGGCGATCCTGATCACCGCCTCCTGCTCCTATCACCTCGGACCGGAGGAGTTCCTCGAGGTGGTGCGCGAGGCTGCGGCCGACGCCGGCCGGGAGGCGACCCTGCTGGAGCTGCGCGGTCAGGCCCCCGATCACCCGATCCATCTCGCGGTCCCGGAGACCCGCTATCTCAAGTGCGCCGTCCTCCAGGTGCGCGGTTGACACCCCCGGAGGGCGCCGATAGACTAGCCGCCGTCTCACGGGCGTCGCGGCACGGCGCGGCGCTCCACCTCCTCCCGGCGGCAATTCGGGGCTGATGGCGATCGCGATCACAGCGCTTCTCGCCCTGGCCGCGGTCCTGGCGACCGTTGCCGTCGTCCTGGCGCTGCGGCTGCGCCACCGGGCCGTCCCACCCTCCGTCGATCCCGCTCTGGTGTCGGTGCAGGCCGAGATCGGCCGGCTCGCCGGTGCGATCGCCGCGCTCGGCGAGCGGGTCCCAAAGGAGGTCGGCGGCTCCCTGACCCTGCTGCGGGACCAGGTCGGCGCCCGTCTGTCGGAGAACGCGCAGGCGATGCAGAAGGCCGCCGCCGACACCGGCAAGCTGTTCACCGACGTGCAACACCGCCTCGGGGAGCTGAAAGGCAGCAGCCAGCAGATCCTCGAGCTCGGTCAGGACATCCGCGGGCTGCAGCAGATCTTCCAGGCCCCAAAGATCCGCGGCGGGCTCGGCGAGCTCACCCTGGAGTCGCTCCTGAAGCAGGTGTTCGCGGGGGCGAACTACGCCCTGCAGCACGGGTTCAAGAACGGCGACCGGGTCGACGCGGTGATCCGCCTGCCCGGGGGGCTGGTGCCGATCGACAGCAAGTTCCCGCTGGCGGGGTTCCGGGCGCTCCTGGACGCCCAGGGGCCGGAGGCCCGGCAGAAGGCGCGGCGGCAGTTCGCGCGCGAGGTCCGCAAGCACGTCGAGGACATCGCCGCCAAGTACATCCGGCCGGCCGAGGGGACCCTCGACTACGCCCTGATGTACATCCCGGCCGAGAACGTCTTCTACGAGGTGATTGCCCGCGACGAGGCGCCCGACGGGGAGGAGGACATCTCCAGCTTCGCCCTCAAGCACCGGGTCGTCCCGGTCTCCCCCAACTCCCTCTACGCCTACGTCCAGGCGATCGCCTGGGGGCTGATGGGGCTCAAGATCGAGGAGCGGGCGCGCGACATCCTGCGGCGCCTGCAGCAGCTGCAGGGGGATTTCACCCAGTTCCAGGGGGACTTTGCGCTCGGCCAGAAACACCTGAAAAACGCCCAGACCGCCTTCTCCGACGCCGACGACAGGGCCCGGGGCCTGGCCCAGCAGATCGACCAGTTCGCGCGCGCCGGCGAGACGGGCGAGGCCCCCCGGATCGCCGCGGTGCCGCCGCGGAGCCTCGAGCAGTGAGGCCGCCGCCCCGGCGGTTCCGGGCGCTCCTGGTCCTCCTCGCCCTGGGCACGGCGCCGCCGGCCACGGTCCGCGCCGCGCGGATGTTCTCGCTGAGCCTGGAGGACGTCGCCGGCGGCCGGGCGCAAGTGATCGATCTGACGCACGACCTGCTGGACGGCCAGCCGGTCTTCCCGGGCTCCGTCCCCTTCTCCCTCGAGCCGCTCAGCGCGCTGAGCGACGGCTCCTACATGAACTCGTTCTCCTGCGGCGAGCACACCGGCACCCATCTCGACGCCCCGGCCCACTTCGGCAAGGGGCTGCCGACCGTGGACGAGATCGCCCCGGTGCGGCTGGTGAGCAACGGCGTCATGATCGACGTGCGCGGCCGGGCGGCGTCCAACCCGGCCTACGTCCTGACCTTGCCCGACCTCCTGGAATGGGAGAAGGCGAACGGCAGGATCCCGCCGCGCAGCCTGGTCATCCTGAACACCGGATGGCACCAGCGCTGGGAGAACCCCGATCGCTATCTCAACCGCGACGAGAACGGGGTCCTGCGCTTTCCCGGATTCGGCGTCGACGCCGTGAAGGCCCTGGTGAAGGACCGCGACGTCAACGGTCTCGGGATCGACACGCTGAGCGTCGACCCCGGCGGTTCCCCCGCCCCCGAGGCGCACAAGACCCTGCTCCAGGGGGGACGCTACCAGGTGGAGAACCTCGACAATCTCGACCTCCTGCCGGCGCGCGGCTTCACGGTCATCGTCTCCCCCATCAAGATCAGCCGCGGTTCCGGCGCGCCGGCGCGCGTCTTCGCCATTGTCCCCCGATAGGAGCCGGCCCGGCGGGAGCCGGTCCGGGTCCGGAC
>JBOGOE010000387.1:0-3124 GCA_050747445.1 Candidatus Polarisedimenticolia bacterium | reverse complement strand
TCCGGCAGGATGGCGGCGAGGCCCAGCTCGGCCGCATCCTCGGGCTCTACCTGCGATCCACGCCAAAGCAGATCCGGGAGATCCACGATGCCCTCGACCGGAACGACCCGGGCGCCCTCCGGAACATCGCCCACAACCTGAAGTCGAGCAGCGCCATGGTCGGGGCCGCCCGGCTGGTGGCCCTGTTCCGCGAGCTCGAATCGCTGGCGAACGGGCCGGCCCTGCACGAGGCGGCGACCAAGATCCGGGAGATCGACGCGGAATACTCCCGGGTCGCGACGGAGCTCGAGGCGTCCGCCGGGAGCGGGCGCGGAGGCGGCGCATGAGCGACGGCGGACGGCCCAAGGCGGCCCCCCTGATCCTGGTGGCCGACGACGACGAAACGGTGCGGCTCATGGTGCGCGAGGCGCTGGAGCTCGCCGGGTTCCGTGTGGTCGAGGCGCACAACGGGGCGCAGGCGGTGCACCACTTCACGGCCTGTCACCCCGATCTCGTCGTCCTCGACGTGCGGATGCCGGAGATGGACGGCTTTACCGCCTGCAAGACGCTCCGGACCCTGCCCGGGGGGGCGACCACGCCGATCCTGATCCTGACCGGGTTCGACGATGTCGACTCGGTGACCCGGGCGTACGACGCGGGCGCCACCGATTTCGCCTCCAAACCGATCAATCTCCTGATCCTGCAGCACCGGGTGCGCTACATGCTGCGCGCCAAGCGGGCGCTCGACGAGCTGCGCCAGAGCCAGGCCCGTCTGTCCGCGGCGCAGCGGATCGCGCGGCTGGGCCACTGGGAGCGGGATCTCCTGACCGGCACCCTCACCTGGTCGGACGAGATCTTCCGGATCTTCGGAGTCGAGCGGGGGGATCGGGCCCCGGCGTTCTCCTGGTACCTGGAGCGCGTCCATCCCGAGGATCGGGAGCAGGTCGCCCGCACCACCGAGCAGGCGCTCCGCAGGGAGGGGCCCTACAGCATCGACGTCCGTCTGGTGCGACCCGACGGGAAGATCCGCTTCGTGCACGAGGAGGCCGAGGTGGTGTACGGCGCCGACGGACGACCGGAGCGGATCTCCGGCACGACCCAGGACATCACCGAGCGCAAGGAGACCGAGAACCAGATCCGCTTCCTCGCCTATTACGACGGTCTGACGCTGCTGCCGAACCGCCGTCTGTTCATGGAGCAACTGGCCCTCGCGGTCACCAACGCGAAGCGCCAGAGCCGTCCCCTCGGGCTCCTGTTCATCGATCTCGACCGGTTCAAGAGGATCAACGACACCCTCGGCCACGCCTTCGGCGACCGGCTGCTGCAGCAGGTGTCGGAGCGGCTGCGCAAGTGCCTGCGCAGCAGCGACGGCCTGTCGCGCGGCGATCCGGCCGAGGCGGCCGATGCGGTGGCGCGTCTGGCGGGGGACGAGTTCCTGGTCTCCCTGCCCGAGATCACGAGGGGCGAGGACGCCGGCAAGGTGGCGCGCCGGATCCTGGACTCCCTGGCGGAGCCGTTCAAGATCGACGAGCACGAGGTCGTGCTGACCGGAAGCATCGGCATCAGCATCTACCCCGAGGACGGCGAGGAGGTCGAAACCCTCCTGCGCAACGCCGACTCGGCCATGTATCACGCCAAGGAGGCGGGGCTCGGCGGCTTCCAGTTCTACAGCCGCTCGATGAACGCCTCGGCGCGCCGGCGCCTGTCGCTCGAGACGAGCCTGCGAAAGGCCCTCGACCGCAACGAGTTCCTGCTTTACTACCAGCCGCTGCTCGACGTGCTCGCGACCTCGCAGGGGGGGTGGGGACGGATTCTCGGCGCCGAGGCGCTGATCCGCTGGAAGCACCCCGACCTCGGTCTGGTCCCACCCGGCGATTTCATCCCGCTCGCCGAGGAGACCGGTCTCATCGTGCCGCTCGGCGAGTGGGTGCTCCGGACCGCCGTCGAGCAGGTCCAGGCGTGGCACGACCAGGGGTACCAGCTGCGGCACGTCTCGGTCAACCTCTCGGGCCGGCAGTTCCGCCAGCAGGCCCAGCTGGTGCGGGCGATCGAGCTGGCCCTGCGGGCGGCGGGCCTCGACCCCGGGCGCCTGGATCTGGAGATCACCGAGAGCGTCCTGATGCGGAACGCCGAGGACACCGTCAAGAGCCTGCACCTCCTCAAGGAGATGGGGCTGCGGGTCTCGGTCGACGACTTCGGGACCGGTTACTCGTCGCTGGCGTACCTCACCCGGTTCCCGATTGACACGCTCAAGATCGATCAGTCGTTCGTGCGCGACATCACCACCGACCCGGCGGACGCCACCATCGTCCAGGCGATCATCGCCATGGCCAAGAGCCTCAACCTCGGCGTGGTGGCCGAGGGGGTCGAGACCCGCGACCAGCTCGTCTTCCTCCGGGATCGCGGCTGCCGCGTCATGCAGGGCTACCTGTTCAGCAAGCCGGTCCCGGCGGAGGAGTTCGTCCGCCTGCTCGAGCGCCGCCCCACCGCCCGCCCCGCCGCCGCCGACGGAATCTAGAGGAGGGGCCGATCCGGCGCCCCTCCGGCGGAAATCCGGGTTCCGGCCGCAATCGCGCGTGCGTCGGCGGGCGATCTCCTCTAGAATCGGGGCCTCCATAAGGGGTGGCGATGGGCCTGCTGGACCGGATCCGGGCGCAGCCCGGCTGGAAGCACGACGACCCGCTCGTGCGGCGCGCCGTGGCGCGCACCCTTGACGACGCCGACCGGCTGCGGGAGATCGCCGGCTCCGACCCCGATCCCCGGGTGCGCCGGGAGGCGACCGACACCCTTCTGGGTCTGGCCCTCCGGGGGGAGGATCCGGTCAAGGCGGCGGCGGCCCTGGCGGCGCTCGACGATCCGCGTCACCTGCTCTCGGTGGCCCGGGCGGCGCGTCACGAGGCAGTCGGCCGGGCCGCTCTGGCGCGTCTGTCCGAGACGCGCGCCCGGGGCAGCGTCGCCCGCCACGGGATCCACGCCCCGGTGCGGCTCGAGGCGCTGGAGCGGATCGAGGATCGCGCCGAGATCCTGGCCGTCGCCCTGAAGGGGGCCCATGCGGACGTGGCGGTCGCGGCGCTCCAGCGACTGGCCGCGACCGAGGCTCCCGGCGCCGCCGGACCGCCGGTCGCGGGAGCGGACGCGGCCGATC
>JBOGOE010000386.1:0-5332 GCA_050747445.1 Candidatus Polarisedimenticolia bacterium | reverse complement strand
CGCCGGAGCCCGCCCCGATCCCGGCTCCACCGGCGGCCTCCGGCCGCGGCGTCCTGAGAGGGGTGCTGTCTCCGATGCCGGTGACCGCCGCGGCGCTCGGCGCCTCGGTGCCGGTCCTTCTGGTGGCGGATCGGGAGGCGGTCGATCGGGAGCACGCGCGGCTGGGTCGGGAGTGCGGGACCGCCCTCGAGCAGGATCGGTCGGCGATCGCGGCGATGCGGGCCGAGATCGATCGGGTCATGACGTCGACCGACAATTTCCGGGACGCGGTCACCGCCGCCGACCGGGTGAAGGCCCGGGTCAGGATCGCCGAGAAGGAGTTGAACGGCCGGGAGGCGGCGTGCCGCGAGCAGGTCGCGGCGATCTACGACGCGCACGCCGCGGCCCGCACCATGGCCGACCTCTCCGGCCGCTTCGAGTTCGCGGGAGTGACCCCCGGCCTGTGGCGCGTGGTGGCCCTCGACCCGCGCTCCGACCCGCCGCGCGCCTGGGCGATGGAGGCTCTCCTGGCGGCGGGGCAGACCCGCGACCTCGACCCGCGCGACGATCGGCTCGCGGACCCCTACTGGCGCACCGCGCCGCGGCCTTGACCGGGAGCCGGTCCGGGTCCTGCGCCGGGCCGCGTTCGGAGACCGGCTCCTAGACCCTGAGATCGACCACCGTGACGCCCGAACCCCCCCGCTCGGCCGGCGCCGGAGCGAATTTCTCGACGTGGGGATGACCCGACAGGAACCCGGCGATCGCCTGGCGCAGGCGTCCCGAACCGATGCCGTGGACCAGCCGCACCGGCGTGCGACCGGCGAGACAGGCGTCGTCCAGATACTTGTCCACGAGGGAGAGGGCCTCCTCCACCGTCCGGCCGAGGAGGTGGATCTCGGCGGGGGTCTCGGTGTCGTGACGCCTCTCGAGCCTTACCCCCCGCGGCAGGCGTGGCGCGCCCACCGCCGCCTCGGCCGCCCCGGTGCGGAGGTCGGCGGCCGCGACCGTCATCCGCTTCCCGCGCGACAGGATCACGGCCCGCTCCCCGCGGATCGATTCGAGGATCCCGCGGACCCCGAGTCCCTCGACGTGCACCGCGGTCCCGGGACGCAGCTCCGCGCCACCCGCCGGCGCCGCGCGCCCCGTGGTCCTGCGGATCAGCTCCCGCGCCGCGGCCTTGAGGGGAGCGGCGGCTTTCGCCTCCTCGCGGCGCAGCTCCAGGGCGAGGCGGCGATCCTCGAGGCGTGAGAGGTACCGCTCCCCCTCCTCGCGCATGGATCGCAGCGCCAGCTCGATTTCTCCGGCCACCGCGGCTGCCTGCGTCTCCTCGCGGACGCGCAGCCCGGCGAGCAGCCGCTCCCGCTCCCCGGCCAGACGGTCGCGCTCGGCGTCGAGCGCCCGCGACCGGGCCTCGAGGTCGGCCGTGAGTTGCTGCAGGCGCGCCAGGTAGGAGGCGAGGAGCCCCCCCGACCCGCCGCGGTGGGCGCGCGCCGTCTCCAGGATTTCCCGCGGCACCCCGAGACGCCCGGCGGTCTCCAGACCGATGCTCCGGCCGGGGAGTCCGGCGATCAGGCGGTAGGTCGGGGTCCCGGTCGTCTCCTCGAACTCCATGGCCGCGTTGGCAGCGTCCGTCGTGGTCGCGGCCCAGGCCTTGAGTGCTTCGAGGTGCGTGGTCACCAGCACCAGGGCCCCGCGGCGGCGGAAGTAATCGACGATGGCGATCGCCAGGGCCGAACCCTCCTCGGGGTCGGTGCCGGCGCCGGCTTCATCCAGGAGGACCAGACCGGGCACGGCGAGGGAGGCGGCGATGGCCGCGACGTGGCGCATGCGCGCCGAGAAGGTGCTGAGGCGGTCCGCAATCGACTGCCGGTCGCCGATGTCGATGAACAGGGTCCGGAACACCGGCAGCCGCGCCCGCTCGGCCGGCACCATGAGCCCCGACTGGAACATCGCCGCCAGCAGCCCCACGGTCTTGAGCGCGACCGTCTTGCCGCCGGTGTTCGGGCCGCTCAGCACCAGAACCCGAGTTGCGGGCGGGACCGCCAGACGCAGCGGCACCATCCCGCCCCCCGTCGCGCGCAGGCTCGCCTCGACCAGCGGATGCCGCGCCCCCTCGAGGACGATCCCCTCCGCTTCGCCCGCCTCCTCGGCCGTGCGGGCGCCGAGCCGCCGGCCGAGACGGGCCCGGGCGAAAACCAGGTCGAGACGACCGACCCCGGCCGCGAGACTCCTGAGCTCGGGGAGCCGCCCCCGCAGCAGGTCGCTGTACTCCTGGAGCAGCCGCTGGACCTCGGTCGTCTCGCGCTCCCGCAGGGTCACCAGGTCGTTGTTGAGCTCCACCGTTTCGATCGGCTCGAGAAACACGGTCGCGCCCGTGCCGGAGACCCCATGGACGATCCCGGGGAGCGAAGCCTGCGCCTCCGCGCGGATCGGCAGGACATGACGATCGCTCCGGATGGAGATGAAGGTATCTTGAAGCGCCCGCGCCACTCCCGGCCGCGCCACGATCGCCTCGAGCAGTTCCTGCAGCCGCTCGCCGCGGCGCCGGATCTCCTGCCGCACCGACTGCAGCGCGTCGCTCGCCCCGTCCTCCAGCTCCCCGCCGGCGGCGATCTTGCCGTCCAGGAAGCGGACGAGATTGCCGAGGTCGGGGAGGGAGCGGGCCGGCTCCCAGAGGGCGGGGAATTCGGCGCGGCTCTCGGCGAGGAACGCCTTCAGACGGCGTCCCGCCTTCATGAGCTGCAGGAGATCCAGGATTTCGAGGGCCCCGAGGACGCTCCCCGCGACCTCGAGCCGGACGAACAGCGGCCCGGGGTCCGGGACCGTGCCGAAGGGAAGGGTGCCGCGGACCTCGAGGTGGCGGGCCGCCTCACCGGTCAGATGATTTTCGGCGCGGACGGCCGGGGCGTCCGGGGAGGGAACCAGGGCCGCGGCCAGCCCGGCCCCCGGCGGGGTCGCCGTCTCGGCGCTCAGCAACGCCAGGATCTCGGCGAAGTCGAGGGCCTCCAGGGCCCGGGCATCCAGGCCGCTCACCACCAGTCGTTGTGCGTGCGTCTTGACAGGACCCTAGATGTTGGATAGAGTCGGCGCCACAGTCGTCTTTCATGTGGCACGGAACGCGGTTCGATGGGCCTCATGCAAGTCTGGAGGTGCTGTGAGATTCCCGGAACTGTCCGCCCACCTGAAGTTGACCACGTCTTGGAGATCTTTCCACGCCCATCCCCACACCCCTGCTGGAAGCGTCACCTGCCAGCACGGCGTTCGTCAACCTCAGTAATCGGACACGGACAGTTCCGGGAAGTCAGTCACCTGCCGCCGCACCGCCCGCGGTATAATTCCGACTCTTCGCGCACTCTACCACAGCCCGGATGGGGCGCGGGAAACCCGATGAACCGGAGCCGATGGGCACGACGGATCGCCGTCGCCGCGGGGCTTGCGGCGGCCCTGACGGGGGCGTCACCGGTCCGGGAAACCCCGGCCGATGACGACGCCCCGACCGTGCCGTTGACCCCGCCGCCTGCCGTCGTCGAGCCGCCACCACTCCGCCCGCCGGAGATCGTGGCGCCCGGAGTCCCACCGCTGCTTCCCGAGGACAAGGGGAGGGTGGCGCTGGAGTTCGAGGGGAACCGGCGCTGGTGCACCTACCCGGACGACCGTGTCGTCAAGCCGCCGGAGCGGGACGTGCCGGCCCGGAGGAAGCAGGTCGAGGTGTGGACCTTCGGCTACCGGTTCAGTCTGGCGGCGATCCGCCGTGGCGCGCCCCGGGACCCGATCGTGCTCTTCGAGTCGCCCGATTTCCGCACCGCGACCTGGCGGCCGGCATCGAAGCTGCGCCCGGAGGGCCGGACGGCGGCGCCCGGTCCGTCGGTCATGGGGGAGGGACCGGGGGCGCGATCGAGACAGCGCACGGCGCCCGATACCCTGGTGCCCTACTGGATGGAGGTCAATCGCTGCGTGACCGTCCCGGACCGCTTCCAGTTCGATCTCGACCCCGGGGTGTACGATTTCTACATGGCGTTCGACCTGCTGATCCGCGACGGGAGCTGGGTACACCGCAGCATGGCCCACCTCACCGAGGTCCCGGTTGAAGCGGCGAGGAGGACCCGTCTCGAGGGACGCATTCACATGAAGTCCGGGGCCGAGCGTGAGCTCGAGCTGTCGAGGGCCTCCGTGGAGACGACGGGGAGCGCTTCCGGGGCCGCCGGCCCTTGAGGGGGCGCGCTCTCCTCCTTCTGTCCGCACCGCTCGCCGCCGCCCTCCTGTACCTGCCGACGCTGCGGCACGATTTCGTCTTCGACGATCACGCCGTCATCGGTCTCAACCCGCTCCTGCAGGACGCGCGGACGATGCCGCGTGTCCTCCTGTCGCCCTGGTGGAACACCGGATCCCACCGCGGCCTGTTGTACCGTCCCCTGACCAGTCTGTCGTTCGCCGCCGACCGGGCCCTGGCGGGTGGTCTCCGTCCCGCGTGGTTTCACGCGGTCAACGTCGTCCTCCATGCCCTCGCCACCCTGCTGGTGACGCGTCTGGCGATCCAAATCCTGCCGGGACTGGCGGGACCGGCGGCGGCCGGCCTGCTGTTCGCGGTGCACCCCGTGCACGTCGAGGCGGTCGCCGGCGTCGTCGGGCGGGCGGAGATCCTGGCGGCGTGCGGCGCGGTGGGCGCGCTCCTCTGCCACCGCAGGGCGCAGGCGGGGGATCGCTTCCCGCTCTGGGCCGCCTCCGCCTGGGTGGTGTTCCTGCTCGGTCTCGGTGGCAAGGAGTCCGCCGCGGTCGCCCCCGCCCTGTGTCTCCTCGCCGACGCCGCCTTCCCGCGCCCCGCGCCGCGCCGGCGGTGGATCCTCTACGCGGGGTACGGCGCCGTGCTCGGGACGTACCTGCTGGCGCGCCGCTTCGTCCTCGGCTCCTTCGGGCTGGGCGAGCCGATCCCGTTCGTCGACAACCCCGCGGCGGCCGCGGGTCCGATCCAGGGGCGTCTCACGGCGCTCGGCGTCGCGCTGCGCTATGCCGGGCTTCTCCTCTGGCCGCGGCATCTGAGCGCGGACTATTCCTACGATCAGATCCCCGTCGTCCGCACGCCCGCCGACCCATGGGCGATCGGCGGTCTCCTGCTGGTCGGGGGCGTGATCGGGGCGGGAGCGTGGCTGCTGCGGCGGGCCCCGGCGTACGGCTTCGCCCTGCTGTTCACCGCCGCCGCGTTCGCGCCGACGTGCAATCTCCTGCTGTTCATCGGCACCCTCATGGCCGAGCGGTTGCTCTACCTCCCGAGCGCCGGGGCCTGCCTCCTGGCCGGCGCCCTGGCGGGCGCCCTGGCCGCAAGGTGGCGTGCCGGACCCGCCCGCTGGGCCGTGAC
>JBOGOE010000385.1:0-11924 GCA_050747445.1 Candidatus Polarisedimenticolia bacterium | reverse complement strand
GGTGGGGGGGCGCGAGGCGAGTCGAGGGGAGCGGTCGCGAAGCGACCGCGGACCCGTCCCCGGCGGGTGAGGGGCCGGCGTCGCGCGTCGAGGGGCTGCCGCGGGCCGGGCGATCCGGGCCGCGGGGTGGACTTCAGCCGCGCTGGTCGAGCGGGACGTAGGGCCGCTCCGGCGGCCCGATGTACTCCTCGAGCGGCCGGATCAGGCGATTGTCGGTGTGCTGCTCGATGACGTGGGCGATCCAGCCGGGGGCGCGGCTGCACGCGAAGATCGGGGTGAACAGGTCCATCTCGAACCCGAGGAGGTAGTAGACCGACGCGGCGTAGAAATCGACGTTCGGGTTCAGGTTCTTCAGCTCCTTGCAGGTCTTCTCGATCCTCTCCGAGATCCCGAACCACTTCGGCTGGCCCGTGGCCTCGCCGAGCCGGCGGGCCAGGTCGCGCAGGTGCGGCGCGCGCGGGTCCATCGTCTTGTAGACCCGGTGGCCGAACCCGGGAATTTTCTTCTTCTGCTGCAGCTCCAGCCGGATGTGCTCGGCCGCCCGGTCGGTCTCGCCGATCGCCAGCAGCATCACCATGACGTCGTGGTTGGCGCCGCCGTGGAGCGGGCCTTTCAGGGTCCCGATCGCCGAGGTCAACGCCGCGTGCAGGTCGGCCATGGTCCCCGCGGTCACCCGCGCCGCGAAGGTCGAGGCGTTCAACCCGTGGTCCATCTGGAGGATCATCGCCGCGTCGAGCGCCCGCGCCTGCAGGGCGTCCGGTCTCCGGCCGTGGAGCATCTGGAGGTAGCTCGAGGCGTGGTCCAGCGCCGGGTCGGGCGGCACCGGCTCCTTCCCCTTGCGCAGCCGCTCGTGCGCCGTCACGATGGTGGGCATCTGCGCCGTGAGGCGGATCCCCTTCCTGAGGTTCGCCTCCTTGGTCGAATCGTGGACGTCCGGATCGTGGATGGCGAGGGCCGACAGCACGGTGCGGAGCATGTCCATCGGCGCGGCATCCCGGGCGAAGCGGCGGAGGATCTCCAGGGCGTCGGGATGCAGGGCGCGCTGCTTCGCCAGCCCGGCCCGGGTCTCGGCCAGCTGTGTCTTCGTAGGAAGCTCCCCGTACCAGAGGAGATGGACGCACTCTTCGAAGGAGGAGTGCGCCGCGAGATCGTGGATCGCGTAGCCACGGTAGTTGAGGCGCCCCTTCTCGCCGTCGATGAAGCTCAGCCCGGTGCGGGCCGCCACGACTCCTTCCAACCCCTCCTTGGCGAACATGCAGGCACCCCCGGTGAGGCGCGCATTATACTCGGGGCCCCGCGTCGCGGGCGCGGGGCCCCCTCAAGGAGGACAAGGTGGATTTCGCGGCATCCGGTCTCGGGCCGGCCGACCTGCGCTCGGCGCGCGCGGCCGTCGCTCCGTTCATCCGCACCACCCCGCTGGTCCCGGCGGGGACCCTGTCGGAGCGGCTCGGCCGGCCCGTCCTGCTGAAGTGCGAGAACCTGCAGGCCGGCGGCGCGTTCAAGATGCGCGGCGCGAGCCATTTCGTCGCCCGGCTCGATGCCCCCGCGCGGGCCCGCGGCATCATCACTTATTCCTCCGGCAACCATGGCATCGCCGTCGCCACCGCGGCGCGACGGGCCGGCATCCGCGCGGTCGTGGTGATGCCCTCCACCGTCCCCGCCGTGAAGAAGGAGAAGGTCCTCGCCCTGGGGGCCGAGGTCCATCTCGCGGGGCCGTCCAGTCTCGACCGGAAGGCGCTCGCCGAGAGGCTGCAGAAGGAACGGGAGCTCGTCATGATCCCGCCGTTCGACCACCCCTGGATCGTCGCGGGACAGGCGACCTGCGGCCTGGAGATCCTGGAGCAATGCCCCGAGGCCGCGGCAATCCTGGTCCCGGTCGGCGGCGGCGGCCTCCTGGCCGGCATCGCCCTCGCCTGTCACGCGCACCGGCCCTCCCTGCGACCGATCGGGGTCGAGCCGGAGGGGGCCGCCAAGATGTCGGCCTCACTTGCCGCGGGGCGACCGGTCACCCTCGACGCCTGCGCTTCGATCGCCGACGGGCTCCTTCCCAACCGGCCGGGCGACCTGACCTTCGCCGTGATCCGGGAGGCGGCCGGCGGCGTGGTGACGGTCGGCGACGCCGCCATCCGCGGCGCGGCCGAGGCGCTCCTGCGCGACGAGCATCTCCTGGTGGAATGGAGCGGGTCGGTCGGGGTTGCCGCCCTGTCGTCGGGGGCGGCCCGGCCCGCGGGGGACGGACCGGTGATCGTCGTCCTCAGCGGCGGCAACGCCGATCCCCTCGCCCTGCTGCCCCACACCCCCGCCGTCTAGACGCTCCCGCCGCCGCATCCGTAAAGGTGGTCACGGGGAGAGGGCCCGGAGCCGGGACCGGGGGGCGTGCTAGACTGACCGCCCCTTCCGAGGCATGAAGACACGGAGGATCGAAGGATGCACCGACCGGAGGGCCGGCGCCGCCGGCGCGTGGCCGGGTTCACGCTGATCGAGCTGCTCATCGTCGTGGCGATCATCGGTCTGATCGCCGCCATCGCCATCCCGAACCTGCGCAACGCGATGGATCGGGCGAAGCAGAATCGGACCTTGGCCGACATCAAGGCGATCGGCACCGCGCTGGAGCAGTACGCGGTCGACAACAACACCTACCCGCGGGGGCTGGCCGACGCCAACGCCGCCACCCTCGGGTCCTACGTCTCCCCCCTCTACATCCGCAACGTCCCGGCCGGGGACGGCTGGAACAACCCCTGGCACGTCGAGACCAACGCCAGCGGGACCATTTACACCATCACGTCGTACGGGAGGGACGGGATGCCGGGACCGACGCCGGGGGGACCGACCGCCGACCTCAACTGCGACATCATCTACTCGAACAACTCCTTCTACCAGTGGCCGCAGGGGGCGCAGCAGTAGAACGCCGCCCCGCTCAGGCAGGTTCGTCCCGTCTCCAGGCCATCTCCCAGAAACGGTATTCGTGCTCGCTGCTCTCCTCGAAGATGGCGGCCAGCCGGTCCCGCTCCGCCGGCCCGAGCGGCTCCGCCAGCCGGTCCAGCATGTCGCGCATCCATTCCGCGTAGGCGGTGAATTCCTCCGAGGTGTAGGTCCGGATCCATTCGCCATAAGGGTTCTCCGGCCGGTCGCCCCCTCCCGCCGCGAGCCGGCGTGCAACCTCGCCGTACCCCCAGGCGCAGGGGAGGAGCGCCGCCACGATCGCCGCCAGCGGCCCCTCCCACGCGACCCGCAGCAGAAATCCGGTGTAGGCGCCGCAGGCGGCCGACGGCCGCGCCCGCTCCAGATCCTCGGCCGTGATCCCGAAGCGCCGGGCGTATCTCCGGTGCAGGTCCATCTCGACCGCGAGCGTCGACTGCAAAAGCGCCGCGAACCGGGTCATCGTCCCCAGATCGCCGGCGCGCGCCGCCGCCAGCGCCAGGACCCGCGCGTACTCGACGAGAAACAACCAGTCCTGCCGGAGCCAGACCTTGAAGCGTTCCGGGTCGAGACTCCCGTCTCCCAGCCCGCGGACGAACGGGTGGGCGAATTCCCTCTCCCAGATCGGGGCGGCCCGATCGCGCAGCGAGGCGCTGAAGCTCATGGGCCGATTCTAGTCCGGGCTCCCGCCCGCTTGCCTGCGCGGCGGCCGCCGCAGTAAGGTGTCGGCACCGGCGTCCCCCGGGGCGCCGGCCGGAGGGCTGCGATGCGAATCCGTGCATTCCTGATGGCTGTGGCGCTGCTTCTGGCAATCCCCGCCGCTCCCGTCCGCGCCGGCGAGTGTGCCGACGCCCTGATCACCGCCGGGGTCAAGATGCGGCTCCTGGCCGACGACGTCGTCGGCGTCTTCAAGATCAACGTCGAGACCGACGAGTGCATCGTGACGCTGCACGGCTGTGTCGGCTCGAAGGCCCAGGTGAAGCGGGCGAAGACCCTCGTCGGGCGGGTCAAGGGAGTGAAAGGCGTGAAGAGCCGCCTGGCGATCTGCCCCGACCCGGACGACGCGAAGGACGACAAGGACTGAGGGAGCGACCGTCATGGCCCGGATGGGTTTCGCGGTCCACCCGCAGGACGCCGAGCCTCCCGAGGAGTTGCTGCAGCTGGCGACGCAGATCGACCGGGACGGCGGCGCCCCCCTGGCCCTCTACAGGGACCCGGTGGGCGGCCACTGGCAGATCTTCGCCCTCCTGCCGCGCCACAAGGTCCAGCCGACCCCGTACCAGCGCGATCTCTCGAAGGCGCACGCCGAGCGGCTGCTCCGGGTGATCAAGAAGATCGACCGGTTCGTCGATCCGGTGGTCGCGGTCCGCTCCGACGGGGGGTACTGGATTCCGAACGGCAATCACCGCCGCTTCGTCCTGGAGAAACTGAAGGCCGAGTTCGTTCCCGCCATCGTCATCGCCGAGCCGGAGGTCGCCTTCCAGATCCTGGCCCTCAACACCGAGAAGGCGCACACCCTCAAGGAGAAATCCCTGGAGGTCGTCCGGATGTACCGGGGCCTGCTGGAGCAGGGTGCCCGCAGGAAGGAGGAGGACTACGCCTTCCAGTTCGAGGAGGCCTGCTACGCCACCCTCGGTCTGCTGTACGAGAAGAACGCCCGCTTCGCCGGCGGCGCCTTCTCTCCGATCCTGCGGCGGGTCGACAAGTTTCTGGAGCAGCCACTCGCGTCCGCCTGGGAGACCCGGGAGAAGCGGGCGGCGAAGGTGGCCGAGGCCGACGGCATCCTGAAGGGGATCGTGGAGAAACTGAAGCGCCGGGGCATCCGGCACCCGTTCGTCAAGAATTTCGTCCTGGCGCGCTGCAATCCCCTGAGCCGGGCCCGCAAGACGCTTCCCGGCTTCGATCAGGCGATCGGCAAGTTGATCACCGCGCTCGAGGGGTTCGACATCGGCCGGATCCGCCAGGAGGACATCGCCCGTTCGGCGGTCATGGGGGCGCCGGCGGCGTCTTGATCCGCCCCTTCACGATCTGGAGCAGCCAGGAGTACGAGGCCCAGCCGGTCTCGGCGCGACCGTTGATCACGAACCCGGGCGTGCCGGTCACCCCGGCCTCCTGCGCCGCCTTGACGTCCGCCAGGATCGCGGCGCGCACCCCAGCGTCGTCGAAATCCCGGACGAAGCGATCCCGATCCAGACCGAGCCCCGCCGCCAGCCCCGCCAGGCTGTCCCGGTCGAAGCGCCGTTCCTCGAGGAGACGCGCGTGATAGTCCCAGAACCTCCCCTGTCGCTGCGCCGCCGCGGCGGCCGCCGCGGCGTCGAAGGCGCGCGCGTGCATCGCCAGCGGATAGTGCCGCAGCTCGATCCGGAGCGCCCCCGCCATCTCGGCCGCCAGTCGTTCCAGCTCCCGCGCCGCCCGGGGGCAGACCGGACACTGGTAGTCGAAATAGACCTGCAGGACGTTCGGGGCCGCGGCCGGGCCGAGGAACGCCGGTCCCGCCGCCGGCGAGTGCCGCTCGACGGCGCTCGGGCCGCCCGCCGCGAAGGAGAGGGCCGAGGACAGCGCCAGGACTGCGACCCGCGCCCTCTGTTTCATGTGGTTCCTCCGGGAGGACCGGCCCGTATATACGGCCGCCCCCGGGCAGTGTCAACGCGGATCCGGTCGCGCATCCGGTCGCGGGGCCAGTCGCGGACCGCGCCGTGGAATCGGCCGATCCCTTCCCGATGACGTTCTCCCCGCCGGTCGCGCCGACCCATGCCGCACTCGCCTTCCTCCTGACCGCGTCCTGGCTGCTGATCCTGGCGTTCCAGGTCCGGGTCGTCCGGCAGTACCGGCGGCTGGACGAGGTGCTGGGGCTTAGGGAACGGGGCGCCGATCGGTCCGCCGCCGGCGTCCCGGGTGGCGCAGGGGCGACCGGTCCCCTCCCCCCGCTGTCGGTGGTGGTGACGGCGCGCGACGAACGAGAGTCGATCGAGCGAACGGTCCGGTCCCTTCTGGGGCAGCGCTACCCCGGTCTCGAGATCGTGGTCGTGGACGATCGCTCGACCGATGGGACCGGCGCCATCCTGGACCGGCTGGCCGCCGAAGCGACGGCCGGAGCCGCGGGCCCCGGACTCACCGGGAACCGACCCCGCCTGGTCGTGGTCCACAACACCTCCCTGCCGGCCGGCTGGCTCGGCAAATGCCATGCCTGTCACGTGGGGGCCGCAAGAACGCGCGGCGACTGGATCCTGTTCACCGACGGCGATGTCGAGCTGCTGCGGGAGGATTTGCTGTTTCGGGTCGTGACGCTCGCCGGGAGGCTGGGTCTCGACCACGTCGCGGTCACCCCGGACACCCGGCCGATGTCCCCTTTCCAGGCGGCGGTGATGGGGGTGTTCGGGCTGCTGTTCTGCGCCGGGGCCCGGGCGCACGAGATCGATCGGGATCGCCCCCGGGGGGGCGCGGGGGTCGGGGCGTTCAACCTGGTCCGCCGCACCGCCTACGAACGGGTGGGCGGGCACACCCTGCTGCGGATGGATCCGGGCGACGACTTCAAGCTGGGTCGCCTCCTCAAGGAGAGCGGCGCGCGCCAGCGTCTGTGGGACGGCGTCGGACTGATCCGTTGTCCGTGGCACCGGGGGGTGGCGCGCATCGTCCGGGGGCTGGAGAAGAACTTCTTCGCCGGGCTCGACTACTCGGCGTTTCTCCTGGTGACGTTGACCCTCGGCCTCCTCTTCGTGACTTTGGCTCCGCCATTCCTGCCGTTCGCGGGAACCGCCCAGGTCGCCGGCACGCCAGGCTGGTTCCGCGTCCTGATCTGGACGCCCCCGGCGCTCCAAGCGGCCGCCCTGATGATCGCCGCCGGCGTCCAGACCGGACGTCAGGGCGGCAATCCGGTCCTCCTCGCGCTCCTCTACCCCGCGGCCCTGCTGGTCTTGTTGTACGCCGCCTGGAACTCGGCGTGCGCCACCCTGCGGCGGGGCGGCATCGTCTGGCGCGGCACCTTCTACCCGCTCGCCGATCTGCGGCGCGGACTCGTCCGCCGGGGCGCCGCCCGCGGTGGCGTGGACGCCGGCGCGTCCGGCTTGCTATGATGACAAGGTCCATGCCGGATCCATCCCCCGTCCGCCGCAATCCGACCCGCGCCGTGCGCGTCGGCCGCGTCACCATCGGTGCCGGTCACCCGGTCGCCGTCCAGAGCATGTGCGCCACCCGCACCACCGACGTGGAGGCGACCGTCCGGCAGGTACTCGACCTGGAGCGGGCCGGGGCGGACGTGGTGCGCATCGCCGTGGACGGTCCGCGGGACGCGGCGGCGCTGCCGGCGATCCGCGCCCGCACGGGGGCCAACCTGGCGGTCGACCTTCAGGAGAACTACCGGCTGGCGGCGCAGGTCGCCCCCCACGTCGACAAGATCCGCTACAACCCGGGACATCTCCACCACCACGAGAAGGAACGGACGGTGCGCGACAAGGTGGCGTTCCTCGCGGAGACCGCCGCGCGCCACGACTGCGCCCTGCGCGTCGGCGTCAACTGCGGCTCGATCGACCCGGCGCAGACCGGGCGGTCCTCCGGCGACCCGGTCGGGGCGATGGTCGCCTCGGCGCTCGAGCACTGCGATCTCCTCGACGGGATGGGGTTCGACCGCTACTGCGTCTCCCTCAAGGACTCCGACCCGATGAAGGTGATCGACGCCAACCGGCGGTTCGCGGGCGCCCGCCCGGACGTGCCGCTCCACCTCGGCGTGACCGAGGCCGGTCTGCCGCCCGACGGCATCATCAAGACCCGCGTCGCCTTCGAGCAGCTCCTGGCGCGCGGGGTCGGCGACACCATCCGGGTGTCGCTGACCCTGCCGAACGACCGGAAGGGGGAGGAGATCGCGGTGGGGCGGAGGATCCTGGAGGATATCGCCGGCGGCCGCTTCCGCTCGGTGCCCGAGAACCTGGGCCGTAGCCTCAACATCATCTCCTGCCCCTCCTGCTCGCGGGTCGAGAACGAGGCGTTCGTCGGTCTGGCCGAGGAGGTGCGCCGGGTGACCGCCTACGCGCGCGCGCACGCCGTGACCATCGCCGTCATGGGGTGCCGGGTGAACGGTCCGGGCGAGACCGACGACGCCGATCTCGGTCTGTGGTGCGCGCCGAACCACGTCAATCTGAAGCGCCGCTCGGAGCTCGTGGGGACATTCCGGTACGACGAGGTCCTCGGCCGGCTCAAGGACGAGCTGGATCGGCTGATCGCCTCCCGCACCCGGAGCGCACGGAGCGCCTGACCCGCGACCCCGCATGCATCTCGATCTCGGCCGATTCATCATCCGGGACTGGCGCGCCGGCGACGCGGAGGCGCTGATCCACCACGCCAACAACCGTCGGGTCTCGATCAACCTGCGCGACACCTTCCCCTGGCCCTACACCGGCCGCGACGCCGAGGAGTGGATCCGGACGGCGACGACCGCCACACCGGTGACTCACTTCGCCATCGAGATCGACGGGGAGGCGGCGGGCGGGATCGGCCTGCGGATCGGCCGGGACGTGTTCCGGCAGGCGGCCGAGATCGGCTTCTGGCTCGGCGAGCCGTACTGGAACCGCGGCATCGTGACCGAGGCGGTCCGGGCGCTGACCGACTACGCCTTCGAGCACTTCCCGATCGTCCGCATCCAGGCCGGCGTGTTCGACTGGAACCCGGCGTCGCGCCGGGTGTTCGCCAAGGCGGGGTATGCCTACGAAGGGTGCATGCGGCAGACCATCACCAAGGACGGCAAGGTGATCGACCTGCACGTCTACGCCCGGTTGCGCGACCAGGGACCGGTCGGCGGGTCCGCGCGGGCGGGAGCGCGACCGCGGCGCGGAAGCGCACGGCCCGGTGCGAAGCGGCTCCCGGTCAGACGAAAACCGGCTCGCCGAGGGTCCTGAGGACCTGGCCCGAGCGCTCCTGCACGTCGGCGTGCAGCGAGTTGCCGTGGGCGTCCATGGTGACGATCGCCGGGAACTCCTTCACCTTCAGGTGCCACATCGCCTCAGGGATCCCCAGATCCAGCAGGTCCACCCCGACCACCCCCTCGATGCAGCGGGCATAGAACTGGGCGGCGCCGCCGATGGCGTTGAGATAGACCGCCCCCTGGGTCTTGAGCGCCTCGAGGGTCTGGTCTCCCATCCCCCCCTTCCCCATCACCGCGCGGATGCCGTTCCTGGCGATGATGGCGGCCTCGTAGGGCTCCTCGCGGAAGCTGGTGGTCGGGCCGGCGGCGGTGATCTTCCAGCCACTCCCCTCCTTGAGAACCACCGGGCCGCAGTGATACAGGACCTGGCCGCGCAGATCGACGGGCGAGGGATGCTCCATCAGGTGATGGTGCACCGCATCCCGGCCGGTGTGGATGACGCCGCTGATCAGGACGACGTCGCCGACCTTGAGACGGCGGACGGTCTCCTCGGAGATCGGCGGCGTCAGCACGACCTCCCGGCCGGTCCGCGGGAACCCCTCCTCCCGGGACATCCGGATCGGCGGGGCGTCGTCCTTGTAGAGCCAGCGGCGGATCGCCCCGGTGCGGGCGTCCAGCACCACGCCCAGACGGCGGAAGGCCCAGCAGTCGTAGGCGACCGAGACGAAGAACGACGCCGGCAGCCGGTTGATCGCGCCGATCTTGCAGCCGATGAGCGTGGCGTTGCCGCCGAATCCCATGGTGCCGATCCCCAGGCCGTTGGCGACCTTCATCACGTACTCCTCCAGCTCCCGGAGCCGCGCATCGGGGTTGACGTCGTCCAGGGTGCGGAACAGCTGCATCTTGGCGTGCTCGTAGCCGCCCACCCGGTCGCCGCCGATGCAGACGCCCAATGCGCCGGCGCTGCACCCCTGCCCCTGCGCCTGCCAGACGGCGTGCAGGATGCACTTGCGCACCCCGTCGAGGTCGCGGTCGGCCCGGCCCAGGTTGGGAACCTCCGCCGGCAGCGAGTACTGGATGTTCTTGTTCTCGCAGCCGCCCCCCTTCAGGAGCAGCCGGATCTCGATCGCGTCGGCGCCACGCGCCTGATGGAAGTGCACGGTCGGCGTCCCCGGCCCCAGGTTGTCGCCGCTGTTCTTGCCGGTCAGGGAATCGACCGAATTGGGGCGCAGCTTGCCGCGCTTCGTCGCCTCGACGATCGCCCAGCGGATCCCCTCCTCCACGACCAGCTGATCGGAGCCGATCGGGGTGGTCACCAGGAAGGTCAGCCAGCCGGTGTCCTGGCAGATCGGTCCCTCGCACGACGTCGCCATGTCGATGTTGGAGGCGATGACGTCGAGGGCCTGGGCCGACCGGGTGGCCGGGTCCTCCCTCTGGATCACCGCCGCCATCGCCCGGCGGACGTCGGGCGGCAGGTTCGTGGAAGTCTCGACGATCAAGGTCAGGAGACTGTCGCGCAGACGGTCCATGGCGCCGGAATTCTATCACCCCGATCCGTTGAGCGGGGCCCCGCCGACCGGTTAAACTTCCCCGCATGATCCGAATGAGCGGCGTCATCCGGCAATACGGAGTCCACGAGGTCCTGCGCGGGGTCGACTGGGCCATCCCGCCGCGCGCGCGGGTCGGACTGGTCGGTCCCAACGGGGCCGGCAAGACCACCCTCCTGCGGCTGATCGCCGGTCTCGAGGAGCCGGACCGGGGAACGCTCGACAGCCTGCGGGGCACCACCATCGGCTATCTGCCACAGGAGGGGGCCCGGCTGCCGGAGGGGACCCTGCTGGAAGCACTCCTCGCCCCCTTCAGCGCGGTGGCGGCGATGGAGGCGGAGATGGAACGGGTCCACCACGAGATGGCGACCGCCGACGGAGATCGACTGGAGCGGCTGACCCGGCGGGCCGGCGAGCTGCAGACCCGCTACGAAGCGGCGGGCGGCTTCGATCTGGAGGCCCGCGCCAGGGCGATCCTGGGGGGGCTCGGTTTCGCCCCGGGCGACCACGCCCGGCCGCTGCGGGAGTTTTCCGGGGGGTATCGGATGCGCGCCGCCCTCGGCGCCCTCCTCCTGCTGCGCCCGGACTACCTGCTCCTCGACGAGCCGACCAACCATCTCGACCTGGAGGCGGTCGCCTGGCTGGAGAACTTCCTGCCGGACGTCCCCTCGGCCCTGGTCGTGGTGTCGCACGACCGGACCTTCCTGAACCGGCTAGCGACTTCCATCGCCGAGGTGGAGCGGGGCCGGGTCCGGGTCTGGCCGGGCAACTACGACGCCTTCCGCGAAGCCAAGGAGGCGGCCCGGGAGCAGGCGGCCCGCAAGGCGGCCTCCGAGGCGCATCGGGTGGAGGAGGTCGAGCGCTTCATCGAGCGCTTCCGCTACAAGGCGACCAAGGCGCGGCAGGTGCAAAGCCGGATCAAGATGCTGGAGAAGATGGAACGGACCGAGGTGATGGCGGAGGATCACGCCTGGCGCTTCACCTTCCCCCCGGTCTCCCGCTCGGCGCAACGCGTGGCGCTGCTGTCGGGCGTCCGGAAGGGGTTCGGCGGGCCGGACGTGCTGCGCGAGCTCGATCTGGAGATCTGGCGCGGCGACCGGATCGCCCTGGTCGGGCCGAACGGCTGCGGCAAGAGCACCCTGCTTCAGGTTGTGGCCGGACGCCTCCTGCCGGAGGCCGGCACGGTGGAGATCGGCGAGAAGGTGGTGCTGCACTATTTCGCCCAGCACGTCCTGGAGACCCTCACCGCGGGCCGGACGGTGCTCGAGGAATTGCAGGCCTGGGTTCCCGGGAGGTCCCAGGGACAGCTCCGATCGCTCCTCGGGATCTTCCAGTTCTCCGGCGACGACGTGTTCAAGCGGGTCGAGGTCCTGAGCGGCGGCGAGAAGAACCGGCTGGCGCTCGCCCGGCTCTGCCTCGATCCGGGGAACTTCCTGCTGCTCGACGAGCCGACCAACCATCTCGACCTGCCGACGCAGGAAGCGCTCGAAGCGGCCCTCGCCGGCTTCGGAGGGACGCTTCTCTTCGTCTCGCACGACCGCTATTTCATCAACCGGGTCGCCAGCAGGGTGGCGGCGTTCCAGGACGGCCGGGTCTCCCTGTAC
>JBOGOE010000384.1:0-2541 GCA_050747445.1 Candidatus Polarisedimenticolia bacterium | reverse complement strand
GCCGCCGTGCGTGCCGCGATGCCAGGACTCCTCGGGAAGCCCGGGAGCGGCCGCCGCGGCGGCGCCCCCCGCCGTTGCCGCGCCCGTCCCGCCCCGGTAGAGAGCCAGCCCGCGGACCTTCATGGCGGACAGGACCGGGAGCATGCGACGCGCCCCGAGCCGCCTCAGCATCCACGCGACGGCGCGGACGCGGACACCGGGGCGGAAGGGGGGAACGTGGCCCCCTTTCTCGAGGAGGATCCGGGCCCAGAGGGCCGCCTGCCTGGCCGACTCGACCTTGAGATCCCGGAACAGGGGCCGGGCGGCGCCCGATTCGGTCGTCTCCAGGACGCCGTAGAGGTGGACCGCCTGACGCTCGTCGTGCAGGTTGGCGAGGAGGATGCCGAGGTCCAGGTCGGGGGCGACGCGGAGGGGCATGGTCCGGGCAGGATACCGCGGCCCGGCCGCCGGCTGGGATAGAATCCGCGCGCTCCGCCGAGGGAGGCGCGCGCCCACCGTGCCCCGAGGGACCGCCCGACGTCTGACGATCTACCTGCCGCACCGGCTGCCGATCTGGCGGCTGCCGGACGGCTACGTCGAGAAGATCCGCCGCCGGGCCCGGGTCCGCTTCGATCTCGATCTCCCGATGACCGAGGAGGCGTTCGTCCGGATCCTGCCCGGGGCGGAGGTCCTGTTCGCCTGGGGGCTGGCGCGCCGGCACGTCGAGCGCGCCGGGGCGCTGCGGTGGCTGCACACCCCGCTGGCCGGCGTCGACCGGGTCCTCAACCCGGAGCTGGTGAAGAGCCCGATCCGGGTCACCTCGTCGCGCGGGGTCAACTCGGTCGCGGTCGCCGAGCACGCCCTCGCCTTGATGTTCGCCCTGACCCGCGGGATCGCCGACGCGGTGCGGGCGCAGGCGGCGGGGCGCTGGGACCAGGAGGCGCTCTACGATCGCAAGCCGCCGCTCGACGAGCTGCCGGGCCGGCTGCTCGGCATCCTCGGTCTGGGGGACATCGGACGGGAGCTGGCGAAGCGCGCCGCCGCCCTGGGGATGAGGGTGTGGGGGGTGACGCGGACGCCGCGGCCGAAGCCGGCCTTCATCGAGAGGATGTTTCCCGCCGGCCGGGAGGACCCGTTGCTGCGCCAGGCCGACGTCGTGGTCCTGGCCCTGCCGCTGACGCGCGCCACGCAGGGAATGCTCGGCGAGCGGCAGCTCCGGAAGATGAAGCCGGGTTCGATCGTCGTCAATATCGGCCGCGGCGAGCTGGTGCAGGAATCGGCCCTGGTGCGCGCGCTGCGCGAGGGGTGGATCGCGGGGGCCGGTCTCGACGTGTTCGCGACCGAGCCGCTCCCCCCGGCGAGCCCCCTGTGGAACGCGCCGCGTCTGGTGATGACGCCGCACGTCGCCGGCACTCATCCCCGTTACATGGCGAAGTCGGCCGATCTGTTCCTGCAGAACCTGAAACGGTACCGGACGGGCGAGCCGCTCCTCAACGAGGTCGACAAGGAAGCCGGCTACTGAGTCAGCGGGGCCGCTCGAACCAGGAGAGGACGTCGAAGGTATAGGACAGCTGGGCCGCGACCGACCAGCCGTCCGGGAACTGCGGGGCCATCGCCCCGCCGACGTCCCAGCGGTCGGTGCGATAGGCGATCTTGAGCACGGCCCCCGGCGCCAGCCGGACGCCGGCGCCGATCTCGATGTCCTCGAAGGCGGCGGAGGAGCCGATCCAGACCCCGGGCGCCACCGGCTGGATGTACGGGTAGTCGTTCCGCTCGTAGCGCAGCGCGGCGAACAGACGCGGCGTGAAGGTGTACTTCGGCTCGACGAACCAGGCGGTGCCGCGGGCATTGCGCGCGAACCCGGGAACCTCGTAGCGCGAGCGGGCGAAGTCGGCCTGCAGCTCGAAATGACCGCGGCTGAACGACGCATCGAGCCCCACGACCGACTGTCCGTACTCCTTCCAGCCGCGTCCCGCGGGGAGCATCGCCTCCACGGCGCCGCCCAGGTAGGGTCCGCGCGTCCCGTAGACCCCGAGACGGGTGCCGGTGACGGGGTTCACGCCGAGGGCAAGCATGGGTCGCAGCGCCGCCCCGGGCTCGGGGACGTACGCCTCGTTGACCAGCGGGCCGTCGACCATCGCCACCCGGTAATCGACCTTCGCCGCCCTGCCGGTGAGCTGCACGCCGGCGGGGTAGGCAACGCTGTATCCGTCGGGCGACCCGATGAGGGGGTTGGCGCTGGAGAAGTAGCGGCGGGAGAAGTTGCCGATGGGCGTCGGGAGGACGCCCGCCTCCAGCCGCAGGGGGCGGCTCCGGAAGTTGTAACGCAGGTAAGCCTGCTCGATCTCGGCCTCGGTCTCCTCCTCTCCGATGCCGTCACCCCCCTCCACCGCGCCCAGGACGAAACCCTGCAGGCCCGCAGCGAAATCGCCCGCGGCCCACAGTCGCAGGCGGCCGACCGGCGCCGCCTCCCCGTCGTCGCGGCTCAGCAGGCGCGAGCCGTCGTCGGTCTTCCAGATCTCGGCGTCCAGAAGCCCGCGGACCAGGAAGCGGTCCTCCGCC
>JBOGOE010000383.1:0-8073 GCA_050747445.1 Candidatus Polarisedimenticolia bacterium | reverse complement strand
ACACCTGATGGGTGGCGACTGCCTGAACGTCGGCTGCGTCCCGTCCAAGGCGTTGATCCGCGCGGCACGCGCCTGGCACGAGGCGCGCCGCGCCGCCCGCGACTTCGGCGGACCGCCGGCCGGCGGCGCCGGCGATTTCGCCGCGGCGATGGCACGGATGCGCCGCCTGCGCGCCGACCTCGGTCCGGTCGACAGCGTCCGACGCTACACCGGGAAGGGGGTGGACGTCTTCCTCGGCGAGGGACAGTTCGCCGACGGCGGGACGATCGAGGTGGACGGCGCCCGTCTGAAGTTCCGGCGGGCGGTGATCGCCACCGGGGCGCGCGCCTCGCTTCCCTCCCTCCCCGGTCTCGCCGAGGCCGGGCCGCTCACCAACGAGAACCTGTTCTGGCTGGAGAGCCTGCCGGCCCGCCTGGCAGTGATCGGCGCCGGACCCATCGGTTGCGAGATGGCGCAGGCCTTCGCCCGCTTCGGCAGCCGCGTCAGCGTCCTCCACCGCGGCCCGCAGATCCTGCCGCGCGAGGATCGGGACGCCGCCCGCCTCGTCCAGGAGTCGATGACGCGCGACGGCGTCGAGTTCCTGCACGACGCCCGGCTCATCAAGGCCGAGCGGCAGGGAAGCGGGCGGCTCCTGCACTACGAGCGCGCGGGGCGGCTCGAGAGCCTCCCCGCCGAACAGATCCTGACCGCGGCCGGCCGCACTCCCAACGTCGAAGGACTGGCGCTGGAGCGGGCCGGCATCGCCTTCGACGCCCGCGGCGTGACCGTGGACGACCGGCTGCGGACCAGCAACCCGCGCGTCTTCGCCATCGGCGACGTCGCCTCCCGTTACCAGTTCACCCACGCCGCCGACGCCCAGGCCCGCATGGTGATCCGGAACGCCCTGTTCTTCGGTCTCGGCGGCGGCCGGGCCAGCCGGCACGTCATCCCCTGGTGCACCTACACCTCGCCGGAGATCGCCCACGTCGGCCTGTACGAGGAGGAGGCCCGCAAGGCCGGCCACGAGGTGCAGACGATGACGGTCGAAATGTCGGAGGTCGATCGCGCCGTCCTGGACGGGAGCGCCGAAGGGCTGGTGCGCGTCCATCTCAAACAGGGGACCGACCGGATCCTCGGGGCGACCATCGTGGCGGAGCACGCCGGCGACCTGATCGGCGAGCTGGCCCTGGCGATCACCGCCGGCACCGGTCTGTCGGCCATCGGCCGGACCATCCACCCCTACCCGACGCAGTCGGAGGCGATCCGCAAGGCGGCCGACGCCTGGAACCGGACCCGCCTGACTCCCTCGGCCCGGCGGATCTTCGGAGCCTTCTTCCGGCTGTTCCGCTAGGATCCAGGCATGATCCTGGCGGGCGACGTCGGTGCCACAAAGACGCGGATCGCCCTGTACGACGCGGCCGCCCGCGCGCGCCGCGAGGGCCATGCCGCCGCGGGCTCCTCGCTGCGCCGGATCGCCGAGGCGACCTACCCGAGCGCCACCCACCCGGGGTTGTCCCCCATCCTGTCGGCGTTCGGCCGGGCGCATCCCGGGAAGGTCTCCGCGGCCTGCATCGGCGTGGCCGGGCCGGTGCGCGACGGCCGCTGCACCACGACCAACCTCCCGTGGGTGGTGGACGCGCACGACGTGGCGCGCGACCTCGGCCTGCCGTCGGCCATCCTCCTCAACGACCTGGAGGCGGGCGCCTGGGGATTGGGCGACGTCGCGCCCGAGGCGCTGGCGCCCCTGCACGCCGGGGCGCCGGACGCCCGGGGCAACGCCGCGCTCGTCTCCCCCGGAACCGGTCTGGGGGAGGCCGGACTGTACTGGGACGGCCGCCGTCACCGGCCGTTCGCCACCGAGGGAGGCCACGCCTCGTTCGCGCCGGCCGACGACCTGCAGGCCGCGCTGTGGCGACACCTCGCGGCGCGCCACGGCGCGGTATCGTGGGAGCGGGTCCTGTCGGGGCCGGGGCTGGTCTCCCTCTACGGGTTCCTGCGCGACACCCGGCGCGGCGAGGAGCCGGACTGGCTGCGCGAGGCGCTGGCGGCGGGCGACCCGGCCGCGGCGATCACCGACGCCGCCCTCGCCGGCCGGTCGGAGCTATGCTCGGGGGCCCTCGATCTCTTCGTGGCGCTCCTGGGGGCCGAGGCGGGGAACTTCGCGCTCAAGGTCATGGCGACGGGCGGCGTGTTTCTGGGCGGTGGCATCGTCCCGAAGATCCTCCCCCGCCTGAAGACGCCGATCCTGCTGGAAGCGTTCTTCGCCAAGGGGCGGATGCGCCCCCTCCTCGAGTCGATGCCGGTGCGCGCCGTCCTCGACGACCGCACCGTCCTCCTCGGCGCCGCCCGCCGGGCCATTGAAGACGGATCGCTGGATTACTTGCGGTAGGCTCCGACGCCGCCCCAGATCGCCCCTTCGCCGGTGACCGTCCCGCTGGTCCAGGTCCGGAACGAGCGGTCCCCGCCCCAGATGGCGCCGGAACCGGTAACCTCGGGGTTCTCGCTCAGCACGCGGGCGCCGCTGCTGCCGCCCCAGATGAATCCGCTGGCGGAGGTGATCGACGCCGGCACCGGAGTGAGCGCGACACCGAGGGCGCTTCCCTTGCCGACGCCCCAGATGGCGCCCTGCGACCAGGTCGAACCCCACAACTGCGCGGTGTCTTGAAGGTACACATAGCCGTCCCCCCCCGCCATCGCGATAGGAGACGCGGCGTGCTTCGCGTACCCCGTGGCGTGGATCGCGCCGTACGCGTCGAGCGCACCGGCACCGGTCTCGAAGACGAGGCGGGTGTCCTTGACGGCGGATTTCATCAGCCGGGCCTTGACGGTTGCCGGATCGAGCGTCGGCTCCTTCTGCAGCATCAGGGCGGCCACGCCGGCGACCATCGGCGCCGCCATCGAGGTCCCCGACAGCGTGGTGTAAGCCCCGTCCAGCGCGTCGCGTTCCGGGTCGTTCTTGTAATCGCCGATCCGCAGCGTGAGCTCGTGGTGCTGCGTGTCCAGCCACGAGGAGACCGCACGGGTCGAGACCACCCACGTGCCGGGGGCGACGAGGTCGGGCTTGACCACGTAGTCGATGAGGGAAGGACCCTTGCTCGAGTACCCGGCCAGGGCATCGTCGGTTCCGGTCACGGTGTCGAGGTCGTCCAGGGCCCCCACGGTGATGGCGGAGGGAGCATTGCCGGGACTGGTGATGGTCCCGAAGCCGGTCCCGACCGAACCGTCGTTGCCGGCGGCGACCACCACGACGATCCCCTTGCGCACCGCCGCCGCCACCGCCCGGCACAACGGATCGGTCGCATACGATTCGTACACCGGGTGGCCGAGCGACAGGTTGAGAACGCGGATGTTGTAGTACCGGGCGTTCCTCACGACCCAGTCGATCCCCCGGAGGATGTCGGACGTGTACCCGCTCCCGTCCGGCGCCAGGGCGCGGACCGAGATGAGGTGCGACCCGGGGGCCACCCCCTTGAACGTGCGGAACGACAGGGAGTCGCTCGAGGCGGCGCCGTTGCCGTACAGGATCCCGGCGACATGCGACCCGTGGCCGAAGTAGTCGGCGAGGCCCGGCTCCCCTCCGACGATCTCGACCTCGAGGACCGGTCTCGACCCGAACGGGCGCTTGAAGTCCGCGTGCAGCTGCACCCCGGTGTCGATGAGGGCGATCCCGACCCCCCTGCCGGTCAGCCCCGCTCCCCACCATCCCGCGGTGGAGGCCGCCAGATCCGCCCGCACGGCGGCATGCGCCACGTCCAGGTGCGCCCGCACCGGAGAGTCGAGCGAAATCCTCTCGACGTTGGGATCGGACGCCACCCGCAGCAGGGAGCCCGCGGGGATCGTGGCCGAGTAGCCCGGGATGCTCGAATGGGTCGTCTTGAGGACGCCGCCGAGGAGGTCGAGCAGACCCAGCTCGTCGGAGTCGGGTGGCGAGTACGTCTGGACGATCACCGGCACCGGCAGATCCGCCGGTCCCTCCAGCACGCCCAGCAGCTCGCCCGAGAGCTTGCCGACGAACTGCAACAGGGACGAGACCAGCGGATCGAGCGGCGAGAGCAGCTGCTCCACGGTGGAAAGGAGCGGGTCGAGGAGCCCCAGCTGCGCCCCGGCCTGCGGACCGGTGAACAGCGCGAGAAGGAGGACCACGGCGGCGGCTGTCGGCTTTCTGAACGCGCGGCGGAATGACGTCATGGGGTCCGTTGGAGAGCAAGACGCCTGCCACCGACGCTCCGGTGTGGAATCCCACGGGAACTGCTTCGCGTGCAGAGGCTTCGAAGGGATGGGTGGGTGGTCACCGCGATCCCGCCCGGGAACGGCCCGCTCGCATTCGCGACACGCGCGACCGTCCCCCGGGGCCCGCGACGGCGCCAAATCGGAGCAGGTGCGCGACTTGCCCGCGTCTGTCCAGCCGCCGCACGCGGATCGTCCAGCGGCTGGTCACCGCGCTCCCGCGCCGCGGTCCGGCGCGGAGGGCGGGCGCGAGGCGAATCGAGGGGAGGCCTCGCGCAGCGAGGCCGGACCCGTCCCCGGCGGGTGCGGGGCCGGCGTCTCGCGCCGCGTTGACGCCTTCGTGGCCGCGGGACTATCATCGCGCCGCGTTCCGGCAGCCCGGCTGCAGCCCGCGGAGAGGTGTCCGAGTGGCTGAAGGAGCACGCTTGGAAAGCGTGTGTGGGGGAAACCTCACCGTGGGTTCGAATCCCACCCTCTCCGCCATCGCGGCCATCCTCCTGATCCTGCTTCCCTCCTGCGACCGGACGCCGGGCCCGCCCGCCGGCCCGCCGGGAGGCGGCGCCGCCCCGGCACCCACCCTGGCGGACGACCTCGGGGCCCTCCAGAAGCTGCGCGACACCTACATCGAGGCGCACAACGCCGGCGACATCGACCGGCTCATGTCGCTCTGGGCGGAGGACGCCGTCTTCATGCCGATGGACGAGCCGACGATCTTCGGCCGGGCGGCGATCCGCGAGCACATCGAGAGAATCCTCGACCAGGTCCCGGCGCGGGTGGCGCTGTCGCTCGAAGAGACCCGGGTGCTGGGAGACTGGGCCTTCGACCGCGGGATCGAGACGGTCACCATGGCGACCGAAGCCTCGGGCCGGGAGGTGACGCTCCGGGTCAAGTACCTCTGCATCCTGCAGCGGCAGCGGGACGGCTCCTGGAAGTTCGCCCGCTACATCTACAACCTCGACGAGTCGCCCCCGGAACCGGCGTGAGCGCCGCCGCGCCCGGCGGCGACCCCCGCGGCGGCAACGAGCCGGTCCCCTCGTCCTGGGCGCCGCTCGCCCGACCGGTGTTCCGGGCCCTGTGGCTGGCGGCCGCCGGTTCCTATCTCGGGACCTGGATCCAGGATGTCGGCGCCGCGTGGCTGATGACCTCCCTCAGCCCCTCCCCCTTCATGGTGGCCCTGGTGCAGTCGGCCACGACCCTGCCGATCTTCTTCCTGGCGCTGCCGGCCGGCGCCCTCGCCGACGTCCTCGACCGGCGCCGGTTGCTGCTGTTCACCCAGGCGTGGATGATCCTCGCGGCGGCGATCCTCGGGGTCCTGGCCCTCATGGACCGCGCGGGACCGGGAACGCTTCTCGCCCTGACTTTCCTCATGGGGATCGGGACGGCGCTCAACGCCCCCGCCTGGCAGGCGATCATCCCGGACCTCGTGCCGGGCCGGGAGCTGGGTCCCGCGCTGGCGCTGAACAGCATCGGCATCAACGCCGCCCGGACCATCGGGCCGGCGATCGGCGGCGCGGTGGTGGCGGCCGCCGGCCCCGGCGCCGCCTTCCTGCTGAACGCCGCGTCGTTCGCCGGAGTCGTCGTGGTGCTGTACCGCTGGCGGCACGAGACGGAGCGGACCGCCCTCCCCGCCGAGCGCCTCCTCGGCGCCATGCGCGCCGGTCTGCGCTTCGTCCGGCACGCACCGGAGCTGCAGGCGGTCCTGATCCGATCCCTGGTGTTCATCCTGTTCGGCAGCTCCCTCTGGGCCCTGCTCCCCTCCGTGGCGCGATTCGAGATGGGGCTCGACGCCTCGGGGTACGGAGCCCTCCTCGGGTGCATCGGCGTGGGGGCGGTCGCCGGCGCCGCCGTCCTTCCACGCCTGCGCCGTTCCCTGTCGCTCAACGTACTGGTCGCCTGGGCGACCGGAGCATTCGCGGCGGGGCTGTTCCTGGTCGCCGCCGCCGGCCGCCCCTGGATCGCGGCGCTGGCGCTGGCGATCGTGGGGGGGGCATGGCTGACCCTCCTCACCTCGTTCCACGCCAGCGCCCAGTCGCTGCTGCCGTCGTGGGTGCGCGGGCGGGCCATCGCCGTCTACCTGCTGGTCTTCTTCGGAGGGCTGGCGGCCGGGAGCGCGGTGTGGGGGGCCGTGGCGGCGCGCGCCGGAACGCGCCCCGCCCTCGCCGTGGCGGCGGCCGGGATGCTCGCCGGTCTGGCGGTCACCGCGGGGCGGCGTCTGGTCTCCGGAGAGATGATGAACCTGGCTCCGTCGCGCCATTGGCCGGCGCCGATGGTGCCGGCGGAGACGCGGGGCGATCGGGGGCCGGTCCTGGTGACCGTCGAGTACCGGGTCGAACCGGCCCGCGCCGCCGAGTTCGCCCGCGCCATGCGGGACATCCGGCGCATCCGGATGCGCGACGGCGCCTTCCGCTGGGACCTGTTCACCGACGCCGCCGACCCGGCCCGGTTCCTGGAGTCGTTCTTCGTCGAGTCGTGGGTCGAGCACCTGCGGCAGCACGAGAGACTGACGGTCGCCGACCGGGAGCGCGAGGGGCGGGCGCGCGCCTTCCATGCCGGCGGCGCGCCACCCGTGGTGACCCACTTCATCGCCCGGCCGATCCCGCGCTGAGGCGGGGCACGGCGCGGTCCCCCGGTGCTAGACTGGGCGGCACGCTCGACGTCACCGGAGGCAGCGATGATCACCGTCCGGCCGGCCGCGCAACGCGGTCACACCAACCTGGGGTGGCTCGACAGCCGGCACACTTTTTCGTTCGGCGATTACGTCGATGCGACCCAGATGGGATTCGGCCATCTTCGGGTCATCAACGAAGACCGGGTCGAGCCGGCGACCGGATTCGGGACGCACGGCCACCGGGACATGGAGATCCTGTCGGTCGTGCTGTCCGGCACCATCGAGCACAAGGACAGCATGGGGAACGGCTCCACCGTCCGGCCGGGGGAGGTGCAGCGGATGAGCGCCGGCACCGGCGTCACCCACAGCGAGTTCAATCCCTCGAAGCAGGCGCCGGTGCACTTTCTGCAGATCTGGATCGTGCCGGATCGGATGGGGCTCCCCCCGTCTTACGAGCAGAAGCCCTTTCCCGAGGCGAATCGGACCAACCGTCTCCGGCTCCTGGCGTCGAACGACGGGCGGGACGGTTCGGTCACCGTCCACCAGGACGCGGCGGTCTACGGCGCCGTGCTCGACGAAGGGAAGGAGGCGACCCACCGATTGGCGTCCGGGCGGCGCGCCTGGGTCCAGGTGATCCGCGGCCGCATCGTCGCCGGCGGCGCGACCCTGCGCGAGGGGGACGGCGCCGGGATCACCGGGGAATCCGCCGTGACGCTGAAGGCGGCCTTGCCGGCGGAGATCCTGCTCTTCGATCTGGCGTGAGGCGTGGATCGGAGCTCAGCCGAACAGCAGGCCCCGTCCGATCTCGACGGTCAGCATGAGACCGAGCGCCAGGCTGCCGAGCCCGGCCGCGCCCCGCAGGGAGCGGTGCAGCCAGAGGGCGCGGCGGCGGGTGAGCGCGAGCGGCGCCGCCAGCACCAGGCTCATGACCGCCATCCCCGCGACCGAGCCGGCCCCGAAGAGTCCGAGGTAGAGGCACCCCAGCAGGACGGTCGGGATCGTCGTCAGGACCAGGAGCGACAGCGCGGCGCTGCCGGCGAGACCGTGAAGGCCGCCGACCAGGAGTGGCCGGAGCGCCAGCCGCATCGGGTGGGGGTGGCGGTGCGTTCCGCCCCCTTCCTCTTCGGGATGCGGCATGACGTGGAAGTGCAGATGCTCGTGGGCGTCGCCGTCGTGCCGGTGCGCGTGGGCGTGCAGGTGGGCGCGGAACGCCCCGTGGATCGCCACCCCCCCCAGACCGACCAGCATCATCCCGACAC
>JBOGOE010000382.1:0-2647 GCA_050747445.1 Candidatus Polarisedimenticolia bacterium | reverse complement strand
GCCTGGAGCGCCGCGTCGTGCCCGCGGCGCGAGACGATGATCGCCTTCTCCAGGGCGGCGCGCGCCGGCTCCGGCACCTCGGTCAGGAGTCCGGTCAGGACGTCCAGATGCTTCGCGGTCGCCTGCTCGACGGTGGCCATCGCCTCTTCCCGGGTCGCAACTCCGGCGGCCAGGACGGGACCGGTGACCAGTGCCGCCAGACCGGCCGCCGCGAAGACCGCACGATGCATCGTTCTCATGACCTTCCTCCTCTCCCCGGGAGCCGCGACGGAGCCGGCCCCCGACTGGAAAACGTCATCCGTTATACGACGATTTGCCGCGGACGGCCAGCCGAACAGGCCCCCGGTCGTTGGCCGGGAGGCGGGCGGGGCGCCGAGTGGCGGAGGGGGCGCCGGCCGGCCTACTCCCGCTTCCGGACCTTGAACTCGAACAGGTCCGGGCGGTTGTAATGACCGGTGACGTCGAGCGCCATGCTCTCCTCGGCGATCCGGCGGAAATCGAGGTCGGCGATCACGATCTCCTCCCGATCGACGACCGGGCCGGCGAGGATCGCCCCATCGGGGCCGATGATGCAGCTGCCGCCGTTGTAGAGGAGTTCGTCGGGGCGGTGGGTGGTGCCGGGGGGCGGTTCGAGCCCGGCGGGCAGGTCCGCCGCGGCGATGATCTGGCCGACCGCGAGGACGAAGCACCGCCCTTCGAACGCGTAATGACGGCTCGCCAGAAGGTGCGGCTCCCCGACCGACGGCCAGGCGGCGACGTGGATCTGTTCCGCCGCCTCGTGGACCGCCTGCCGGGCGAGGGGCATCCAATGCTCCCAGCAGATCAGGGCCCCCACCCGCCCCGCGGGGGTGGCGGCGGCCCCGAGATCGCGGGCGTCGCCGGAGGCCCAGACGAGCCGCTCGGCGTGGGTCGGCACCAGCTTTCTCCGATGCGCCAGGAGGCGTCCGTCGGGTCCGAGCAGGATCTGGGCGTTGTAGAGGCTGCCGTGCCCGGGCCCGGTCTCGACCCGCTCGTGGGCCCCGATCGACAGCACCATCCGGTGCTGCTTCGCCGCGCCGCCGAGCGCCTCGGTCTCGGGTCCCGGGATGACGATGCTGTTCTCCCGCAGCCGGGCATACGCCTTCTTGGCCGGGGCATGGTCCCAGTAGGCCGCGCCGGGGCACAGGTCGAGCCATGCCGGATATCCCGGGATCCAGGTCTCGCCGAAGGCGGCGAGCACCACCCCCCTGCCGGCCGCTTCCCCGATCAGGCGGACCGCCTTGTCGACCGATCCCCCCTTGTCGAGGAACACCGGTCTCGCCTGGATCGCAGCGACGCGAATCGTCCCGGTCATGCCGCCCATCATATACAGGTGACGGGGGCGGGTGGAGCCCCCCGGACGCGGGGCGCGGAGCTCCCTGGCAGGGCCCCATGGCGGTTCATAAAGTGAAATCTGGTTGAAATCCTGTCCGTTCGGTCGTATATCTCTCGGCATCATCGGGAGCTGCATGATGCGTGGTGCTCTTGAAATGACGGTTTCGAGCGGCGTTCGCGCCGGCCGCGCCACCATGCTGACCGGGGACTGCTGTTGCACCTGTTGTTGTCGGCCTAGACGGCCGACGACCGGCAGCAGCGGGACTGGAGGAGTCGCGTAGCGATTCGCTGAACCCCCCAGGCAGAGCGTCGTCAATCAACCCACTGCAGCCGGCAGTGGGTTTTTCGTTTTTCAGGGCGTTTTTTTCGATGGTCCGGACTCATCTTGACCTTGCGGGGCCCGTCGGCCCCCGACAACTCGAAGGAGGCAGCGCGTGGATGTGATTCAGTCGGTAACGGAGATCGATCCGACGGAGCTCCAGAGGATCGGCCAGTCGTTCGAGGAGAAGACCCCCCAGGAGGCGCTGCGCTGGGGGATCGAGAACTTCCGGGGCGGGCTGACGCTGGCGTGCAGCTTTGGAGCCGAGGACGTGGTCCTGGCCGACATGGTCGCCCGGATCGATCCGTCGGTGCCCCTCTTCTACCTCGACACCGAGTACCTGTTCCCGGAGACCCTCGAGGTGCGCGACCGGATCGTCGCGCGGTACGGTCTCAAGGCGGTCGCGGTGACGCCGGCCCTCAGCATCGCCGAGCAGGAGGCGCAGCACGGAAAGGACCTCTACGGCCGGCAGCCGGATCTGTGCTGCAAGATCCGCAAGGTCGAGCCGCTCCGCCGCCACCTCAGCGGCTTCCAGGCCTGGATCACCGGCATCCGCCACGACCAGGCCCCGACCCGCGCCAACGCCGGCCTGGTCGAGTGGGACAGGATGTTCAACCTGGTGAAGCTGAATCCGATCGCCCGCTGGAAGTGGGAGGACGTCTGGGCCTACATCCGCGCCAACGACGTCCCGTACAACGTGCTCCACGACCGGAACTTTCCGAGCATCGGCTGCTGGCCCTGCACGCGCGAGGTCAAGCCGGGCGAGGATCCGCGGGCCGGCCGCTGGGCCAATTTCGCCAAGAAGGAGTGCGGGCTCCACGTCGAGGAGGAGACGGCGCAGGCGAACCGGGGTTGACGCCCCGGGAGGCCGTCCGCCGAAGCCTCGTGGAACCCGGCGCCGCTGGAGGTTGCCATGGCCGCTGAGACGACGGTAAAGACGGACGCGCCGGAGCGCCGGTTCGCCACCACGCAGGA
>JBOGOE010000381.1:0-5741 GCA_050747445.1 Candidatus Polarisedimenticolia bacterium | reverse complement strand
GGGCGGCATCGACGGCGGGCCGGCCGCGGAACCGCTCCGGAAGGTCGGCCGGTCCCGGCGGGCGGCGCAGCGTCCGGTGTCCCTGACGCCATCGCTCCAAAAGCACCCGGATCATCGTTCCCTCATCCCGTCCTACAGATCGTGACCGGCGTACGACAGGTTGAAGCTCTTGTTGCACAGCGGGAAGTCGGAGATCGCCCCGCCGCGCATCGCCCAGGCGAGGGCCGGCCAGTTGTGGAACGACGGATCGACGATCTTGCAGGCCGCAAGGTCACCCCGCCCGTCGGTGGCCAGAAGATGCAGGATCTCGCCGCGCCAACCCTCGACCAGGGAGACGGCCAGCATCCCGGGGGCCGGCCTTCCCACCGGCGCCGCCGGCGCTCCTTCCGGCAGTCGATCCAGGAGCCGCAGCGCGAGGGTGATCGACTGCACCGCTTCGCGCCGCCGGATCTCGGCGCGGGCCATGACGTCGCCGCCCGCCGCCACCACCGGCTTCACCGGCTCCGCGGCGTACGCCGCGAATGGATGATCGCGGCGCAGGTCGAGGTCGCAGCCGCTGGCGCGGGCCGCCGGCCCCACCAGACCGAGCGCTTCCGCGTCGGCCCGCGCCACCACGCCGCAGCGCTCGAATCGCGAGCCGACCGAGGGGGACGAAAAGGTCAGGTCGGCGACCCGTTCCAGATCCCGCCCTGCAGTTTTCAGCCGATCCGCGAAGTCGCGGCGCATCGGCGCATCGAGCCCGCGGCAAACCCCGCCGGGACGGAGCAGCCCCCGGCCGAAGCGGTTCCCGGAGAGCTCCATGAGCAGGTTCAGGAATTCACCCCGCAGGCGTCCGAACCAGGAGGCGCCCGGCAGGTAGCCGACGTCGTTGCACAGCGCCCCCAGATCACCGGCGTGGTTCGCCAGCCGCTCGATCTCGAGCGCCAGCGAGCGGAGATGGCCGGCGGCCGGCGGCAGAGGCGTCCCGGTCAGCGATTCCAGGGCCTGGCAGTGGGCCAGCGCGTGCCCCACGGCGGTGTCTCCCGCGATCGACTCGGCGATGACGACACGGCGCCCGGGGGTGGAGCGCAGCAGCAGCGCCTCGGCCCCCCGGTGCTGGTAACCGAGGTGGATCTCCAGATGCAGGACCGTCTCGCCGCGGCACTGGAACCGGAAATGTCCCGGCTCGATGACCCCGGCGTGCACCGGTCCGACGGCGACTTCGTGGATCCCCGGCCCCTCCACCCGGAAGAACTCGTGCGCCGGCGCGGCCGTCGCGGCCGGGTCCGGCCCGCCCCCCGGAAACCGGTGGCGGCGGAGCGGCTTCAGCCAGGGGTGGCCCGCGGGACGGAACCCGTGGTCCTCGAAGATCTCCCGCTCGAAGGCCTGGGCCTGCGGCAGGTCCGGCGTCAGGGACGGGAAGGCGCCCGGCGGGTCCGGCACCGCCGTCAGGAGCCCGATCCGCCCGGCGTCGTCGTCGGCAATCACCGCGAGGAGGGCGCCGCCGTCGCGGCGGTCATCCCCCGCGGACGCCACCGTGCGTGGAAGAACGCACAACGCGGCGATCCGCGCCCCGTCGCGGCAGACCCGCACCACGGCGGCGTGGAGCTCCCCCGCCGGCAGGCGCGGCAGATCGCGCACGGCGGCCGCGGCGCCGTTCACGATCCAGTGGAACGCCGGGTCGGGTCCGCCCTTCGGGGCGGCGGTCGCGGGAGGATTCGCCGCCATGGTCACGCTCCGAGCGCCCGGGCCGCGCCCGCGATCGCTTCCTTCAGGAAGGGCGGCAGCCAGAGCCCGAGGACGAGCGCCCCGGCCGTCATCATCGCCGGGGCGATCAGGGAGAGAGCCGCGTCCCCCCGGATGTTGTCGCCGGGGTCCCCCGCCCCCTGCAGCATCGGGAAGACAGCGCCGGCCATCCCGAGAAACGCCACCGCCAGGAGGCCGATGAAGGCGATCGCCAGACCGGAACGGGGCCCCGAAAGCGCCGACTGGAAGATGGTGTACTCGCTCATGAACGGACCGAAGGGGGGAAGCCCGCCGAGGGCGACCACCAGCGCCGCCAGGAGCCCCCCCGTCCGCGGCAGCCGGCGGAAGACGCCGCGCACCTTCTCCGCCTCGGTCGTGCCGAAGGCCCGCAGCAGGTTGCCCGCGGTGAAGAACAGACCGGCCTTGCACAACGAGTGATTGGCGACGTGCAGCAGCGCCCCGGCGATCGCGCCGCCGCCGAAGCCGAGACCGGCCGCGATGACCCCCATGTTCTCGACGCTCGAGTAGGCGAACAGCCGCTTGTAGTCGCGCTGCCCGACCATGAAGGCCGTGGCGATGGTCATCGACACGATCCCGAGCGCCAGAAGGAGCGCGCGCGCGAAACCGGCGTCCCCGGATGCGACCGCCACCTGGAGGAAACGCAGGATCGCCAGGAGGGCGCAGTTGAGCAGCGCCCCCGACAGGAGCGCCGAGACCGGCGACGGCGACTGGCTGTGGGTGTCGGGCAGCCAGGTATGGAGCGGGGCGAGCCCCATCTTGGTCCCGTAGCCGACGAGGGCGAAGACGAAGGCCGCCTTGAGCCAGGGGCGCGACATCCCCGGGGCGAGCCGGGTCAGCTCGGACAGGGTCAACGACGGAACCGTCCCACCCGCCGCCGAGGCGGCCACGCCCAGGAAGAAGACCCCCAGAAGCGCCAGGGCGATCCCGACCGAGCAGATGAGCAGGTACTTCCAGGCCGCCTCCAGCGCCTCGCGGCGGCGGTAGAAATAGACCAGCGGGGCGCTCGCCAGTGTGGTCGCCTCCACCGCCACCCAGATGAGGGCGAAATGCTGCGCCACGGTCACCAGGGTCATCGCCGCCAGGAACCACAGGAGACAGGGGGCGAAGCGATGCGGCGCCGACTGCGGGTGGTGCGTGCCGTGCAGCAGGTACGGCACGCTGTAGAGTGCGGTCACGAAGAACAGGAGGCTCACGACCGACAGGAACAGGAGACCGGTCCCATCCAGCCCGACCACGGCGCCGGGCGCGGCCGACACCGGCCGCCCCCACAGCCAGACGGTGGCCGCCAGGTGCAGGCCGGCGCCCGACAGCAGGAACCCGACCCCGGCGCGCAGGCTCCGCGACCCGAGCGCGGCGACCCCCAGGAGGGCGGGCAGGGCGACGAGGAGGGCGGGGATCACGGCCAGTCCCTCAGGGCGACGAGCGAATCGGTGTCGATGTGATCGAACTCGCGGCTGATGTGGTGGATGGTGATCCCCATCACGAATACGCCGACCAGCAGATCGAGCAGGATCCCCAGCTCCACCACGATCGGGATCTGCCGGCTGAGGGCCTGCCCGAACACGAAGACGCCGTTCTCCACCATGAGGTAGCCGACCACCTGGGTGATCGCCTTGCGCCGGACCACCAGGATCAGACAGCCGAGGAGGAGCGTCGCGAGCGCCACCGGCACCAGCATCGCGGTCGGGACCGGCAGCGGCAGGACCAGGTGCCGCGACAGGACGAACGCGAAGCCGATGAGCCCGGCGCCGATCAGGACCGACAGGTGCAGGCTGACGAACGGCTCCGCCTCGCGGCGGATGCCGGCGATCCGGATCGCCCGCCCCAGCAGCAGGGGGATGACGATCGCCTTGATCGCGAGCGTCCCCAGGCTCATGGCCGAGGCGTGCACCAGGGCTTCGGTCCCCCGTCCCGACGCCAGGAGGAGCGGCAGGGCCGCCAGCGCCGCCCCCTGCAGCGCCGAGGCCCGCACCGCCGCGAACAGACGGCTGCTGGACAGGATGTAGACGTCGAGCACCAGGACCGAAAGCAGCAGGAAATCGACCGCGCCGCTCACGACATCCCCCCGTAGAACTGCACGATCAGGCCGATGAGCGCCACGACCGACGCGCCCAGCAGGAACTGCGGCACCCGCGACAGGCGCAGGCGCGCCATCGCCGACTCCAGGAGCCCGACGCCGATCGCCAGCAGGATCTGGCCGCCGAGGAAGAGCGCCGCGCCCCCCCACCCCGCGTCGTCCGGGATCGGCAGGAGCAGGTGGATCAGGAGGCTGCCGATCAGGAACAGCTTCAGCGCCCCGCCGTAGGTGATGAGCGCCAGGTCGGGGCCGCCGTGATCGAGGACCATGACCTCGTGGATCATGGTCAGCTCGAGGTGGGTGTTCGGATCGTCGATCGGCAGGCGGGAGTTCTCCACCAGCAGGACCGCCCCGAGCGCCAGCGCCGCCGCCAGGAGGGCCGGATGGGACGCCCCCCAGGTATCCCAGGGGAGGGCGCGCCACGCCAGCTCCAGCGACGGCAGCCCGGCCGGCACCAGGACGATCGACAGCCCGAGATAGAGCGCCGGCTCGGCGAGGGCGGAGAAGGCCGCCTCGCGGCTCGCCCCCATGCCTTCGAAGCTCGAACCGGTGTCGAGGGCCGCCGCCATGGTGAAGAAGCGGCCCAGTCCCAGAAGACAGGCGAAGGCGACGGCGTCCCCGGCGAACGACAGCGGGGCGCGCGCGACGTGGAGCGGCACGACGAGGCTGGCGGTCAGATGCGCCGCCAGCGAGACGGCCGGCCCCGCCGCGAAGACCCAGGTGGTCGTCCGGCTGATCACCGCCCCCTTGAGGAGCATCCGGCGCAGATCCAGGTACGGCTGCCAGACCGGCGGGCCGCTCCGGCCGGCGCACCGGGCCTTGGTCCGCGCGATGACTCCCAGGAGGAGCGGCGGGAACAGGAGCGCCAGAAGGAGATGGACCGCCAGCGACGCCGGGCTCACCGCTCCACCCCACCGAGCTGCCAGAGGAGGAGCAGGACCAGCGTGGCCAGCACGTAGGCGAGGTAGATCTGCAGTCTCCCCTGCTGCAGCACCCGGAACCGCGACAGACCGCGGACCAGCGCGCGTCCGGCCGGCACCAGCATCCGCTCACCCGCCAGATCGCCGTGACGCTCGTCGTAGCGCGCCCCCGCCGGGAAGAAACCGTCCGGCCCCTGGCGCTCGACCCGGGCGTGGACCAGGACGGCGAGGGGCGACAGGACCGGCTCCGCGAACGACGCGGCCGTGTATTGCATGCGCGCGCCGGGGGCCTCGTAACCGCACCCCCAGGTGGGGGCGGCGCGGACCTCGCGCCCTCTCAGGAGCAGGGCGCGCAGCAGCAGCACACCCCCGAGCGCCAGCACCAGGACGGCGGCCACGCGGGTGATGGCGAGGGGCGGACCCCAGGCGAGACCGGTGTCGGCCCCCGGACCCGCCAGCGTCGCGACCGCGGGGCGGAGGAGCGCCAGCGGCGCCTGCGGCCAGACCCCGATCAGCAGGCAGAGGACCAGCCCGGCGCCCCCGGCGCCGATCATCAGGGCGCCGGGATCGCGGGCCCCGCTCCCCGCGTCGGAGCGCGGCGTCCCCAGGAACACCGTTCCGAAGGTCCGGACGAACCCGGCGGCGGCCAGACCGCCGACCAGGGCGACGACCGCGATCGACAGGATCGATCCGAGCGCGGCGGCCCCTTCGAGATCGCCGCCGCCGCGGAAGGCCGCCAGGGCGATCAGCCATTCGCTCACGAAGCCGTTCATCGGCGGCAGACCGCACACCCCGATCGCTCCCGCCAGGAACAGCGCCCCGGTCGCCGGCATGCGGCGGTAGAGACCGCCGAGGCGATCGAGCTCCCCGGTCCCGGCTCCCTTCAGGACGCCGCCGGCCGCCTGGAACAGGAGCCCCTTGATCAGCCCGTGGTTCAGGACGTGCAGCAACGCGGCGGTGAATCCCAGGGCCGCCATGGCGGTCAGCCCCTGGCTGCG
>JBOGOE010000380.1:0-2451 GCA_050747445.1 Candidatus Polarisedimenticolia bacterium | reverse complement strand
CGGGGGATGACGTGATCGACCAGGTGGGCGGCGGTCGGCGTGGTGCGCGCGGGTCTGCAGGCGGTGGTCACCTCGGCCGCGACCGAGCTGGCGATGGCGAAGACGGCGGTGCGGGTCAACGCCATCTTCCCGGGAAGCGACGCCGGGACGCTCGACACGGCGCGCACCACGCGCACCGCGCTGCATCTGGTGGGGGAGGCGAAGCACGGCCCCTGCGGGATGATCTACTACCCCGACGAGCGCAACGCCGGCATCGGCGACCCCGGTCCCATGCACGGCAAGATCGCGGTGGTCACGGGGGGCGGACGCAACCTGGGCCAGGCGATCGCCCTGCGACTGGCGCGCGAAGGATCGTCGGTCGTCCTGGCCGGCCGCGGCCGCGCCGATCTCGATCTCACCGCGCGCGCCATCCGCTCGCTCGGCTGCGAGGCGGCGAGCGTCGCCGCCGACATCGCCTTCCCCGGCGAGCGGGAGAAGATCCTGCAGGCGGCGCGCGCCCTGGCGGGGGGGAACGGCGGCAACGGTTCCGGCCGCCCCACCGCCGGCGTCGATCTCTGGGTCAACAACGCCGGAATCGGCGGGGCCTTCGCGACGCTCGGGGACATCGAGCTGGACGGGGAGGCCCGCTGGCATCAGACGCTGGCGATCAACTTCGCCGGCGCCTGGCTGGGGATGGTGCGCGCCATCCTCGACCTGCGCCGGCGCGGGGCGCAGGGGGGCGTGGTCAACGTCAGCACCTTCTATGCCGATCAGCCCTACGTGTTCCGCATCCCGTACACCGTGCCGAAGGTCATGCTGAAGCGCTCGGCGGCCCTCCTGGCGGACGCGCTCCGGCCCTACGGGATCTACGTCGCCGACATCCAGCCGAGCCTGATCGACGGACCCCGATTCCAGTGGGTGGCGCGCAACTACGCCGAGCACTTCCGGCGCCACGGGGTCGCCGACCCCGAGTCCGACCCCCGCGTGCAGGAGTGGTTCGCGCGGCTGATCCCCGGAAGCGCGCCGCGGCCGCAGGACGTCGCGGAGGCGGTGCTGTTTGCGGCCCAGCGCGGTCTCATCGGTTCGGGTCTCGGCATCCCCGTCTCGACCCTGCCGCGGGCCGGTGCGTCGCCGGCGCCGGTGACCCGCGGCGCCGCGGTGCAGCCGGGCCGCTCCGTGGTCCTCGTCACCACGGCGCGCAGTCACGCCGAGATCGACCGCACCGGGGCGCTGGCGGCCTGGTGTCTCGATCGCGGATCGCAGCGGGTGGTGATCGCGGGTGACGACGGGATGATGGCGCGCCTGGCGCGCCGGTTGCAGGGGGGCGCTCCCGATTCCCCCTGGTGGAACCTGCCGGTCGCGCCGGAGCGCGACGGACGTCTCGAGATCCGCGGTGTCGACGCGCTGTCGCCGGCGGCGATGGAGGACCTGTTCGGGCGGATCGGTGAGATCGACACGGTGATCCACGCGCCGGCCGAACCGGGACGCGGCGAGTCGTTCGTGCTGTTCGCCACCGACCCCGGGCTGTCCGAGCTCGGCGACGAACTCCTGGAGGCGCGCTATCACGATCACCAGCGGGCGCTGTCGCTGTTCCTCGACCGTCAGGTGACGGCGGCGCTGGTGGTGGCCCGCCAGGCGGCCCGCTCCCTCGCGCCCGGCGGCGCCTTCCTGGTGTCGCGCCGCCGTCCGGCGACGCCCGAGGCGATCCTGGCCGCCGAGGCCCAGCGCCAGATCGTCCGCATCGCCTGTGAGGAGCACCGGCTGCTCGGCAAGGGGATCAGGGCCTCCTACACGCACCACGTCCCTGCGCCCAGCGTGCGCCTGCAGTCGCTCAAGACCGCCGCGGCGACCGCGTGATCGCATCGATTGCTGTTGCGCCATCGGAGATCTCACCGTAGATTCACGCCGGGAAAGGGAAGCGGCGATGCCGCGACCCTCTCCCGATCCTGCTGGCGCCGTGTCCCGCCGCAGCGCGCCGTCGTTGCTGCATCGCCGCTCCAACGCTTCGCCGCGGAGGAGGGGTTCATGTGGACCTGGCCGGGTTGCTGCGCGAGGCGATTGCCTCGGGGCGTCTCGGGGAACCGTTCTCGGCCCGCGAAGCGTCGGACGCCGTGGCGCACGCCGGCTGGACTCCGTCGCGCGTCCAGTCCTGGCTGGTGCGTTACTGCCAGGGGAACCTGGCGGCCGCCGTCGTCGCGGTCGAGCGGGTGGCGCACGGTCGCTACCGCCTGCTGACCGACGGCCCGCGGGGCACCGCGTCGTCCCGCGGCCGCGGGCGGCGCTTCGGACGCGATCGCGACACGTCCGGAACGCTTGTGAAGCTCGACCTCGACGGGTGAGGGGCGGCCCGCGCGCCCCCGCCGGGGACGGGTCCGCGGTCGCTGCGCGACCGCTCCCCTCGACTCGCTGCGCGCCCACCCACCGCGCCAAAACGCGGCGCGGTGGGACCCGGCGCTTCGTCTCGTACGCCCC
>JBOGOE010000379.1:0-2556 GCA_050747445.1 Candidatus Polarisedimenticolia bacterium | reverse complement strand
CGCGGGGACGGTGCGGCCGGCCGTCCCGCCGGCGTCGCGTCACGCGGGGTTCGTGGGCCGCGCCGTCGAGATGGACGGGCTTCAGGAATGGCTGCGGCGCGCCCTGCGCGGCGACCGCCAGGTGGTCTTCATCACCGGGGAGCCGGGGATCGGCAAGACGGCGGTTCTCGATGTCTTCCTCGAGCGGGCCACCGCCGACCCCTCCATCTGGATCGCCCGTGGCAAGTGCCTGGAGCAGTACGGCGCCGGCGAGGCCTATCTCCCGGTCCTGGAGGCGTTGACGCGGCTGGGACGCGACGCCGGCGGGCGCCGGCTCGTCGCCCTGCTGCGCCGGCACGCGCCGACCTGGCTCATCCAGATGCCTTCGCTGGTCAGCGAGGCCGATCGCCAGATCCTGCAGCGCGAGATCCTCGGCGCCACCAGCGAACGGATGCTGCGCGAGATGGCGGAGGCGATCGAGGCGCTCACCAGCGAGACCCCCCTGGTGCTGGCCCTCGACGACCTCCACTGGAGCGACTACGCGACGCTCGACCTCATCGCCTCCCTGGCGCGGCGCCGCGAGCCGGCCCGCCTGATGATCCTCGGGACGTACCGCGAGGCGGAGGTGATCCAGAGCCATCACCCCCTGCGGGCGGTCAAGCAGGAGCTGCAGATGCGCCGCCAGTGCCAGGAGCTGCCGATCGGCTACCTGAGCGAGGCGCTGGTGGGGGAATACCTTGGGCGGCGCTTCACCGGACCGGCCCCGCCCGATCTGGCGCGCGCCATCCACCGCCGGACCGACGGCAACGCCCTGTTCATGGTCAACGTCGTGGACTACCTGGTGTCCCGCGGTCTGGTCGAGACGCGGGGCGGGGGCGCGGTCGCAACCGAGGCGGTCATCGGCGAGATCGATCGCGGCGTGCCCGAGAGCCTGCGGCAGATGATCGAAAAGCAGATCGATCGTCTCAACGCCGACGAGCAGGGGGTCCTGGAGGCGGCCTGCGTCGCCGGGATGGATTTCTCCCCCGTCGCGGTCGCCGCCGGTCTGGACCTGGAGCTCCCGAGGGTCGAGGCGCTGTGCGAGACCCTCGCGTCGCGCGGGCAGTTCCTGCGCTCCGCGGGGGCGGGACGCCTGCCGGACGGCACGGTGACCGCGCGTTACGCCTTCATCCACCCCCTGTACATCAACGTCCTCTACGATCGGGTGCCGTTGCACCGGCGGCTGCGCATGCACCGGCGGATCGCGGAGCGCGGGATTGAGGTCTACGGGACGCGTGTCGGCGAGATCGCCGCCGAGCTCGCCGTCCACTTCGAAACCGCGAGGGACCATGCGTCGGCGATGCGCTATCTCCGGCTCGCGGCCGAGAACGCGGCCCGCCGCAACGCCAATCGCGAAGCCCTCGGGCTGCTGACCCGCGCCTTCGATCTGGTGGCGCGGCTCCCCGAGCCCGAGCGCGTCGGGATGCAGGCGGCCATCCTGGAGCAGTGCGGCGCGGTGCGCCGCTCGATGGGGGACATGCGGGGCGCGGTCGAGGACTTCGAGACCCTCACCGGTCTGGCGCGCGAGCACGGCCGCTGCGACGTGCGGGCGCGGGCGTTGTTCTTCCTGGGCAGCGCCCTTTCCTGGTACGACCGGACGCGGTTCGAGGAGGCCGAGCGGGAGGCGCGCGACCTGGCGGGTCGTCTCGCCGATCCGATGCTGCGGGCCCACACCCGCGGGTACGCCGCCTACTGGGGCCTGCTCCTGCGCGGCTGGCAGCGCGACGACGCACGCGCCTCGGCGGAGGCGGTGCGCGAGGCGAAACGCCGATCCGATCGCCAGGTCCTCAGCCGGCACATGGGACGATGGGCCTACTTCCAGTGCCTGCAGTCGGATTACCGGAAAGGCTGCCGGGGGGCGCGCGACGGGATCCGTCTCGCCCTCGAGGCGGGGGACATCTTCGACTATCTCCTGGGGCATTTCTTCCTGGGGTGGGGTCTTCTGCACCTCGGGGAATGGGGCGAGATGGCGCGGGTCATCGACGAGGGATCGCGGATGGCCGGGAAGAACGGCCACCGCCTGTGGGCCACGCTGTTCCGGTTGCAGTCGGCGTGGCTGCACGAGCAGGTCGGCGACTTCGAGACGGCGCGCTCCCTGTGCGAGACGGCGCTGCGCGAGGCGCGGGAGGCGCGGCACGATCACGGCACGCTGGTCGCCCTGATCCTCCTGGGGGCGGCCCACCTGGGTCTCGACCAGCCGGAGCGGGCGCGCCATTGTTTCGGCGAGGCGGGTGGCGCGCGGGATCGCGGCCGCGTCCTCATGGACTGGTCCTGGCAGATGCCGCTGTCGGCGATCCTGAGCGACGGATGGCGGCGCCTGGGGGAGGTGGGGCGGGCGCGGGAGGAGGCGGAGCGGGTGACGGAAGTGGCGGCGACCTCGGGGGAGCGGACCTACCTCGCCCTCGGGGCGCGTGGTCTGGCGCTGGCCGCCGCGGCGGAGGGTGACGCGGCGGGAGCCGCCCGATCGATCCGCGCGGCGATCGAGGCGCTCCAGGGGACCGAAGCCCCGGTCGCGGCCTGGCGCGTGCACCTGGCGGC